>CAZSCK010000024.1:0-35427 GCA_964605385.1 uncultured Thioalkalispiraceae bacterium
AGGGTTTCAGTTGGGATAATTTTCTTATCGATCCCATAACGTTTTTATTATGGGGACGGGCGTCTATTGTGGTTGGCTTTGTCCTTTTGGTGCACTACAGGAGTTGATCTTTCGAATTACTGAACGTTTTAAGTGCCCAACATTTGAGTTTCCCGAAGTTGTTCATGAGCGTTTGTGGGCAATTAAGTATTTTATTATGTTGGGTCTATTTGCTGTTTCATTGCAGTCATTAGTGATGGCCGAACAACTGGCTGAAGTTGAACCCTTTAAAAACCATCACGCTGCACTTTGCACGTGAATGGGGTTATGTGATGTATGCGGCAGGTTTATTATTAATATCTGCTTTTAATCGTAAATTTTATTGCCGTTATATCTGTCCTCTTGGCGCTGCACTGACTTTCCCATCTAAATTTCGTATTTTTGAATGGTTACGTCGTTATAAGGAATGTGGCCGGTCTTGCCAGATCTGCCGAAATGAATGTGAAGTTCGAGCCATTCGTTCAACGGACGGAATTAATGTCAATGAATGTCATTATTGCCTGGATTGTCAGGTGACTTACTGGAATGCGTATAAGTGTCCGCCACTTGCTGGAAAGCACAAAAAAAGAGAACGAGCCAGTAAGACCTCAATTAAGTAATTGATTTTACTTACCTAAATACTCATTTTTTGATCTATATCAATGTTTAGCTGATAGATAAGGATTAGCCTAAATGATTAATTATTTTAATGCCTGTATAAATATAATATAAAAAACGGAGCGTCAAAAATGAATTATTCAAAACTATCCATTGCAAGTGTAGTGCTGACTGGGTTTATTGCCAGTACACCTTTGTATGCCGCAAGCGGTGAACATCCCTCTACACCCGAAGAAGAAATGCGTTACAAGGGGAGCGCGCCTATTCCTATTGATCCTGGAGCGACAAAAGAACTGCTATCGCCAAAAGGACCAAAGATAACAGCAGCTGAATTTACCCGTGCCAAGAAAATTTTCTTTGAACGCTGCGCAGGCTGTCATGGTGTACTTCGCAAAGGTGCAACTGGTAAGCCCTTAACGCCAGATATTACTTTACCTAAAGGTACAGCGTATTTGAAAGCCTTTATTGGTTATGGTTCTCCCGGTGGTATGCCTAATTTTGGTTCTTCAGGCCAATTGTCAGAAAAAGATGTGGATTTAATGGCGCGTTATTTACAGCATGAGCCACCCGTGCCACCAGAATTTGGCATGAAGGAAACCAGGGCCAGCTGGAAAGTTATTATTCCAGTGAATAAACGTCCTAAAAAACAGATGAACAAATATGATTTGAAAAATATTTTCTCTGTGACATTACGTGACTCTGGTGAAATCGCATTGATTGATGGTGATACTAAAAAAATTATTACTATCATCACCACAGGTTATGCAGTACATATTTCTCGTATGTCCACTTCTGGTCGTTACCTTTATGTCATTGGTCGTGATGCTAAAATTAATCTCATCGATCTTTGGATGAAGAAACCAGGTAACGTAGCTGAAATTAAAGTAGGTATGGAAGCGCGTTCTGTTGAAACATCTAAATACAAAGGCTATGAAGATAAATATGCGGTTGCCGGTGCTTATTGGCCACCACAGTTCACCATCATGAAAGGTGATACATTGGAGCCATTGAAAATCGTTGGAACACGCGGAATGACAGTGGGTACTCAGGAATATCATCCAGAACCTCGTGTTGCAGCTATCATTGGTTCACATGAAAAACCTGAATTCATTATCAATGTTAAGGAAACCGGTAAGGTACTGATGGTCGATTATTCGGATCTGGATAACCTTAAGATGACGAGTATTAATGCTGCACGTTATTTGCATGACGGTGGCTGGGATTCGACACATCGTTATTTTATGTCGGCAGCCAACAAGTCTAACAAGATTGCAGTTATCGATTCTAAAACCTCCAAGTTAGCGGCGCTGGTTGATGTAGGCAAAATTCCACATCCAGGTCGTGGTGCAAACTTTAAGGATCCAAAGTATGGTCCTGTATGGGCAACCAGTCATTTAGGTGATGATACGATTTCCTTAATTGGTACTGATCCTAAAAAGCATAAAAAGAATGCCTGGAAAGTGGTTCGTACTTTAAAAGGCTTGGGTGGTGGTTCACTGTTTATTAAAACCCATCCAAAGTCTCGGCATTTATATGTTGATGCAACGTTAAACCCAACGGCAACCGTGAGCCAGTCTGTAGCTGTCTTTGATTTGAAGAACCTGGACAAACCATTCAAAGTTTTACCTATCGCAAAATGGGCAAAACTGGGTGAAGGTCCCAAACGTGTTGTTCAACCTGAGTTTAATCGCAAAGGTGATGAGGTGTGGTTCTCTGTGTGGAGCGGCGCGAAACAGCAATCTGCAATTGTGGTTATCGATGATAAGACGTTGAAATTGAAGAAAGTCATTAAGGATAAACGCCTGGTTACTCCAACAGGCAAGTTCAATGTGTACAACACGATGAACGATGTTTACTAATAAGGATTTCTGAAACTGACTGAAAGTAATGCATGGGCTCCATATAACCTAAGGAGCCCATGCAAACTACTTATGAAAAAATTATCTAAATTATCAGCAAATCCTGTAATGGATCACCATTAATCTTTCTGGTTCTTCCAAAATACCCCTCTATTTGGCATATACAAGACTTACTTCTTAAGCTTAAGTATATGTGTCGGTAACATTACTTGATCAAAATCAAGGTTTTTATATCGATAGCATGTATAAAATTAACCAATCTTTTATTGTAGGGCTTGGAAACATTGGAAGACTGTTTGAGTGCGCATCGTTATGCACTGTTTAAATCCTTAGATTATATTTATATTATGGATCTAGACGTCAAAACCCTTACTTATTTTAAAGATTTTTTATGGTGCAGCAGAATTTAGTTATAATGATTTTTGGTAAACACAAAAAGTAGGAGTACTAATTATGAGTACAAAACATTCGATAAAATATACGGCGGCGATGTTAGCTGTCATCCTCGGCATGGCGGCGTCCACTGGCGTCGCGTTTGCCAAAAAGAAGTTTAAACCACTTAATGATGCTGAGTTTGAGCAGGCAAAATCCCTGTACTTCCAGCAATGTGCTGGTTGTCATGGTGTTTTACGTGTGGGTGCTACCGGGAGTAACCTGGAGCCGCATCCTAACAAAGTCAAAAAGAGTAAAGGTACACTGAAAAAAGGCACAAAACGTCTGGAGAAAATTATCACGATTGGTACCGAAGGCGGTATGAACAACTTCGATAACATTCTCAGCAAGAAAGAAATTAACATGCTGGCGCGTTACATCCAGATGGAACCGCCGGTGCCACCAGAAATGTCACTGGCTTTAATGAAGGAACGTCATAAGGTTTTTGTACAACCGAAAGACTACCCAAGCAAGCCATTACATAACCGTAACTGGCAGAACTTCTTCATTGCTATCGAACGTGATGCCGGCAATGTCGTTATTATGGATGGTGACAAAAAAGAAGTCTTTGCTCGTGTTAAAACAGGTTATGCAGTACACGTACTGAAAACGGTTGAACACAATAAAACGATGGACGCTAAAGATCGCGGTCGTTTCTGGTACACCATGGGTCGTGATGGTTTAATGACTAAACTCGACTTATGGCAAACACCGGATAAAATGAAGGTAGCATCAACACAGGTCGCTTATGATGCGCGTGACGTTGCCTTGTCCGGTGATGGTAAATATGTGATTGGCGGTGGTTACTGGCCACCCCATTTTGTCATCCTTGATGCAAAAACCATGGTTCCATTAAAAGTCGTTTCTTCGCGTGGTGTTAATATTGACGGTAACTATGTCAATGAGTCACGTGTTGCTGCAATTTACGACACACCGCATGACGCCAGCTGGCTTGTTGCGATGAAAGAGCTGGGACAGATGTGGCAGGTGCATTACGATGATATTGAAAACCTCAAAATCACCAAGATAGACACTGCCAAGTATCTGCATGACGGTTTCTTCGATCCTACCGGTCGTTATTTCCAGATTGCGGCTAATGCCTCTGACACCATGGTTGTGGTAGATACCAAAACCGAAAAGCTGGAAGCGTTGATCAAAACTGACAAAAAACCTCACCCAGGTCCAGGTGCTAACTGGATTGATCCTAAGTGTGGCCCTGTCGGCGGAACCGTGCATCTTGGTGTTGGTAAACTTACCGTTTGGGGTAACGATCCCAAAAGGAACAAGGACAAAGCCTGGAAAGAGTGTTACACCGTTGACACTGACGGCCCTGGCGTATTCCTGCGCACCCATCCTAAGAGTGACTATGTATGGATGGACCAAACCTTGCATCCAGAGCCAGAAATACAGCAATCCATCAAGATTCTCGACAAGAAAACACGTAAGGTTATTAAAACCATTCGTGTGACCAAGAAGAAAGGTTATGTTGCTGTTCACTTTGAGTTCAACAAAGCCGGTGATGAAGTTTGGGTATCTATCTGGAACCGTTCAGACAGCCTGAAACCTAACGGTGAAATGGTTATCTATGATGCCAAAACACTTAAAGAAAAAGCACGCATTAAAGGACTTTACGCTCCAACAGGTAAGTTCAATGTATACAACCGTGTTAACCACGTAACTTAAGGAATACTTTTAAGTTACTTAGAAAATGAAATTGGGCGGACATACCATGTATGTCCGCTCTTCTTCTAACCAATAAGCACATATATTACACAAGAGACTTTATAAAAGGTTTCTTATGTAATGTTAACTATACAAAGCTGGATGTAAATTATGTCTATTTCATCAAGAAAGTTCGGTTTAATGTCTCGCAAAGTAATGTTTGGAACCACTCTTGGTGCATCATTATTTTTTATGATTGTTGGTGTTGTTTTCTGGGGTGGTTTTAATACTTCAATGGAAGTCACCAATACAATGGATTTTTGTATTTCATGCCATGAAATGGAAGAAAATGTTTATAAGGAATACCAAAAAACTATTCACTACACTAATCGTAGCGGTGTACGCGCGACCTGTTCCGATTGTCATGTCCCTCGCCCATGGATACATAAGGTTATACGTAAAATTCAGGCCAGTAACGAGGTTTTCCATAAGGTTCTTGGTACAATAGATACACCAGAGAAGTTTGATGCTAAACGCTTAACGTTAGCAAAAAATGTCTGGCGCGGGATGAAATCAACGGATTCTCGTGAATGTAGAAACTGTCATAATTTTGATTCTATGGCTCCGGAAAGTCAGAAAAAACGTTCTCGCAAACAACACGCAACCGCAATGGTAGAGGGTAATACCTGTATCGATTGTCATAAAGGAATTGCACATACTAAAGTTCATGATCAACTTAGTGAAGAAGAGCTGGATGAAATATCAAAACCAGATCCTGATAATAAACGTCCAATTGCACCACAGTGGCAGGTATTTATTGATAACGGTAATAAACTCGTAAAGAAAAAAAGTGCTACTGAAACTGAAGCAGTGAGTGCACCTGAAGCGATTGTTGAAGAAAAAGCCGTTGAAGATTCTGCACCTGCGGCCAAGCCGACTGGTTCAGCATCTACTTCAAAGATTGACTGGAGCAGTATTACAGCAGCAGAAGTACCGCTGTTTTTCCCTGGACAGTCTTCAATGGAATGGGTAATGAAAGGCAGTGACCACGGTGGAAAACGTGCTTTCATGACAGGCGATCGTTGCTTTGATTGTCATGAAGAAGAAGAAGTTGATATTGGTGAAAAAATTGTATCAGGTGAAATACTTGAACCAACCCCTATTCCTGGTAAGCGTGGCTTCATAGTAATGAAGGTACAGGCTGTGCATGATGCCAGCAATCTCTATATGCGCTTCCAGTGGAAGGATACAAAACATGCACCTGCGCCATTTGTTTCTGGTGGCAAGATGGATCCTGAGAATCCAATTAAACTTGCCGTCATGCTGACAACGGACAGTGAAGAAAATCCTGACGTTGAATACGCAGAACGTGCGGGTTGTTGGCAAACTTGCCATCATGATACGAATAACATGCCTCATGAGCCGGATAAAGCATTATTGAAATCCAGTCCTTTGGCGAAGCAACTTGATCTTAGTGGAGGCTTTACCAAGTACCTGAAGGAAAGTCGTACCGCGATTGAAATAGCAGGTAAGGATGGTAAAAAACGCGGTGGTTGGGACAAGCTGAAAAGCAAGGCCGAAATAGAGGCTTTATTGAAGAAAGGTGTGTTCATGGACTTGTTGCGTTACAAGTCAGGAACGGGTGAATCAGAAGATGGTTATATCCTGGCTGAACGTATCATGACAGGTGGTCAGGGAGTAAGTTTCACCGGTAGTCTGGAAGGTGGTGTCTGGACGGTTGAAATGACACGTAAGTTGGCTTCAGACAAGCTGGGTGATGTTAGTATGGCGACTGACCAAATGTATAATATTGGTTTTGCCATTCATGATGATTACAGTAATAGCCGTTTCCATCATATTTCTCTTGGCCTCAAGCTTGGTTTTGATAATGAAGATGCTGAAATTAATGCGATAAAGAAATAGCTGTAAACCTACATGTTGAGGTGCAGTGAGACGGGCTCAAAAGCCATGGGGTTAATGCCCTGTGGTTTTTTTGTGTATACTCAAGTTTAATTTTTGCTTCTTTCAGGATAGATTGAGAATAAAAAATGAAATTAAAATTGCTGCTGGTATTGTTTACGCTGACTGTCTTTAATCAAAGTGTATTGGCGGGTGGAGACAATAAGAAAAACAGTGATCCTCTGGTGATAATAAAAGCGTTTAAATTTATACCTCAGGAAATCACGATTAAACGTGGGCAAACAATTCGTTGGGAAAATCGGGAAAAATTTCAATACCACAATGTTTGGTTTGAAGCGCTTGGCGAAGAAGAACCAGATGATTATATGTTTCCTGATGATGAGAGTTTTGTTTACACGCGTGAATTTAAAAAAAGTGGTACCTTCCCCTATCGTTGTGGCCCCCATCCAAAAATGACGGGTACGGTACGCGTTATTGACTAAGACATATGAAGAACAGGTCCATCAAACTCAACAACCTTGTTTTATTTAAGTTTACTTTTGCTATTTTTTGCCTCTTAGCTATGAAGCTAGGATTTGCTCAAACAACAATCACTCATGATGCTAAAAAATTATTTAAAATGCATTGCGCAGAATGTCATAGTGAGTATCGATTGGGAGGCATAGGGCCGGCTCTGTTGCCTGAAAATCTCAAATATCTCCGTAAGCCTGCTGCTATTAAAGTCATCCATGATGGTCGTGCAAAGACGCCAATGCCTGCTTTTAAAGGCAAGTTGAGCAACAAAGAAATTCAATCTCTCGTCGACTTTATCTATACACCCTTAGCAAAAATACCTGCCTGGGATATGGCGCAAATTAAAGCCAGCCACATTATTCATAATAAGCAAAACAACTTACCGAGTAAGCCATTATTGGATGTTAAGGATCAGCTTAATGTATTTTTAGTGGTGGAAAGGGGCGACCATCATGTCACTCTACTTGATGGTGATACCTTTGAACCGGTGCACCGTTTTAAATCAAGGTTTTCATTATATGGAGAACCACAATTTTCACCTTCCGGGCGTTTTGTTTATTTTTCTTCACGTGATGGCTGGATCAGTAAATACGATTTATACAATTTGAAGCTGGTGGCTGAAATTCGTGTTGGTATTAATTCTCGCAACCAGACAATATCCGCTGATGGGCGTTACCTCCTGGTGGCAAATTTTTTGCCCCATACAATGGTGCTGCTTGATACACAGGATTTAAGCCCGCTCAAACTGTTCGAAGTAAAAAGTCTTCAAGGTAAGTCTTCACGAGTAAGTGCCGTTTATACTTCCCCTCCGGGTAATAGTTTTTTTGCGGCTTTTAAAGATATTCCAGAGTTCTGGGAGATAGTTTATGCCGACGAACCCCCGCTAGGATTCGGCATGTGGGTGCATGATTATCGAGTAGATTCTGGTGAAAATACTAAACACCAACCTTTTCCGCTAAGACGCATTATCGTTAATGATTACCTAGAGGACTTCTTTTTTGATGAAGACTATATCTCTTTTGTTGGCTTAACGCACAAGGGTAAAGGCCAGGTAGTCGACATGGATGTAAGAAAAATTATTGTTCCTGAAATAACCTTAAAAGGTAAACCTCATTTTAGTTCAGGAGTCAGCTTTGACTATAAAGGCCGAAAGGTATTGGCCGTACCTAATTTTAGAAAAGGTATTATTAGTGTTCTTGATATGGAAAGCTGGAAACTCATTAAAGAGATTAAAACTTTGGGCCCTGGTTTTTATATGCAGACGCATAAAAACTCTCCATACATCTGGGCAGAAGTATTATTCGGACCAAATAAAGATGTAATACACGTGATTGATAAGTCCAGTCTTGAAATTGTAAAAACATTACGACCTGTAGCGGGAAAAAAATCTGCCCATGTTGAATTTACACGTGATGGTAAACACGCTTTAGTTAGTATCTGGGAAAAGGAGGGAGCAGTGATCGTTTACGACTCGCTAACGTTAAAAGAAATTAAACGTATCCCGATGAATAACCCTTCGGGTAAATATAATGTGTTTAACAGGACAAGATTTCTTAAGACAATGAACTAATAACAATCCCGAGCTTCGTATAAGAAAATTATACTAGGGTGTGTTTGTGTTGACCTTTCAGATATTGAGCTCATTTCAACAAAAATAATACACCGTCATTGCGAGATGAGCAAAGCGAAACGTGGCAATCTCCATAAAAGTGGCATCCACTATGAGATTGCCACAGTCATTTTATTCCTTCGCAATGACGAGTCCCCAAAGATCTATAACTATTATTTACCGGGTAATAATGTATTTCGTAAGTCTGAAACAATACGATGAGTATTATGGCAGCGTGCGCAAACAGTAACGGCAAGTTTTCCCATTAACTCTTTACTCTCTTTTACCCGCCATTTACCGATACTTGTTTCGAGTAAAGCTAACTTTTTAAGCGTGGCTTTACCTAATATACGCTCTTTGGGATAGGCGTCTTTTTTGTGACAGCTGCTGCAGCTATCTCCCAGGTTGTGTAATTGTTTTTTAAGCTTGAGGCGAGCTTGCAGGGCAGTGGATTTATGACCATCATCCAGCGCAATGAGTATTTGGTTAATAGACATGGACAATTCATTCATATTATCTTTAAAGCTATGAGAGGTTCCTTTAAGTGACTTTACCTTAAGATCCTCATAGCTGGGTGAACGATAGATAGCCGTTACAACGGGCTGATAACTTTCATGGCAATCGTTACAGGTGCGCTTGATCATTTTTAGTGTTTTAGCCGCGCGTAAAAAATCTCCCTTTTTTGCAAACATTTTCAGCTCGGATAATAACCTGGGTTTAATTTCTTTTTCCCATTCGGGCACCATATCCGCAATCTTGTTGTAATCTTTATCCAGACGCTTTATCCATTTTTTCATTGCAGGTTTGTTATTTTCTTTTGCATATTCATTAATAGCTTGCATTTCACGTCGCAGTCGGAACATGGTGTGTAACCATACCTGCCGTTTGTTGCCGGGTTTGTACCATTTTTCCAGTGCAGCAGGAGGGATGTCGAATTTAATTGTTTGTTCTGCATGTGCAGAGCTAAACATAAGGGAAAAAAGGAAATGAGTCAGGAGTAAAACGGGAATAATTTTCATATTGTTACTGGGCTGAAATTCAAAGGAATTTATGGTGTATTTTTATGCTTATGAAGGGATTATTTTACGCCTTTTTCAATTAAAAAACTGCTGTACTGTTTATCAGTACCATTGATGTGGTTAATCAACCAGCCTTTAAGATACTCTACCGCATTACTCATTGCAGTATGTTGATCTTTTTCATATTCGGCGAGCACTTCTTCAACATGCTCAATCATTTTTGTGTGTTGTACCTTATGGGGCTCAAAATCAGGGTAATTATTTTGCTCCAGCAGGCCTTCTTCATAGGTGAAATGTGTTTTGGTATAAGCAACGAGTTCATCCAGTGCATCACGTTCGAATTCTTCGCCAGTTGAATAATCTACAGCGGTTTGTAATTGATTAATCAGGTTTAGAAGCTTTTTGTGTTGCTGATCGATAGAGTCTATGCCAACGCTATACTCGTTTTTCCATTCAACATATTGTTTGGCTGATAATCTTTTGTGCGCATAGGGAATTATCAGCAAAACAGCAATGAGAACCCAGGTTAAGGGACTGTTTGCTCCAGCTAAGAGTCCTAAAATCGCCGCGATTATCAGGGACATAATAAGCACTGATAGACCAAACATACACATTCGTTTATTTCGGCATGCATTTAGCTTCATTATGAGTTCTCTTATATTTATAAGTTTTTTACAGTTTTAATTAAAATTATTTACTGATCGTTTGCCCTATGGAGCTGGTCTGGAATTTATCTGGCCATGGGCTTGATTCTGATAATTTCCTTTTGCTTATATACCCCATGATATCCCTGAAATTCAGATTTGTCACAGAATAATCCTTTTATACTATATATTAATGTCATTTTTAGCAGAATATTCATTTAATTTGATTGATCTAAATCAAGGCATAATTTGTATATAAGTAATAATTTCATTTTAGCTGAAAAAGAAGCAATATTTTTCATAACTGAACTAGACTAAGGTTTAAACTGGGTTTAATTGTTGGTAAATATTACTCTGCCAATTTTCAGATAACCATTCAAAGTTATAGTCTTGAGGTAATGTAATGAGTCAGTCAAAAAAAGTTTATCTGGTAGGCACGGGGCCGGGTGATCCTGATTTATTAACGGTAAAAGCATTACGCTTAATACAGAATGCCGATGTGGTCATATATGATCGCCTGGTTTCAGAAGGAATTCTGGAACAGATTCCAGCAGGTGTGAGTAAAATTTATGTAGGTAAAAAAACAGGCAATCACACCTTGCCACAAGATGAGATAAATCAATTGTTATTAAAACTCGCAGAAACTGAGCGCACCATAGTGCGATTAAAAGGTGGTGATCCTTTTATTTTTGGAAGAGGCAGTGAAGAAGCACTACTATTAGCACAAAATGGAATTAATTTTGAAATTGTACCGGGCATAACAGCTGCATCAGCATGTACAACTTATGCAGGTATTCCTTTAACACACCGTGGATTTTCACAAGGAGTGCAAATAGTGACTGGGCATAGTCAGGCCGATCAACCTCTTGAATTAGACTGGGCTTCGCTTGCAGATGAAAATAAAACAACCGTTATCTATATGGGCTTCTCAAACAGAGAACTAATCAGTAATAAATTGATTGAAGCGGGCTTAAATAAAAACACACCTGCAGCGGCTATTCAGAATGGGACTACAGCAAGACAGAACAGAGTTTTAACAACGTTAGCTAACCTGGCAGAAGATACTTCTATGCTGCAAGCCCCGGTTATTTTTGTTATTGGCAAAGTTGTTTCACTTGCTAACCAACTAGATTGGTTTGAGGTGGAAAATGCGATCGAGGGCGACTTTACTGATAATGAGAAATCATTACATGGTTGACTGAATGCCATCTAATTTAAACACATTATTATTTGTTTTTTGTTCTCTATTATTTAGCTCTGTTAGTGCTCAGGATGAAGAAATATCAAGGCAACGTGTTACTGAATTAAATAATTTACTCATCCAGGATTGTGGTTCATGCCATGGCATGACAATGAAAGGTGGACTTGGCCCGGCATTAACACCTGAAGTACTGAAGAGTAAACCTCGTGAATTAATTGAAACAACAATCGCGTATGGTCGGCCAGGAACACCAATGCCGCCATGGAATAAAATATTAACAAAGCAGGAAATTAACTGGATGGTTAATACATTATACAAAGGTACTAAGCTTGAATAAATTTAAAATATTATTTTTATTTGTGGTTGCAACGTTAGCATTAAGTGCTTGCAATACTTTACGGGGTACGGGTGATTTAGGTGTGGTTATTGAGCGTGCCACCGGAAGTGTAAAGATAATTGATTCAACACAACGGGTAGTATTAAAACAAGTTAATGGCCTGGGGGACTTATCCCATGCCTCGATTGTCTACTCACGTGATGCCCGATATGCCTATGTTTTTGGCCGTGATGGTGGCTTAACTAAAGTTGATATTCTCAAAGGTGAAATTAGTAAGCGGGTTATTCAGTCAGGAAATAGTATTGGTGGGGCTATTTCACAAGATGGAAAGCTGGTCTCCGTTTCAAATTACACGCCCGGTGGCGTAAAAGTTTTTAATGCGACTACGCTTGAGCTGGTTGAAAATATCCCTGCAACTTACGGTAAAGACAATCAACAATCGAAAGTGGTTGGGTTGGTTGATGCACCGGGGCAACGTTTTGTATTTTCGCTTTATGATGCGGGTGAAATATGGATAGCAGATTTCAGTGCTGTTGATATTAATACTGGAAAAGCAAAAATTACTCGATTCAAAAACATAGGCCGGCAACCCTATGATGGTTTGATTACACCTGATGGACGTTATTACATTGCAGGATTATTTGGTGAAGATGGACTTGCCTTGCTGGACTTATGGCATCCTGAAAAAGGTGTGAAACGTATTCTTAATGACTATGGTCGCGGTGATAAAAAAATGCCGGTTTATAAAATGCCGCATTTAGAAGGTTGGGCAATGACCGAGGACTATGCTTTTTTCCCGGCAGTTGGTCGTAATGAAGTTTTGGTAATGGATCGTCGTAACTGGAAACAAGTTAAAAAGATCCCTGTACATGGTCAGCCTGTTTTTGTTATGGCACGACCTGATGGTCGACAAGTTTGGGTAAATTATGCCTACCCAAGAAATGACACTGTACAAGTGATAGATGCTGAAAGCTTAAAGATTATAAAAACATTAAAACCTGGTAAAGCCGTTTTACATATGGAATTCACTCCACGAGGTGAACATGTCTGGATTTCTGCTCGAGATGCAGGAAAAGTGACTGTTTATGATACAGATAGTTTTAAGGCATTAACGAGCTTACCAATGGCAAAACCAAGCGGTATTTTCTTTACTAACCGCGCGCATCGTATAGGCTTGTAATTCAGTAGGTAGTTTTATGAATTTAAATACTGACAATAAATTAAATAAGCAGCAATTAAATAGTATTGAGAAACATTTATTGAATGATTTTCAACATGATTTTCCATTACTCTCAAGACCGTTTAAAAAAATTGCAGATAAAGTAGGTACCAGTGAAGAGGTTGTTATTGAAACCTTGAAGCAACTTCAGAACGATGGTTATGTTAGTCGAGTGGGGGCAGTATTCAGAGCGAATAGTATTGGTGCAAGTACCCTGGCTGCAATGGCAATACCTGAGGATGAATTGGAAACGGTTGCCGCGATGGTAAATGAATACAGTGAAGTAAATCATAATTATCAACGTGAACACCACTATAATTTGTGGTTTGTATTAACTGCAAGTGATGAACATACATTAAATGCTGTTCTTGATGATATAGAGTATCGTAGCGGGCATGATGTTATGTATTTGCCCATGATCGAAGATTTTCACATTGACCTGGGGTTTGATTTAGGATTTTGATTATGGATATGAAAGTTAAATATCGTCTTCCTTCTTTGCCTGAACAAACGGTGCTTGATGAGCAGGATCAAGCATTGATTACCTTGATTCAGACAGGACTACCTCTTACTCCAACACCATATGCAGATTTAGCAAAGCAGCTGAACCTTGATGAGAAAGAAGTTATTCAACGTATAAAAAATTTAAACGAAAATAAAGTTATTAAACGTTTTGGTGTTGTTGTGCGTCATCATGAGTTGGGGTATCACGCTAATGCCATGACAGTATGGAATATACCGGATGAAGCGGTGAGTGAACTGGGTTTATGTATGGGGCAGTTTGATTTTGTTACCCTATGTTATCGTCGTCCTCGCAGACTACCTGACTGGCCATATAATTTATTTACCATGATTCATGGTAAGGATCGGGATGATGTTTTGGCAAATATACAATTATTAGCTAAACGTTGTGAACTTGATGAAATTGAACATAAAATATTATTCAGCACCCGTCGCTTTAAACAACGTGGCGCGATATATCGTTAATGCCATAGTGAGAGGTGATATGTGGATAGTTTAGATCGAAAAATCATTAACCTTTTACAAGCTGGCTTCCCCTTATCTGAAGAACCTTATTTAGAAGTTGCTCAGCAACTGGGCATTGAAGAGCAAGCGTTATTAGATCGTCTTTCCAGGTTGCTTGATGAAAATATCTTGTCTCGATTCGGACCGATGTATGATGCGCAAAAATTTGGTGGAGCGTTTAGTCTGGTTGCGGTGCGTGTTCCTGAAGATGATTTTGATAAAGTAACCGAAATTGTGAACAGCTATCCTGAAGTTGCTCATAATTATAAACGCGATCATGACTATAATATGTGGTACGTGTTGGCGACCGATTCACCAGAAAAAATTGATGAAGTGAATAGTGATATTGAGAAAAAGATCGGTATGAAAGTTTTTAATATGCCCAAGCTTGAGGAATATTATATTGGTCTGCGGTTGCCGGTTTAAATATTTGTAATTATGAAAGATGCATTAGCACAACAGGAACAAGTTGAAATTGAGCAAGTTGCTTTACTCGATGAGATTGATCGAAAAATTATTGATTTAACTCAATCAGGTTTACCGCTTGTTTCTCGTCCTTATGAAAATATAGGGCAACAACTTGATATTAGTTCGAGTGAAGTTATTTCTCGACTGAGTAAGATGAAACAAAGTGGTGTGATTCGCCGTATAGCTGCAGTACCAAATCACTATGCATTGGGCTATAAAGCAAATGGTATGACGGTCTGGGATGTGCCTGATGAACTTATCAGTGAGCTGGGTTACAAAGTGGGTGAGCTTGATTTTGTCAGTCACTGTTATCATCGACCACGATTTTTACCGGAGTGGCCTTATAATTTATTTGCCATGGTACATGGGCACGATCATGATGAGGCGAGAAAACTGATGGCAACCATTGGTGAGTTACTTGGCGAAAATGACAGAGGCCATGATATTTTATTTAGCACAAAAATTTTAAAGAAAACAGGGTTACGCTTTAACCTGTAACAATAGTATTTGGGAGAAACTAATGCGTTCTAACAAGTTGCACAAATTTGATATCCGAATTTGGTTTGTAGTTGTATTAATATCAATGTCTTTAGTTTTACCTGAAGTTCAGGCTGAAGTTATAAAAACATACGCGTCAGCTATTAATAAAGCGGGTCGTCAACGAATGTTGAGCCAGAGAATTGTTAAGGCTTACGCTATGATTGGTCTGGATGTGCAAACTGAAGAAGCCCAGGAACAATTATTATTATCTGTGGAGTTATTCGAAAAACAACTCTTCGAACTTAAACGCTTTAGTAAAAATAAAGATACTAAAAAAACTCTTGCCAGGGTAGAGGCGCTTTGGACACCGTTTAGAAACATTGCACTCGGTAAGGTTTCAAAAGAAGGTGTTAAAAAGTTAGTTGCTAAAGATAACTCGCTTCTAAATGCTACTCATCAAGTCGTATTAACATTACAAAAAAGTGCGAATTCTAAATTAGGAAAAATAGTTAATCTTTCGGGACGGCAAAGGATGTTGTCGCAACGTATAGCAAAATATTACATGTTGACGGCATGGGGTGTGAAGGCAGATAAATCATATAAATTAATGCAAAACTCCGGCGATGAGTTTACTGCTGCATTAAATGAATTGTCATCTTCGAGGCTGAATACAAAAAAAATCAATAAAAAATTAGAGAAAACAAGAAATCATTGGAGTATTTTTGAGCGTAGCTTTCGCATGAAAAAGGGTCGATTTATTCCTTTGTTGATTGCCATGTCAAGTGAAAGAATACTTGTTAGCATGAATGAAGTAACCAGTTTGTATAACAAGCAAGCTGGGTAAATAAACAGTAAAAACTAAACAACAGGGTGAGGATAAAAAATGTTTCGTATTAGCCAATATATGCGTGAATTAAAATCACCTACTGCAATGGGTGAGAAGTGTAATCCACCGGGTCCAGTTGTTATCTGGAACTTGATCCGTCGTTGTAATTTAACCTGTAAACATTGTTATTCTATTTCAGCAGATAAAGACTTCCCTGGAGAACTCAGTACTGAAGAAGTCTTCAAGGTGATGGATGGTCTGAAAGAATTCCACGTGCCGGTACTTATATTATCGGGTGGTGAACCTTTAATGCGCCCGGATATATTTGAAATATCGAAGCGGGCAAAGGATATGGGTTTTTATGTCGGGCTTTCAACCAATGGCACCATGATTGATGAATCAAATATAGAAGCTATTGCCGCAATTGGTTACGACTATGTTGGTATAAGTATTGATGGTGTAAGGGAAACACATGACAAGTTTCGTCGCAAGATTGGTGCCTTTGATGAATCTATGAAAGGTATTCGTCTTTGTCGTGAAGCAGGTATAAAAGTGGGAATGCGTTTTACCTTAACCATGGATAATGCGCACGAACTTCCTGAATTATTAAATATTATGGAGCAGGAGAAGGTCAATAAGTTTTATCTTTCTCATTTGAATTATGCCGGCCGCGGCAATAAAAATCGTAAAGATGATGTTGTTCACCAACTTACCCGTGATGCCATGGATTTATTATTTGATACCGCCTGGGAACATGTAAATGAAGGGCGTGAGCGTGAGTTTGTAACTGGTAATAATGATGCAGACGGGGTTTACTTATTATATTGGATTGAAAAATATTTCCCTGAAAAACTTGAACACATGCGAGCCAAGTTAAAGCAGTGGGGGGGGAATTCATCGGGTGTTAATATTTCAAATATTGATAACCTGGGTAACGTGCATCCCGATACATTCTGGTGGGATTATAATTTAGGCAATGTTAAAGAACGCAACTTTGCTGATATTTGGCAAGATCGCAGTGATCCATTAATGGATGGATTAAAATCACAACCGCGGCCATTAGAAGGACGTTGTGGTGGATGCAGTTATATAGATATTTGTGGTGGTAATACGCGAGTGCGGGCATATCAACTAACCAATAATTTTTGGGCAGAAGATCCTGCCTGTTATTTAACTGATATCGAAATTGATGTTGAAGGAACAGAGGAACGTTTAAAGGTGACACCCTGGTCCCGGGTAAACGCACCACAAAAAAAGAAAGCTTGAATTAATGATAAAAATAATTGTTACCGGTACTTTATTATTAGTTTCTAATCTTGGTTATGCAGTAGTAGAGCGTATTGATACGGTGTATCAGAAACATTGTGCAAGTTGCCATGGTGCAAATCGTCTTGGCGGAATGGGCCCCGCGCTATTGCCTGATAATTTAAAACGTTTGCGAAAAAATAAAGCTATAAAAGTGATTGCTGAAGGTCGTGCGGCAACACAAATGCCAGCCTTTGTAAAAAAAATATCGGACAAAGATATTCAAGCGTTAGTTGATTATGTTTATACACCTTTGCCACAGATACCAACGTGGGGGATGGATGAAATTAATAAATCTCATCTGCTTCATTTTAAGTCAGAGAGCCTTAGTGATAAGCCCATTTTTAAAGCAGACATGCTTAATCTCTTTATTGTTGTTGAGTTAGGTGATCATCATGCCACGTTATTAGACGGTGACAAGTTTGAGCCCATTCATCGTTTTAAAACACGTTTTGCATTACATGGTGGGCCTAAATATTCACCAGATGGACGTTATGTTTATTTTGCATCACGAGATGGCTGGATAAGTAAATATGATATTTATAATTTAAAAACAGTAGTAGAAATAAAAGCGGGTATAAATACACGAAATTTAGCGGTATCGGGTGATGGTAAATCAGTATTAGTTGGTAATTATCTGCCGCATAATTTAGTTGTGTTAGATGCAGAGAATCTTAAGCCAATTAAAGTTATTCCTGTAAAAGATAAGAAAGGGAAGTCATCCAGGGTTAGTGCAGTTTATACCGCAACACCAAGAAATAGTTTTATTGTTGCACTTAAAGATATTCCCGAAGTATGGGAAATTTTTTATAACAACAAGCATGAGCCTGTTTATAATGGATTGGTTCATGACTATAGACAGGGTGAAGGTGTTGAGGATAAAAGTTCATTTCCTATACGCCGTATCGAACTTGATGATTACCTGGACGATTTTCAGTTTGATCAGTCTTACACTCATATAATGGGCACTGGACGTAATAATAAAAATGGACAGGTTGTCGATTTGAATATTCGTCGTAAAGTTGCAGATCTGGAGCTAACCGGTTTACCTCATCTGGCTTCAGGTATTAGCTGGGAGTATAAAGGTAAGATGATAATGGCAAGCCCTAATATTAAAAAGTCAGAAATTAGTATTATAGATATGACGACATGGAAAACGATTAAAAAAATAAAAACACTGGGTCCCGGGTTTTTTATGCGCAGTCATGAAAATTCACGTTATGCATGGGCTGATGTTTTTTTTGGGCCAAATAAAGAAGCTGTACATGTTATAGATAAAGAATCATTAGAAATTGTTAAAACATTAAGACCCTCACCAGGAAAAAATGCAGCCCATGTTGAGTTTGATCGATACGGTAAACATGTTTTGTTAAGTGTTTGGGATATGGATGGAGAATTAATTGTTTATGATGCAGATACACTTAAAGAAATTAAACGCCTGCCTATGAAAAAACCATCCGGTAAATATAACGTATTCAATAAAATCAATCATTCTTCAGGAACAAGCCACTAACTTTAAAGTTAAATTTTAAGCAATACAAATTTGCTAAGTAGTTATGATAAATATTGTAATAAATTAGTTTGAGATACAGCATAATAATTACCACGTATAATATCATTTACATTTCAGTTTTTAATTTATTGAACTGAATCATGTTTATTCCTCAATGGTTAATTGTCTTATTCTTGCCCTATCTGGTTGTTCATAGGATTAAGGCACCCCTTTTTCAAATATAAAAACAAAATCAACTTTATTTTCTATGGTGGCACCTGATAAAGTAGAGCCAGCTTTAATGAGTGCAGGTAAAGTGGTTTATAATCAAAATTGTATTTTTTTCCATCAAGCAGATGCGATCGGAAAAGCCGATTTTTCTTGTTTTTTGATTAACCAGGAATTTTTACAAACTGTTTCTTATAAGTTTTTAATGGCAGTGATTTGTAGTGGCATAATGATAGAGAAGTAGAGTGATGATTAGTCGTTAATCAGAGATAAATTTATGTATGATAGTTTTTTAGATGTTATTAATAATTTAATTTATATTCATGATGAAGGTATGGTTCATCCGGGTCTACCCTCTGCCTGGGTTGCTTTTGTTTTTGTCAGTATGATCGCAATTTCTGTGCGCTATATGCTGTTTTCATCCAATAGTGGTAAAAGTTTTAAATATCCGCTCACTAATAAACTTATTAAACTGGTGGTGACTCGTCCGTGGCTTCTGGTCAGTTTAAGAATGTTTTCATCTATTGTGTTTCTGCTTGTTATTTATGCCGGTTTATTTGGTACACCGATTCCAGAAAAAAATATCGCAACGGTTTTAACCTGGACTATATGGTGGTCAGGTGTTGTTATTAGTATTTTCTTCGTTGGTTCAGCCTGGTGTGCGATCTGTCCATGGGATGCGATCGCAACATGGTTAGTAAGACGAAAATTATGGAAGCGTGGGAATGAAAGCAGCAGTTTAAATTTACGTGTGCCAAAAGTATTACGATCTGTCTGGCCTGCACTATTAATGTTTGTTGCTTTAACCTGGATAGAGCTTGGTGTCGGGGTAACTGTGAGTCCATATGCGACAGCGGTTATTGCATTATTTATGATTGTTCTGGCGACAATTTCTTTGGTGGTTTATGAGCGAAAAGCTTTTTGTCGTTATTTTTGTGCGATAGGGAGAACGATTGGAGCATATAGCTCAATTGCACCGATAGCCCTGGGGCCAATTGATGAAAAAACATGTGCTGATTGTAAGACGCTGGAATGTTTTCACGGTAGTCAGAAAAAGGTCCGCGGTAAAGGTCTTGCAAATATAGAACCATGCCCGACCCATTTAGTAATGGGTAGCTTAACTCAAAACGTGTATTGCATATCATGTGGTGCATGCAGCATGAGTTGTCCATATGAAAATGTGAGTTGGCGAATACGCGGAGTAGGAGATGAAATTATGAAAACTTCACGTACTGCTTCATTAAGAGGTCGGGTTGATGAAGCATGGTTTATATTGGGGCTTGTGAGTTTAACTATTTTTCATGGTATTACCATGATGCCTTTTTGGGAAGGCAGTATTCAAAAATTAGCTTATACGATAGGAGATTCAGGACAGTTATTAATGAGTTTCTCAGTGGGAATGATAGTGATTATATTACTACCCATTATTTTATTCATATTGACTGTTAAGTTTACAAAAACCTTAATGAAAACAACAGAGGAATACAAACGTATATTTTCTGCTCTTGCTTTAAGTCTTTTACCTTTAGCCTTTACTTATCATATTGCTCATAACTTAACGTATTTTGCTCGTGAAAGTGCAGGATTCTGGAATGTTGTAGCTAATCCTCTTGGTACTGATGCTTTACCTCTGGGGATACATGAGCTTCATATGCGATATTTGAATCCTTTGGTAGCGGATGATATTGTTTTTGCACTACAGGGTTTATTAGTGGTTTTTGGTTTTTGGCTCTCTTTGCGTATTGCTCGTCAACGTTTTCATCAAATAACAGAGTCAAAGAGTTTAAATTCAATAGCCTTTGCGCCGCTACTGGGTTTTATTTTTATAATTAGTTTAGTTGACCTTTGGTTATTGATGCAGCCCATGATTATGCGAATGTAGTGCTATTAGGGAATAATTATTTTGATAAATAAATTCAAAAGTTATCATTTATATGAAGGCTGGCCATGTGTAAAGGCATGTGAAGTTAATGCACTTGTTCTTCATGATGCAGATCCGAATGGTCATATTAATATACCTAAATTTTCTGCTGTTGAAATTGATACAAAATATTTTACCTTATTCCGGTCCTGAGTGTGGTGCCTGCGAGTCGGCTTGTCCGGTAAAAGCTGCACTAGTCTTTGAAAGAGAGGAACCAGGCATAAATTTTGAGTTCTATTCAAACTTCCGTACTTTCTTGTTAAATCTTATCACTTTAACATTCTGTAAATGATTATTAAAAGTCAGATATCGAGCTACTTAAATCTCGATCAACAGGCTATATTCTACAAAAAATAAATATAGCAATCGAATAATAACCAAGTAAAACAGTAAGATAGAATAAGCATTAGTATTTAACCTATTGTTGATATAGGTCAATGTTAATCCTTCAAGTTGGACTAATCTTATTGTGGATTTTAGATAATTAGCTGGGGCAGATGTGAGTAATCTGACACGAAGAGCTTTGTTAAAGGCCAAATTTAATAGCTCTCAGCAAGCTATTCGTATGCCTTGGGTACGAAATGAGCTCGAATTTACTGATAAATGCTCACGTTGCTACGATTGTATGACGGCCTGCCCGGAAAAAATCCTCATAAAAGGGGATGGTGGTTTTCCAGAAATTAGTTTCAATAAAGGTGAGTGTACTTTTTGTACAGATTGTGTTGAAAGTTGTCCTGAAGATTTATTTTATTCTTTTGATGAAAAACCTTGGTCTTTAAAGGCAAAAATTACAGAAGACTGTTTTGCAAACAAAAAAGTTGTCTGCGTTGTGTGTAAAGAACAATGTGAGACAGAAGCCATTAGTTTTACCCCAAAAGTGGGGAGTGTTGCGCAACCGGTTTTAGCTATTGAATTATGTACGGGTTGTGGCGCATGTGCGAAACCCTGCCCAACCAACGCAATTAGTTTTAATTATATTAACGAATTTGAACATCAGGAAAATGGAGAGTAATACATGAATATTAGTGGTGTTTTAGTCCATGTCCAGCCAAAGCGAATGGATGCTCTGAGTGATGAATTAAATGCTATCGAGGGCGTTGAAGTTCATGCCGCGACCGATGGTAAATTAGTGGTAACGGTAGAAAATGAAAAGCTCAATGCTTTAGCCGATCAGGTTATGGCTTTCCAACATTTAAAGGGTGTTATGTCTGTGGCAATGGTTTATCACGAGAGTGACGATAATGAGAAAATCGACATAGAAAAAATTCTCGCCGAAGTAACTCCAGCTTGCACAGTAAACACTTGTAATGAACAACCTTCACAGGAGGCATCATAATGAAGCTTAACCGTCGGAATTTTATAAAAACAAATGCAATTGCAGCCACAGCTGCAGCCGCGGGAATCACAATTCCAGGTATTAGTACTGCGGTTGCCAAAAGTGGCTCGAATAAAATTCGCTGGGACAAAGCAGCATGCCGTTTTTGCGGTACGGGTTGTAGTGTTTTAGTTGGCACAAAAGATGGACGTGTTGTGGCAACACAAGGCGATCCAGATGCACCTGTTAACCGTGGTTTAAATTGTATTAAAGGTTATTTCCTTTCCAAAATTATGTACGGTAAGGATCGTTTAACCAAACCATTACTGCGTATGACCAATGGTAAATATGATAAAGAAGGTGATTTTACTGAAATCAGTTGGGATCAGGCCTTTGATATCATGGCGGTTAAATGGAAAGAAGCCTTAAAGAAAAAAGGTCCAAAGTCAGTGGGTATGTTTGGCTCTGGTCAGTGGACTATTTGGGAAGGTTATGCTGCATCAAAATTATTTAAAGCTGGCTTCCGAACTAATAATTTAGATCCTAATGCCCGTCACTGTATGGCATCTGCAGTAGGTGCTTTCATGCGTGCCTTTGGTGCGGATGAACCAATGGGTTGCTACGATGATTTAGAACATGCTGATGCCTTTGTATTATGGGGGGCAAACATGGCGGAGATGCATCCTATTCTCTGGTCACGTTTGAGTGATACACGTTTAACCAAAAAAGGTTCTTCGGTACATGTGTTATCAACCTTTAAGCATCGTTGTTTTGATTTAGCTGATAATGGCATGGTGTTTACACCACAAACCGATTTAGCGATTGCCAACTACATTGCACATTACATCATTGAAACAAAATCGTATGACAAAAAATTTATTGGTGACAATGTTAACTTTACCAAAACAGTTACGGACATTGGTTATGGCTTACGCCCTGAACATCCTTTAGAAAAAGCGAAAAAAGGTAAAGGTGGTAAGTTAACAAAAATTAAATTTGATGAGTACGCTAAATCAGTTGCTAAATACACGCTTGAATATACTTCTAAATTAAGTGGTGTACCTAAAGCAAATCTACTTAAGCTGGCAAAACTTTATGCCGATCCTAAAAAGAAAGTAACTTCTTTCTGGACTATGGGTTTCAATCAGCATACTCGTGGTGTTTGGGTGAATGGTCTGGTTTACAACATACATTTATTGATGGGTAAAATTTCTGAGCCGGGTAATAGTCCATTCTCATTAACAGGTCAGCCTTCTGCTTGTGGTACCGCGCGTGAAGTAGGTACTTTCTCACACAGACTACCTGCTGATTTAGTGGTTAAGAAAAAAGCGCATCGTGATTTTTCTGAGAAAATCTGGAATTTACCTGAAGGTACTATTCCACCTAAGCCGGGTTATCATGCTGTACTACAAAACCGTAAATTAAAAGACGGCAAGTTGAATGCTTACTGGGTAATGTGTAATAACAATGTTCAGGCAGCGGCAAACTTTAATGATGAAACCTATCCTGGTTATCGTAACCCTGAAAACTTTATTGTTGTTTCTGATCCGTATCCAACGGTGACTGCATTAGCGGGTGATTTGATTTTACCAACGGCAATGTGGATAGAAAAAGAAGGTGCTTATGGTAATGCAGAACGCCGTACTCAATTCTGGCGTCAACAAGTTAAAGCGCCAGGTGAAGCAAAGTCTGATTTATGGCAGTTAGTAGAGTTTTCAAAACGCTTTAAAGTTGAAGAAGTATGGCCGGCAGATTTAATAGCTAAACAACCTGGCGTGAAAGGCAAAACGTTATATGACGTTTTATTCAAAAATGGTCAGGTAAATAAATATCCAAAAGAGCAAGTAACAGATAGTCGTGGTAATAAATACGACAATGATGAAATGGATGATTTTGGTTTCTATTTACAAAAAGGTTTGTTTGAAGAGTATCGCCGTTTTGGTATTGAAGGTCCGAAGATAGGTCATGACTTAGCATCATTCGATGCTTATCATAATTCACGAGGTTTGCGTTGGCCGGTAGTGAACGGTAAAGAAACCTTATGGCGTTATCGTGAAGGTTTTGATCCTTTTGTTAAAAAAGGTGAGGGCGTTAAGTTCTACGGTAAAAAAGATGGTAAAGCCAATATCATTTTTGCACCTTATGAGCCACCAGCTGAAAGTCCGGATAAAGAATATGATTTGTGGATGTCAACCGGTCGCGTACTTGAGCACTGGCATTCAGGTTCAATGACTCGTCGTGTTCCTGAGTTATATCGCGCATTCCCTGATGCAGTTATGTTTATGCATCCGAATGATGCGAAAAAACGTGGTTTGCGTCGTGGTATGACTGCAAAAGTTGCGAGTCGCCGTGGTGATATTACCTTGAAGGTAGAAACACGTGGTCGTAACCGTCCACCAGAGGGTTTGATTTTTGTACCCTGGTTTGATGCCGGACGTTTGGTTAATAAGTTAATTCTTGATGCAACGGATCCATTATCAAAAGAAACAGATTATAAGAAGTGTGCTGTTAAGGTATTAAAAGCGTAATAAAGGAAATGTAACGTGTTCGAACACCAGTTAAGTCGCCGACGATTTATCGTCGAAACCGCAAGAACGGCAAGCGGTGTGGCTTTATTGGGTGTTGGCTTAGGCTTATACATAAAAGAGGCTAAATCTTTACCGGTATATGCGCTGCGACCACCGGGTGTTGAAAGTGAAGGTGATTTTTTAGCCGCCTGTATTCGCTGTGGGTTATGTGTTCGTGATTGTCCTTATGACATTTTAAAACTTTCAGAACTGGCTGAACCTGTTGCATTGGGTACCCCCTATTTTGAAGCACGGAAAATTCCTTGTGAAATGTGTGAAGATATACCGTGTGTTGTGGCTTGTCCGACCGGGGCATTAGACAAAGAGCTCACTAATATCGATGATGCCCGTATGGGACTTGCCGTTATAGTGGATCAGGAAACATGTTTGAATTACCTGGGGTTACGTTGTGATGTTTGTCACCATATTTGCCCTTTAATAAATGAAGCGATTACATTGGAGCCCAGACATAATGAACGTAGTGGCAAACATACAATATTTATACCAGTAGTACATTCGGATAAATGCACCGGCTGTGGTAAATGTGAGCGGGGTTGTGTATTAGAAGAAGCCGCTATTAAAGTATTACCGCTGAAGCTGGCGAAAGGTGAGTTAGGTCATCATTACCGCCTCGGTTGGGAAGAAAAGGAAAGGGCGGGCAAAAGTTTAGTGACGCCAGATAAAGAACATAAATATAATTTACCGGAAGGTTTGAAATACGAACATGAAGGTGAAGGCTTAATGAAGGATACAGACTAATGGCGGCAAACTTACCTGAAAAGGTAGGTAAAGAAGCAGTGTTAGTAAAAGGATGGTGGCGTGCAAACAAGTGGCTATTACTTCGACGTACCAGCCAGCTTTTGGTCATAGCGATATTTTTAACAGGACCGTTATTAGGAGAAGGTTACTGGATTGCAAAGGGTAATTTAATGTCAAGTTTAACGTTTGATATTTTACCATTAACCGATCCATATGTTTTATTACAATCATTTTTTGCCGGACATGAAATTATAAGTCAGGCATTAATCGGCGCAGTGATTGTAACGGTATTTTATTTTTTCGTTGGCGGTCGAGTTTTTTGTTCATGGGTATGCCCGGTCAATGTTGTTACCGATGCAGCTGATGGATTACGAAGAAAGTTTAATATTAAAGGTGGAGCAAGGTTCTCACGTGATTTACGTTACTGGATGTTGCTAATGACATTAATAGTAGCACTGGTAACAGGCACCATCGCATGGGAATTTATTAACCCTGTTTCAATATTGCATCGATCAATTATTTTTGGCTTTGGTTATGCAGGATTAGTTATTTTAGCCATCTTTATATTTGATCTTTTATTAAGTCGACAGGGGTGGTGTGGTCATCTTTGTCCGGTAGGTGCATTTTATAGTTTGTTAGGACGCATAAGTTTTGTTCGGGTTAGTGCACCCAATAGAGAAGACTGTGATGATTGTATGGACTGTTTCATGGTCTGTCCTGAGAAACAAGTTATTAAGCCGGCATTAAAAGGCGCGGATAAAGGAATAGGTCCCGTTATTATGGACATGAATTGTACCAACTGTGGTCGCTGTATTGATGTATGCGCCAAAGATGTTTTTAAGTTTTCAAATCGTTTTAATAATGACACGTTATTGAATGTATCTAAAAAAGAGGAGGTTGCACCATGAAACGGTCAACTGCAATGAGTATTGTAATAATGTTGGGTTTTGGTTTATTAGCTAACCAGGCTTGGGCAGAACAAGTTGAATCATTACGTGGAACAAATCCTATGGATGAGCCTGCCAAGGCACCGCATATAATGAAATGGCAAGATGATCGTGAACCTATTACACGTGATTATATACAACAACCACCGTTGGTTCCTCATAAGATTAAAGGCTACAGAATTAATATAAAATTCAATAAATGTTTAACTTGTCATAGTTGGGCAAATTATAAAGATGCTGGAGCAACTAAAATTAGTCAATCACATTTTAGTGACAGAGAAAATAATGTGTTGGCGAATATTGCACCGCGTCGTTATTTTTGTACTCAGTGCCATGTTCCTCAAGTGAATGCACCACCGTTAGTGGAAAATACATTCAATCCATTACAGACAATAAAACGTCATTAATAGATTAATAAATAGTATTTAAAGAAGGATTGGACAATGAGTGTGTATACAAAAGCAAAAGATGGACTCCAGGTAATCTGGGAATTCCTTAAAAAACCAACCGCAAAATATTCGCTGGGTACTTTGTTAGTTGTAGGTTTTATTACCGGAATTATATTTTGGGGTGGCTTTAACACCGCGATGGAAATGACAAATAATGAAGAGTTTTGTATTTCATGTCATGAAATGCGCGACAATGTATATGAAGAATATAAAGATTCTATCCATTATTCAAACAGAACAGGTGTACGTGCAACATGTCCTGATTGTCATGTTCCAAAAGAGTGGGTATATAAAGTTGTCAGGAAAATTAAAGCAACCAATGAGCTCTGGCATAAAGCTTTAGGGACGATTGATACACCTGAAAAATTTGAGAAAAAACGTTTACAGCTGGCACGAAATGTTTGGAAGGCGATGAAAGAAACAGATTCCAGAGAGTGTCGTAATTGCCATGATTATAAGTCGATGGATTATGCTGAGCAGGGTCGTCGCTCTATGAATCAACATTCCAAAGGTTTAGAAAAAGGCAAAACCTGTATTGATTGTCATAAAGGTATCGCGCATTCATTACCCGCAATGTATGAAGTAGATCCAAGTGCAGCGGTAGGGCAGTAAAATTAAAGTAGTCGATTAATTAGAACCGGCTTTTCTTTTGAACCACCCTTTTCCTGGGGGGTGGTTTTAAAGTTATTAAATTATCCTGTTGCCTGAAAAATTGTGGGTATATAAATTAGTTGCGCTTCTTACAGAGCTATTTTTATAGCAGAAGAAAAATACATAAACTTCATCCTATATGAGTGAAATCATTAGGGAAAACCCTTGCTTATCCACGTTATAGATAACTATCCTGGTTATTTTAAAAATTATCCTCTAAAGCTTAAATACTGGTTGCCGATATAAAAGGTTATACAACCTTCTATAAATATGGAAATGCTAAGCATATTACCTACTAATAATGCCAGATTCTACTCAAATTAATCCTCTTGAAAAACTGTTGCAGCTGCAACAGAAGTTCAAAAAAAAGCTGCCAGAAAGAATTTCAGATATTGAGTCATGTTGGCTGGATTTGTGTGATAAAAAAGCACCTGTTTTTACAGATTTACATTTGAAATTACACAGTCTGGTTGGTGCAGCGGGGACATTTGGTGCTTCGATAGTAAGTAACAAAGCGAGAAAGCTGGAAAGTCAGGTTAAATTATTATTGAATAGTGAATTAAAGTTAGATAATGCTGCTATTGAAGAAATTGATTATTTAATTACCCAGTTACGTGATGTTTCTGATAAATGGCAGCCTTCATCCATTCCATTTGTTCCTGAAAAAAAACCAGAAAAATATGAAATAGAACCAAACTGGCAATCAAATGTATATTTGGTTGAGGACGACGTAGAAGTTGCTAATCCACTCATTAAATATCTTGAACAAGCAGGCTATAAGATTTTTTATTACCGAAAAATTAAAGAATTTGAAGAAGAATATAGTGAAAATGAAAGAGCGTCTGCAATTATTATGGATATGGCTTTTAGTGAAGGACATATTGCAGGCGCAGAAACAATTCAATATTTATCTGAGCAAGATAAAAAATTTCCTCCTGTTATTTTTATTTCTATACATGTTGATATTCAAGCCAGGCTAGCTGCGGCACAGGCTGGTGCAAGACGTTATATTACTAAACCACTGGTTAAACATGAATTGTTATCGACTCTGGATAAATTAACCCTTCGTGTAAAATATAAACCTTATCGTGTGTTATTGATTGATGATGAGCAGGATATTCTGGATTATTACAGTACAAACTTGCAAGACGAAGGAATGGAGGTTTTATCTTTTACAAATCCACTTGAAGCTTATCAATCGATTGAATCCTTTAAACCTGAACTTATCGTGCTTGATCTCTATATGCCTGAATGTTCCGGTTTTGATTTGGCCAGAGTGATTCGTCAGAATGATGAGCTCGCATATGTTCCTATTGTATTTTTGTCTTCAGAGCTGGATGTTGCAACTCAACTTACTGCGCTGGATCTGGGTGGAGATGATTTTTTAATGAAACCTGTTGGTGCTGATTATTTTATTCAGGCAGTAACCGCACGAGTTAAACGTTCAAGACGTATTAATAGTTTAAATGAAAAATATAGAGATGCTTTACGTGAGAGTGAATACCGCTTAATTGCATTGGATAAACATGCAATTATAAGTATGACGGATACGGCAGGGACTATGACTTTTGCAAATGAACATTTTGCAAACATAAGTGGCTATAGTGAAGAAGAATTGATAGGGAGCAATCATAGAATATTAAAATCGGGTAAACATCCTGCCTCCTTTTATGAAGATATGTGGATGACTATTTCAAGCGGTAAAATATGGAGTGGACAGATTTGTAATATAGCAAAAAATGGAAGGGAGTACTGGGTAGAGTCAACAATAGTCCCTTTTATGGATGAAAATGGTTTGCCGTATAAATATGTTTCTGTGCGTACTGAAATAACGAAAGTCAAACAGTCTGAAGTAGGTGCTAAAGAATCAGAAAGACGGTTAGTAGATCAGCAAGAAACACTAAATATATTATCAACAATTACTGATTATATCTTACTTGAGGAAGAGGCCTTTTTTAGCATAGTAACGCAACGTGCTGTTGAGACATTAAATGTTGCCAGAGTTAGTATCTGGATGTTTGATGAAAATAATAAAGTAATCATATGCAGAAAATTATTTGATATAAAAGAAGATGCATGGAGCTCAGGTTTTGAGATGAAGAAAGATGATTATCCAGAATATTTTTCTGCACTTGAAAATAATGCAATTATTTCTGCTTTCGATGCATACACTCATCCTGCAACCTATGAATTTTCAGAGGACTACCTTAGCCCCCTGGGTATTACTGCTATGTTAGATATTCCTATACGAAAGAGAGGGCTGGTTGTTGGTGTTATCTGTTGCGAACATGTTGGAGGCACTAGAAACTGGTGTGCAGATGAGAAAAATTTTATTTTGGGTTTAGCTGACCTGATAACACTTAATGTTGAGTCTAGTGAAAGAAAAATAGTAGAAAAAGAATTAGCTGATGCTAAAAAAATAGCTGATGATGCAAACAAAGCAAAATCTATATTTCTTTCAAGTATGAGTCACGAGCTAAGAACACCAATGAATGCTATTTGTGGATTTGCACAACTCCTTTTATTAAATAATAGTAATAATCTTGATGATGTTCAAAAAGATAATGTTGGTGAAATAATAAATGCAAGTAAACATCTATTAGAGTTGATTAATAAAATTCTTGATTTAGCTAAAATTGAATCAGGCAAAGTAGATTTATCTATTGAAAAGGTAGATTGTTTTGAAGTCATTATTGAATGTCTTTCTTTAATGAGTTCTCTAATGGGAAAACGAAAGATAAATGTTTCTTATTGCTTTAATGGAAAGACTCTTTCTCTTGATGAATTATCTTCATATGAAGTTTTTATAGATGTTGATCGAACTCGTTTGAAACAAATATTTCTTAATTTACTAAGTAATGCTGTTAAATATAATATAGAGGCTGGACGAATCACAGTTTCCTGTAATATTGATAATGATATTGTGCGTATTAATGTGATTGATACCGGAAAAGGAATACCAAAAGAAGGGTTAAAAGATTTATTTAAATCTTTTAACCGCCTAAATGAAGAAAATAGTAATATTGAAGGTTCAGGTATTGGCCTGGTTATTACTAAAAATTTAGTTGGGTTAATGGGCGGTAATATTGGTGTAGAAAGTAAAGTTAACGAAGGTTCAACTTTTTGGGTTGAGTTTTCTGTGGTTACTCCCCCAGCATTAAATTTAAATGAGCACATAGATAAAAACATTGTTACAGAGGAAAATATAAATAAAGAATATACGGTGCTGTGTGTTGAAGATAATCCTGCAAATTTACGTTTAATTGAGCAAATATTATCTTCTCAGGATAATGTTAATATGATAAGTGCCCATGAAGGTTGTTTGGGTTTAGAGCTGGCTTTTACTAAAGCTCCGGATTTAATTCTACTGGATATTAATTTGCCAGGAATGAGTGGACTTGAAGTTTTAAAAGAATTAAAAAATGACAATACAACAAAAAATATACCTGTTATTGCTATAAGTGCAAATGCTCTGTTAAAAGACATTCAAAGTGGAATGGATGCAGGTTTTGATGATTATCTTACCAAGCCAATTGATGTTGCAAATTTTCTTATTGCTGTAAAGAGAGCTTTAAGTAAACCTTGATTATCAGAAGATAATAATTATTTTAGCGCCACCTAGTGAGCTTTCTGTTATTTCCATTGAACCTTTGTATAGCAGCAACATTTCATTAACCATAGCAAGACCCAAACCATGTCCGGGTGTATTTTGGTCTGCCCGTTGACCTCGCAAGATAATAATATCTCGCTGTTCTTTATTGATTCCCGCGCCATCATCTTCAATAATAACCTGAGTTTTATTTAATAACTCTTTCGCACTTACACACACCTTTTTATTACACCATTTAAAGGCATTTTCAATCAGATTTCCTAAAATTTCAAATAGATCACCTTCATCCACTTTAATATTTAATGTGCTGGAGATAGTTAGTTGAGTTTCAACCTTTTTATCTTTGTACACTTTGTCTAGTGTGGATATTACTTTTTGCGCAATTGGTTTTAATGCCAGAGCTTCGGTAAGTTGTGAGCGCCCAACTGTTGCTGCACGTTGAAGCTGGTATTCTACAATTGTATTAATGGTCTTTAGTTGTTCCAGAGCTGTGTTTTTTTCTTTTATATTTTCATTGTTAATAATGCCTTGTAATACTGCAATAGGTGTTTTAAGACTATGTGCCATATTTCCTAGTGCATCACGATAGCGGGATAATTGTTGTTGCGATGAATTAAGTAACTGATTCAGATTTTGAGTAAGAGGGTTTATTTCTTTTGGATATATTCCTGTTAGTCTTTTTTTCTTGCCATTTTCTATTTCCAGCAAATCTTCTGCAACATAACGTAAAGGTTTTAAGCCCCAGCGTAAAATTAGTATTTGGACAATAATCAAAATAAAACTAACGCCAACCAACCAAAACCATAATCTTTTCCTAAAATCTTCTATTTGTGCATTTAATACATTTATATTTTCTGCAACCTGAAAAACATATGCATGTTCGCCTTTGCTTGTTATCCATATTGTGGTGAAATTTATTAAAGCATAAGTTTTGCTCTCCAGAGTCTTTCTGGAAAAAGAAAACTCACCCATTTTTATTTTTGCAGGAAAGGGTAGGGTAGTATTGGCTAACGATTTAGATTGCCAGACTATTTTATCAGCAACAGTTAAAATTCTGGCATATAGTTCAGACTCGTAAATATTTAAGCGCGGTTCGGTCAAATCAGCGGGAAGTTGTAACACAGGATTTTTTTCATCATCCTCACTAAGTTCAGCGGCTGCTAACAAGGCATAAACTTGTGTCCGTAAATTTTCATGTTGAGCCTTCTCAAGATTGTTTCTAAATGCTTTATCTAAAATTAAACCGGTTAAGCTCATAAATAAAATTAAAATTACCAGAGCCGAAAAGATGATACGTGAATGAATGGATGCAGTCATTTAGTGTCCGATTCCTTTTGGGAATTAGTTGGGGCTAAATTCCAGCGGTAACCTCGGCCACGTAATGTCTCTATCGGTTTTAATTTTCCACCCGGATCAAGTTTTTTTCTTAAACGGCCAACGAAAACTTCAATAACATTACTATCACGATCAAAGTCCTGATCATATATATGTTCGGTGAGTTCGGTTTTTGAAATAACTTTGTCTGAGTTCATTATTAGATATTCAATGACTTTATATTCATAAGCGGTTAATTCAAGCTCTGTTCCATTAACTTCAACAGATTGATGTGAGGTATTAATATTGATAGATTCGAATTGAACAATGGGTTGGCTAACACCGACAGAGCGCCGTAATAATGCGCGTGTTCGTGCTAATAACTCTTCATTATGAAAAGGCTTTACCAGGTAATCATCTGCGCCGGCTTCAAGTCCTTCTACCTTGTCCTGCCACTTTCCCCTTGCCGTTAAAATAAGCACTGGAAATGTTTTTTTAATTTCGCGCCATTTTTGAATAACTTCAATGCCTGATAATTTAGGCAGGCCTAAATCTACAATCGCCAGATCAAAGGGGTATTCACGCCCCATAAAAAAACCTGCTTCACCATCTTCCGTAACATCAACCGCATATCCTTGTTGCTGCAAATACTGTTGCAGTTGTTTTCTTAAATTGGGTTCGTCTTCAACGATTAATAAACGCATAGTAGTTGTTACTGCGCTGTGATTCTGAATGTTTGTATTTTATTAGAAGGTAATAAAACTTTTATTTTATAAATTTTTTTCCCATTTTTTGTCACTGTTTTTGCAGAAAGAATACGACCGCCTGTTTTTTTCCTAATAGATTTTACTGCTCTGTTTAAATTCTGGTTATTATTTTGAGCGTATTGAATATAGCCAGAAGAAAGAAGCGGCGAGGCCTGACTAACAACCGTACTAAACAGCGAAGTTAGAATGAAAATTGTTGTAGGCAATATTGAATATTTCATGTGCTTTTTCCAGCTTGAGATGGGTGATTTAAGTTTGAGTCAGGATTTATTCCTGACCCATACTTTAAGGATAACCAAGCCATTCATGTTTAACCAGATTTATTGCATTTTTAGTGGCGGGATAAAGCATTTCCAACTAATGCACCAAAAATTGCGCCACCAAAGGTTGCCACTGGATCGCCATGACTGGCGTTGTTTGCAATTGACGAACCAATTAAACCACCCGCGATAACAGGCAAGACGTTGTTTGAATGACTGCGTCCACTTACAACGATACTGTGAGACGAATAAACACGTGGTGAACGATATATGCTGGGGCGGTAACCATGGTCACGCTTCCGCTGCGAATGGTTTCTATGTGAGCGTTCATAATAGTGATGACGACTACGATAATGACGCTGTTCACGGTAGTGATGTCGAGCATGACGAGCACGTTTCCAGTGTGGGCGGCGATGATGCTCGCGGTATTGCTGTTCATGACGTGGTTTTTCATAGTGACGATCGTTATCACGTTCATGGCGATTTTGGCCTGCTTCAGCCAAAGAAATACTGCTTACAACGACAGCAATAATGCTAATAGTGGTTTTAATATTCATGGTGGTTTTCCTTTTGTTTTTTCAGCTTTCTGAGCTGTTGTAAGAACTATAGACAGGTGAAGCTGAATGGAAGCTGAACCATGTAGAAATGAAAGTAAGAAAAATCGAAAGTGCATAATTTAGATTATTTGATACAGAATTTATGATTTCGCTAGTTATAAACGATAGTCATTCATATCTTCAAACAGTATTAAATCGCAAAATTCGTTTAATTTTTGTTAATTCTAGTGAATTTAGTGATTATAAGCCCCGTTTAATTCGCAAAAATCGCTATATTCAGCTAATGTTACTTCTGAAAGGCTTGATAATAATTTTTATAACTGTGAGGAAGACATGGAAAAGAAAGTCGAAACATATTTAACACCAGGTCAGGTTGCCAAGATATTAATGGTTTCACCAGCAACTCTAAGGATATGGGCGGAAAAGGGAGAAATTAAGGCGTTAATAACACCAGGGGGACATCGTCGATTTTTACCGGATGAAGTGAGCCGTTTTGCAGCAGAACGGGATTTGAAGCATTCTGAAACAGGCAACAAGAAACTATTGGTTTTGGTAGTGGATGATGATGTTCAAATATTAAGTTATCTCTCTAAATTATTAAAAAAATATTCTGATTTTGTTGACGTTGAGGTGGCAAATAACGGATTTGATGCGGGATTTAAAGTTAATGAGCTTAAACCCAATGTGATTTTGCTTGATTTAATGATGCCTGGTTTAGATGGTTTTGGTGTTTGCGAACAAATTAAAAAATCACCTTTGACAGAAGATATTCGCGTTATAGCAATGACAGGTTTTCCATCACCTGCAAATGTTGAAAAGATTTTATCGCTTGGGGCAATTGCTTGTTTGAGTAAACCCATTGAAAAAAATGAGTTGTTGCAACAAATCGGAATTGAAAAATTGATAAAGAAATGAGGAAAGAAAATGCTATCGAAAAATAATCAACATCAAGATAGATTGAAAGAACGATTTGTCGTTTTGCAGGGCTATGCGCATTTGATGTTTTTAACAGATATAGGGAAACGAAATTGCGTAAATGATGGTGTTTATTGTTCTTTAATCAGGGAATGCCAACATTGTGAACTTAAAAAAGAATGTGAATGCATAAATAATAAATCAAGTGAAAGCATGATGAATAGTGATTTAATTACCTTGATTAAGGATATAAAAATTGCTAAAGATTATATTGAGCGTACAACGATTCATAATATAGACGAAGATGGAACCTGTTATTGTGATTCATGTGCATGGCTTGCTGAATTTGACAGAACTTTATCAGAATCAATTAGCTTAATAAGAAATAAATTAAATGATGTTGAGTTAGCTATTGAAATAACAAAAAATAAAAGATAATGAGTTGCAACGTTGAATATATCATATAGAAATATATTTGTTTCAGGAACAGGATTATGATTAATTTAATATATAAATACA
>CAZSCK010000025.1:0-5250 GCA_964605385.1 uncultured Thioalkalispiraceae bacterium
CATGATTTTCTATTTTGTGAGCAACAATGCCTTTCATGATGATTTGGATTTCATTGGATTCATTAAGGCTGATTGTAAGTTGACAGGGAGTACCTGCTTTAGGAGTTGCGCCTGAGCAGGCAGCAATTAATGCACCGTTAATCGATATATCAATAAGCTCGCATACGTGCTGGCACTCAGCAGTTGTAAATTCAACTAGAGTATCAAAATAAATACGATGAGAGCGTCTGTTTTCAGTCATATGAGAAGGTCATTATGTAGGAATAGATGTAATAACAACAAGAAATGCACCAAGTACAATATATGGAGTTTTATCTTTTAGTTGCCAGTGAAAATAGAAGTTATGCCAAATATGACTGATGAAGTCAGAAATTTTGGATGCTGCTTTTATAAGAAAATGTTTCAACATCCCATAAATATAACTTACTTTGCATCATTTGAAATTGTCTCTGTTCTCGAAACAGTCTTTTTGTTAAGACTTTAATTAAACTTTTTTTCATTGTAGACGCTAAGTGAGTATAAGGATTTATGAAGTGATTTTATGTGAGTAGGCACAACTATGATATTGAAAAAGAGCATTTTAAGCATAATTACTGTGGGTTTTATCATGTTGTTATCACCTGTCTGGGCAGGAACTCAATTTTATGGGGCGACGATTGATAAGGCAAAATGGCGCAGCAGTGGTACTCGTCTGGAATGCCGTTTGAGCCAGGTTATTCCGGGCTACGGTAAGGCAACATTTCGCCAGCGTGCCTTACAGTCTATGGAATTTCGTGTCTCATCTGACTACAAGCCAAGAAAAGCTGGTCAGGCTCTGGTTTTTGTTAAGCCCCCTATTTGGAAACGTTATGCCAATCGTAAACTGTTAGGTCGTGTTCCTCTGACTACACAAAATGATGCCATTGTTCTACCTGAAGACTGGGCATATCGTATGGCACTGGAGTTACGAGATGGCATGGAGGCGGTTTGGACGCATGCTGATCTGGCTGATGGACAAGATATCGTTACGGCCAAGGTTTTACCTCTCCGTTTTGAGCCTGCTTGGCGTGATTTTCAGCAATGTGGTGCAAATTTAATTGATTATGGTTATGTGGATGTTCGTTTTTCTACCTTTTATTTCACGAAAAAAAGCATGCGCTTAAACTTCAAAGAAAAGGCTAAATTAAATAAGCTGGCCGAATATGTTTTGTTGGATACGGATTATCAATATATCAAAATAAATTCTCATACTGATAGCCGTGGTGTTCGTGGGAAAAATCTTGCTATTTCCAAAAAACGTGCAAATATGGTGAAAAATTACCTTGTTAAAAAAGGTGTTAATTCGAAGCGTTTCATTATTGTTGCAAGAGGTGAGAAAAAACCAAAATATAATAATCGAACGCAATCTGGCAGAGCAAAAAATCGTCGGATTGAGATAAGATTGGTTAAATAAAAATACGAAGTAGCCCGGATGCAGTGCAACAAAATCCGAGATATTTAAGTTGGCATTATTTTCCCGGATTCCATTTTATTTCATCCTGGCTACTTACTAGCATTTCAACCTCCGGTGTCACCTTTTCCTTTGTGGCTAAATGTTCTTCTCAAAACTGAAAATTTCATTTGTTATTCGGGTATAATTCGCTCCTAATTTTCTATTGATTAATTTTAAACTTGTTCGGCATTGCCGAATTTGTGGAGTTTGCTAATGAGTGACATAAAAAAAGTAGTATTGGCCTATTCTGGTGGCTTAGATACATCAATTATTCTGAAATGGCTGGAAGATACTTACGGCTGCGAAGTGGTGACTTTTACGGCTGATATTGGTCAGGGTGAAGAAGTCGAGCCTGCTCGTGCGAAAGCGAAAGCAATGGGCGTGAAAGAAATTTATATTGAAGATTTACGGGAAGATTTTGCTCGTGATTATGTTTTTCCAATGTTTCGTGCCAATACTATTTATGAAGGTGAATACTTGCTCGGAACCTCAATTGCTCGCCCATTAATTGCCAAGCGTTTGGTTGAGATAGCTCAGGAAGTGGGTGCCGATGCTATTTCTCACGGTGCAACGGGTAAGGGTAATGATCAAATTCGTTTTGAATTGGGTGCTTATGCATTAATGCCTGATGTTCAGGTGATAGCACCCTGGCGTGAATGGGACTTGAGTTCACGTGAATCTTTGATGGCATACGCTGAAGAGCATGGTATTGAAGTTGATTATGCCAAGCAGGGTAAAAAATCTCCTTATTCAATGGATGCAAATTTACTGCACATTTCATATGAAGGGGATATTTTGGAAGATCCATGGAATGAGCCTGAAGATGATATGTGGCGTTGGACTGTGTCACCTGAAGCGGCTCCCGATAAAGCAACGTATTTAGAAATTGAATATGCGAAGGGCGACATTGTTGCGATCAATGGCGAAAAAATGTCACCTGCAACAGTGATGGAATATCTAAATAAAGTGGGTGGTGAGAACGGTATTGGTCGAGATGATATTGTTGAAAACCGTTATGTGGGTATGAAATCACGCGGTTGTTATGAAACACCTGCAGGAACCATCATGCTAAAAGCACATCGTGGAATTGAATCATTAACATTGGATCGTGAAGCGATGCATTTGAAAGATGAGATGATGCCACGTTATGCCAAGATAATTTATAATGGTTACTGGTGGTCACCAGAACGTGAAGCATTACAAGCCTTGATCGATAACACGCAAAAAACAGTTAATGGTACGGTACGTATTAAATTGTATAAAGGTAATGTTTCTGTTGCTGGCCGAAAATCTGAAAAAGACTCTTTATTTGATGAAAATATTGCAAGTTTTGAAGATGATGGAGGTGCTTATAATCAAAAAGATGCAGATGGGTTTATTAAACTTAATGCATTACGGTTACGGATTGCGGCAAAAAAACATAAATAAATTTATTAATTAAATAAACATAAAAAAACCTGCTACTGCAGGTTTTTTTATGTTTGTCTTTAATGAAAGATTAGTTAGAGAATTTTTGACTTACCCAATAATCAACGCTGGCATATTTACCACTACCAATAAAAAATAAAGTAAGTAACATAATAAAGTAAGTTGTGGCAAATTCAATACCATTATTAAGTACAACAAAACTGCCTTGTTCAGTTAACCATTCATAGTTACCATTAGTTTTTAATAGCTCTTTTGCCGCACTTAATTTTTCACCTGCTGCCTGAGCATCAGCACAATTAAACAAACAAAATTTAGTATCAGCAATTGCCTGCCAGCCGTTTACCCAATGTACAGAAAAAATGGCGATGAGCATGGTGAACATGAGTGGAATAGAAACCCAACGAACGCCAAAACCAAATAACAGCATGATGGCTCCGGCCATTTCTGTAGACATAGCTAAAAAGGTCATTAATTCTGGAAACGGTAAACCTAAGCCCCATTCGGAATTACCAAACCAGGCTGCTGTATCTTCAAAACTGTTATATTTACTTGTGCCTGCCATCCAGAAGATTGGTGCCAGATAAAGTCGAAGAAAAAGTGGTGCGAGAAAATCAGCTTGACGAGTGCGATCAAGCAATATTTGTAATTTTAGTAATTTATCCATGCGTCAACTCCATTTATTTTTATTAGAAAAATTTATAACTAAAATGTAGGACAACTTAAATAAGGTTGGTTCACTCTTAACTTTTATTGATACCTAAAATAACATTTCTATTTTTTAAATCTTGCATGATTTGTAAGCCGCCTTCTATAACAATATTGGGTTCAGGATGTTGCATTTGTTCCGCAATATTTTCTAATATTTGTTTTGTTGTTAAGTTCTTATCGTCATTAATAAGTTGAATTAACATCGCTGTGATCGGATTTAGTTCCATAAAATGAACTTCATCATTCTTGTCTCTATATACCAGTAAATAAACGGGGTGCTCTGAGGGCTCTTCAGGAATAAAATCTTCACTTATTTGTTGAACTGGATATTGATAGGATAAAGACCAGGCCAGAGGAGATAAAACAGGAGAGTTATTTAATAAATCACCATTAATATCAATTTTATCCCAGTTTATGTTTTCATCGAGATCAGATGTCATTAGTGCCAGTTCTATCCATTCATAGTGTGCAAGCTCTTTAATAAAGGCAGGATCATCTGGATTGTTTCGTTCATTTTCTAAATACTTTAAAAACTCACGCGGCATTTCCGGGAACAGAGGTGTGTGTGATAAATGATTGCTAAAATAATCACGCATCATTTTTTGCCATTCATCTTCTGGCGTAATGCTTTTTAATACTGGATAAGTATTTGAAATAAAATCTTCAATGTTATTAAAAAATAATTCGTTGTATATTTTCATCCGCCGAGCTTCAACATCAGCCGGCTTGGGGTTTGATTTCGGATCACGAATATGAGCTGCAAATTCATATTGAGCTTGAGTGAATTTTGCTAAATTAGCCATGCTGGCTATTACTAATATTTTGTTTTGACCACTTATCCTGAATTTTAATAATGGTATCAACTTCAGTTAAAAGTTCTGGAATGGGGGGGATGTTAAAGTCTCTTTCTAATAATGTTGGCATGACACCAAACACGTCATAGGTTTTATGTAATAAGTCCCAAACGGTATCTACAACATCAGCACCATGGGTATCAACAATTAAGTCGTCTGCTTCGTTATAGTGTCCAGCAATATGCAGGTAAGTGACACGTTCGACCGGGAGTTTTTTAAGAAAATCTACAGCATCATATTTATGGTTAATACTATTTACATAAATATTATTAACGTCTAATAAAAAATCACAATCAGCTTCACTGATCACTGCGTTAATAAAATCGATTTCTTCCATTTCTTTTGCAGGTGCGGCGTAATAGGAAACGTTTTCCATCGCAATACGTTGTTCTAAAATATCCTGAATTCGACGGATACGTTCTGCAACGTAATGAACTGCTTCTTCAGTAAAGGGAATAGGCATGAGATCATAGAGATGACCGTCATCACTACAGTAACTCAAATGATCACTGTAGCAGGGAACATTGTGTTGCTTTATAAATTTTTTAACTTTGTATAAAAAGGCTTCATCAAGTGGAGCAGGGCTACCAATAGATAAAGATAAACCATGAAGGGCAACGGGGTATTGTTCAGTAAAAGCGCTGAATTGTTTACCTAAAGCACCACCCACGCCGATCCAGTTTTCGGGGGCAACTTCCATGAAGTTAACCTGAGAAGGTGGTTGATCTGCGAGCGATTCCATAATAGAACGTCGCAGACCTAAACCTGCTCCATGAACGGGATATTGAT
>CAZSCK010000025.1:5350-27345 GCA_964605385.1 uncultured Thioalkalispiraceae bacterium
GCACCTTCAGCAGCATTAGCAATATTGCCCATAGCTAAAGAAGCAATAAAAGCTGTACCAGCAGCAATTGAAAGTGTAGTAATTGATTTTTTATTAGACATCAGCGTATCTCCGTTTTTAAAATATAAGTAAATATTATTGTTTTTTATAAATATTGAGCTTTTGAGGTGAAAAGCTTGCGCTTCTACAGCTTGCAAAATATGACATACATCTATAACAAAAGTTTCGTATTTATACGAGAGTTTTTTAATAATGAATAAGGATGGGCTTATATTGGCTTTTTATAAGTAGGGAATATAGAGACAGGAGGCTAAATAACCATATAGATCTATTTTTATATGGGTAATTTATAGGTTAAATTAAATATTTTTTCAAACAGCTTAAATAATCATTTTCATCTGGCATACGATTTTGAGATTGTGCTTCCCATAGCATTTTTCCTAAACATTCCATCATTAAATGTTCTGTTTCATGTGGATCTTTATTTTTTTTCAGCATTGACTGGTAAAGCTGATCAATACCAGTAGGACGTTTGGTTGAAAGTTGTTCTTGAATGGATATGTGCATGGCCATATGAAGAAAAGGATTCGTTTGTCCCATTTCAGGCGTGTAGTCTTTATCGAGTGCTTCTTCATCTTCAAGCAGGGCATGGTATTCAGGATGAAGCTCAATAATTTTAGCGACCACAGCTTCCAGCGGTTCCATTAACTGCTTATTTTGATGTTTTTTCCACGAAGTGAAAAACATCTGTCTTAATTCTGTACGATCTTGTCCAAACATGGGCGTAGGTTAATGAGTGAGAGGGGAAGTTACAAGTTATTCGATTATTTTATCTTTAAATTCACATAAGTCTTCAATCACACAAGCACCACAGCGTGGTTTACGTGCAATACAGGTATATCGACCATGTAATATTAGCCAATGGTGCGCATCAATCATAAATTCTTCAGGGATAAATTTGAGTAGCTTTTTTTCAACTTCGAGTACGTTTTTACCGGGGGCAATTTTTGTGCGATTGGAAACTCGGAAGATATGAGTATCAACCGCCATAGTGGGATGGCCAAATGCAGTATTTAATACTACGTTAGCCGTTTTACGGCCAACACCTGGCAAGGCTTCAAGTGCTGTTCGATTATCGGGTACTTGAGAATCATGTTCCTGAACTAACATGTTGCATGTTTTGATAATGTTCCTGGCCTTGGTATTAAATAAACCAATTGTTTTAATATATTTTTTTAAGCCGCTTTCTTTTAATGCGGCCATTTTTTCTGGTGTTGGAGTTTTTTTGAATAGCGCTTCGGTCGCTTTGTTCACGCCTTTATCGGTTGATTGTGCTGAAAGAATAACGGCGATCAATAATTCAAAAGGAGATGAAAAATTTAACTCAGTTGTTGGATTGGGAATATGTTCTCTAAGGCGAGTAAATATTTCTGTGCGAATGGTTTTGTTCATAACATATATCTCAAAAATCATACATCATTGCGAGGAAATAACATGACGGGCTGGCAAACATTAAGTAGCTTGTTGTGCCTCTTCTAAATTTTTACTTGCAATACGTTTCTCACGAGCTTGTTGTTTTTTATCAATAATATTTTTACCCGCTATTAATAATCCAAGTCCAATAAATGCACCTGGTGGCAGGATAGCGAGTAAATAACCACGGTAGTCATCAAATAAAGTTATGGTCATTTCACGCGCGGCTTCACCAAACATAAGGTGTGCTTGTTGGAATAAAGTACCAAAACCAATTGCTTCACGCATCGCGCCGAGGGTGACTAATACTGCGGTAAAACCTAAACCCATAAACAAACCATCAAGAAATGAGCTTGATACTGAATTTTTAGAGGCAAAAGCTTCGGCACGGGCAATGATGGCACAGTTAGTTACAATCAAAGGGATGAATATACCAAGAATATTATAAAGTTCATGGAACCAGGCATTCATTGAAAGTTCAATAATGGTTACAGTAGAAGCGATAATTAAAACAAAAACAGGGATACGGATTTCAGGTCGAACCCAGTGACGAATTATTGAAACCATAATGTTCGAGGCAACTAAGGTTAATGTTGTTGCTAACCCTAATCCCAGTCCATTTATAACCGTGTTTGATACAGCTAATAATGGACATAAGCCGAGTAACTGAACAAAGGCAGGGTTATTAACCCAAAGGCCGTTGTAAATAATTTTACTGTAACTTGTATCACTCATATAAGGTCTCTTGATGTTCTTTATAATAGCGCAAGGTATTATAAACGGCTTTTACAATAGCGCGAGGTGTAATGGTTGCGCCAGTAAACTGATCAAAAACACCACCATCACGTTTAACCGCCCAGCCTTTTTTGTCTGGGTTATTTAATGATAGCTGTTTAAATTTAGTTATCCAGTTAGAACGATTTTCTTCAATCGCATCTCCTAAACCAGGTGTTTCTTTATGATGCACAACACGAACACCCGCAAGGGTAGCATTGTAATTAATTGCAACTAAAAGTTCGATATTCCCATTATAACCATCTGGTGCGACACTGTTAATAATAACTGCGACAGGTTTATTTTCTTTGCGGGCACGGTAAATATTTACTGGTTTTTTACTACCTAATAAACTTTTATTTTGTACCTGGATGATATCAGTGAAAATATCATTATCATGAGTTTCAGGGGAAATGAGAACATGAAAAGCTTTTAATAAAGCGAGACGTTTATTTTCTTCAATACGATCAATCGTATTATTGTAAGTGTAGCTAACAAAAAATGTTCCGGCAGCAGCGAACAGGGCAAGTACAACTGCACTAATAATCATGTTACGAATAATATTCATTAACTTTTACCGGCTGCACCAAATACAGGCGGCTTGTTATAATAATCAATCATGGGTACGGCCATATTCATCAGCAAAACTGAAAATGCGATAGCGTCTGGATAACCACCCCATGTACGAATAACATAAACTAAAATACCGATACCTGCACCGTAAATAAGGCGGCCTTTGTTTGATACTGCGGCAGTAACAGGATCGGTAGCAATAAAAAATGCACCGAGCATAGCTGCACCGCCAAATAAATGAAAACTGATTGGTGAGTAACTACTGGCATCTGAAAAATTAAATATCATTGCCATAAAGGCTAATGCGCCTAACATTGAAACAGGAATATGCCAGCTAATAACTTTTATTGAAATCAGAACCAAACCACTAATTAAAAACAGGATGTTAATCCATTCCCAGCCATAACCTGCAATATTGCCAAACAGAGATGAGTTCGCCGTTTTAATTTCATCTAAGGTGTAACCTAAACTGAGTTGTGTTTTTATACTATCCAGTGGTGTTGCCATGGTTAGTGCGTCATAGCTCATACCTGCAGGAAGTACTTCAAATAAACTGTAATTTAAGGTGTCTAAAAAATTTAAACCGTGTGTTTCTGCTGGTATCCAGGCTGTCATTTCTTTTGGAAATGCAATCAAGAGCATAGCATAACCCACCATTGCAGGGTTAAACGGGTTGTAGCCCATGCCACCGTATAAATGTTTGGCAATAATAATTGCAAAGCCCGAGCCTAAAGCTGCCAGCCACCAAGGGGTAAGAGTGGGTAAAGCAAGTGCAAGTAGAATGGCAGTTAATACTGCGGTGCCATCATAAATAAAAGGCTTAATTGGGCGGTTGCGTATTTTTAATATTGTAACTTCACAGATGAGAGCAGTAACTACTGCAATAATAATATTAATTATTACACCGAAACCAAAAAAATGAACATAAACTAAAGTGCCAGGTATTAGCGCATAAATAACAGATAACATCATGCGCGAGACACTTTCATTGTTTTGAATATAGGGTGAACTATGCATGTTAACTTTCTTCCTTTGCCTTTTTTCGCCGTAAATCAATTTCAGTAATAGATTTTTTTTGTTGTTCCGTTAGATTATCAGTATTTTCTGGTGTAATTGATTGTGCTTCGCGCTTGGCTTTAACGCGCGACATTGCAGCTTCAATTGCTGCTTTTTTTGCGTCTTCTGCATTATCTTTTTCACCGTTTACTTTCTTTAGTAATTCACGCTTTTGTCTTTTACGTTCTTCATTTTCTGCTTTTTTACGTTCCATTCTGTATTGACGGAATTCGTGACGTTGTCTGGCAATATCTGAACTTTTCTTTTCTTGTTCTTGTGCATAGATTTCTGTTTTTGCAAAACGGTAATATTGCACTAAAGGAATATGGCTAGGGCAAACATAAGAACAACAACCACACTCTATGCAGTCAAAGAGATTATAGTCTTGAGTCTTGTCAAAGTTTTTTGCACGGGCGTACCAGTAAAGTTGTTGCGGTAGTAATTGTGCCGGACATACTTCAGTGCATTTACCACAACGTATGCAGGGCATGATGTAGTCAGGCTTTGTTTCTTTACGTTGAACCAAAATACAATTGCTTGTTTTAATAACGGGGATGTTGTCATTGGCAACTTCAAAGCCCATCATTGGGCCACCCACAATAAATTGTTCTGCTTTAGAATTTCTGCTGCATAAGTCTATAAGTTCTGAAAAGGGGGTGCCAAATAAAACTTCAAAATTCTTTGGCTTGTCAACGCCATCACCTGTTACAGTAACGTATCGACTAATTAATGGTTTACCTTCAAGAACTGCTGTGGCAACAGCAGCAGCAGTAGCAACATTATGACAAACAACGCCAATATTAATTGGTAAACCATTACTGGGTACTTCTTTTCCTGTAATGGTTTTAATAAGTTGTTTTTCGCCACCGGCGGGATAAAGAGTGGGGATCTGAATAATTTCAATATGTTCTGCTTCATGTTCCTGCAAGGCATTAATAAGCATAGTATGGGCAGCACGTTTGTTGTCTTCTATGGCAATAATACATTTTTTAACTTGTAGGGCATGGCGCATGATATTCAGGCCATCAATTATCCTGCGGCTGTGTTCCTGCATTAACATTGCATCACAGGTGATATAGGGTTCGCATTCTGCACCATTTAAAATAAGGGTCTCGACTATATTACCCGGACCCGGATTGAGTTTTATAAATGAAGGAAAGCCTGCGCCCCCTAATCCGACTATGCCTGCATCACGAATTATATTTCGCAATGCACTTATATCCAGTTGGCGGTAGTTGGTATTTCTTGTGCACTCAATCCAGCGTTCTTCACCATCTGTTTCTATAACAATACAGTCTGTTGCGATTCCAGATGGGTGCGGTATTAGATCTTTTTCTATTGCTATTATTTTTCCGGAGGTGGGGGCATGAATAGGGGTACTGACATAACCTTTTGCCGCCGCAATCATTTGTCCTTTTAAAACAGTATCACCAACTTTAACAATCACTTCGGCAGCATGACCAATATGTTGTTTTAAGGGGAGTACTAATTTTTTTGCAAGAGGTGCAGCTTGTGTCGCTTGTGACATCGACATACTTTTAAAGCCAGCCAGTTTAAGACCACCAAATATTTTCCATAAACGCATCGACATCAGGAAGTCGCCTTCGAGGTGTTTATACCGGCATCAGGCAAAGGCCATTTCCAGGTATTAATGTTTTCAGTAATGGGTTTGATATAAATACAATCAACCGGACAAACGGGGATACATAAATCACAACCGGTACATTCATTTTCTATTATGGTATGCATAAGTTTAGCCGCACCGAGAATGGCATCAACCGGACAAGCCTGAATACATAAAGTACAGCCGATACAAATTTTTTCATCGATATAAACAACAGTCTTTTCTGAATGCTCACCGTGTTCTTCATTGAGTGGTTTAGGGTCAAGACCTAACAGGTCAGCCAGTTCATTAATTACCGCTTCACCACCGGGAGGGCATTGGTTTATCTCCGCTTCGCCTTTTGATATTGCTTCAGCATAAGGACGGCAACCGGGATAGGTGCATTGACCACATTGCGTTTGCGGCAAGATGGCATCGATTTTATCAACAATGGGATCGCCTTCAACTTTAAAACGTATCGCAGCAAAACCCAGAACAAGGCCAAAAATGATCGCAAGCGTGGCTATAGCAATAATCGTTGTTAACATATTAAACCTTAACTAATCCCGCAAAGCCCATGAAGGCCATGGACATTAAGCCTGCTGTGATTAATGCAATTGAAGCACCACGAAAAGGTTCGGGAACATCTGCAACATCAATGCGTTCACGCATGGCAGCAAATAAAACCAGGACTAAAGAGAAACCAACCGAAGCACCAAAACCGTACAAAGCCGATTCAATAAAACCATGTTCAGTTTGTACGTTAAGTAAGGCGACACCGAGTACTGCGCAGTTGGTTGTGATTAACGGTAAAAAAATCCCCAGGACCTGGTAAAGCAACGGACTGGTTTTATGTACAACCATTTCAGTGAATTGCACAACAACTGCTATGACTAGAATGAAGGTAATGGTGCGGAGATATTCAATGCCTAATGGCGCGAGTAAGTATTCATTAACAAGATAACTACAAATTGATGAGAGCGTTAAAACAAACGCAGTAGCCAGCCCCATACCAATGGCTGTTTCAAGTTTACGAGAAACACCCATGAAAGGGCAAAGGCCAAGAAACTTCACTAACACGAAGTTATTAACCAGAATGGTGCTTATAAGAATAAGTGCGTATTCAGCCATAATATAAATTCAATGAGGACTCTTTATAATATAGGCGAGTATAACTTAATATTTTAACTTATATCAGTAAAAACAAAGAGCTACCTTGTTATTCAGAGGTTATATAAAGGTTTTAATTGAAGGGGTTTAATAAGTAAGGAGATTATAAGCGTTACGAGCGCAGCAAGAACAAGGCATAAATTTGCGAAAAAGCGGAGTTTATATGAAATAAACGAGCATTTTGAGCAGATTTATAACGCTGTTATTGTAAGCGCAGTAGCTTATAATTTACTTAACGCGCATTCCGGGTTGCGCACCTTCATGCGGTTCCAAAATCCACAGATCTTCACCACCTGGCCCTGCAGCGAGAACCATTCCTTCTGAAACACCAAAGCGCATTTTACGCGGCGCGAGATTTGCCACTATCACCGTGTGTTTACCTTCTAAATCTTCAGGTTGGTAGGCTGATTTAATACCCGCTAATACGTTACGGGTTTCATCGCCAATATCCAGAGTGAGCCGCAATAATTTATCAGCACCTTCAACATGTTCGGCTTTAATAATTTTAGCAATGCGTAAATCAATTTTGGCGAAGTCATCAAATTGGATTTCATCGGCTATAGGATCATTTTTTGTGTCCACTTTTTTTATGCTCGCTTTGCGTTCTTTTTTATCATGTTCTTGTTTTAAGTCTTCTTTCGAAGCTTCTACCAGAGCATCCACTTTTTCCTGTTCAACACGGGTCATTAATGGTTTAAATTTATTTATTTCATGGCCGGTTAATGGTGTTGCTGTATCCACCCAATTTAATGGCTTAATATTAAGAAATGTTTCTGATGCTTCGGCCATAACGGGTAAAATCGGTTTTAGATAGGTCATCAATACACGGAATAAGTTAACACCGACACTGTATATTTCCTGAACTTGCTGTTCTTTGCCTTCTTCTTTGGCGAGTGCCCAGGGTTTTTGTTCATCGATATATTGATTTGCTTTATCTGCCAAGGCCATAATTTCTCGAACGGCGTGGCTAAACTCGCGTTGTTCAAATAATTCTGCAATCTTATCGCCTGCCTGAACAAACGTTTGATATAACTCAGGTTCAGAACAGGTTGGACTTAATTGACCACCACATTTTTTAGTAATGTAACCCGCACATCGACTGGCAATGTTAACCACTTTGCCTACTAAATCTGAATTAACACGCAGGATAAAGTCATCTAAATTAAGATCGAGATCATCAATACCATTACCGAGTTTTGCGGCAAAGTAATAACGCAAATATTCAGGATTCAAGTTATCTAAATAGGTGCGGGCTTTGATAAAGGTGCCTCGCGACTTAGACATTTTTTGTCCATTCACCGTAAGGAAGCCATGACAAAATACAGCAGTAGGGGTGCGGTAATTACTACCACTTAAAACCGCAGGCCAGAATAAAGTATGGAAATAGGCGATATCTTTTCCGATGAAATGGTAAAGCTCGTGTTCACTATCTGCTTTCCAGTAATCATCAAAATTTAGATCATCACGTTTATCGCACAGGTTTTTGAAGCTTGCCATGTAACCCATTGGTGCATCGAGCCAAACATAAAAGAACTTGCCAGGTGCGTTGGGAATCTCAAAGCCAAAGTAGGGCGCATCACGTGAAATATCCCAGGATTGTAAGCCGGACTCAAACCATTCGCTGACTTTATTGCTGATAGCGGTTTGGGTGTGGTCGCCTGAAATCCACTCGCGCAACATCGGTTCAAAGTCTGCGAGTTTGAAGAAATAATGCTCAGATTCTTTTTCAATCGGTGTTGCACCTGAAATAACAGAAACCGGATTTTTTAAATCGGTCGGTGCGTAAGTAGCACCACAAACTTCACAGTTATCGCCGTATTGGTCATCTGCGCCACATTTAGGACAAGTGCCTTTGATAAAACGATCAGGTAGAAACATCTCTTTTTCGGGATCGTAAGCCTGTTTGATAGTGCGTTGCTCAATATGACCGGCATCGCGTAGACGCTTATAGATGGTCTCGGTAATTTCACGGTTTTCATCGGAATGAGTAGAATGGAAATTATCAAAGTTGACGTTAAAATCCGCAAAATCTGCACGATGTTCTTTATCTGTCGCCGAAATGAGTTCTTCAGGCGTAATTCCTTCACTCTGTGCTCGTAGCATAATAGGTGTGCCGTGAGCATCATCTGCACAAACATATGTGCACTTGTGACCTTGCATTTTTTGGAAACGTACCCATATATCGGTCTGAATATACTCAACCAGGTGGCCGATATGGATACTGCCATTGGCATAAGGCAAGGCGCTAGTAACGAGAATTTGGCGGGTTTTATTAGTCATTTTAAGCAATATTAATGGTTTTCAGAAAGGCGCTACCGTAGCAGTTATCGGTCGCAACTGCCACTTTGAACAGGTAGAATGTGCCATTTTATAGTATTTGAAACGCTTATACTCTCGCACAAAGTATGATTTTTGTGTAAGATTGCACCCCTTGAATTACCAGATTAAATTACTGGGTTATTTAACCCTATCACTAGTAGGAGATAGAGCATGGCTAATGTCGCTCAATCACAAATCGAAGAAGCATTAAAAACATATATTGATCCTTATCTTGAAGCTGATCTTGTTTCAACAAAAACAGTAAAAGATATTAAAGTTGATGGCGATAACGTCACAATTGATATTCTTTATGGATTCCCTGTTAATGGTTACATCAAAGAGCTCACAGAAACATTAACCGAAAAAGTAAAAGCGGTTGACGGTGTTGCCGATGTAACAATTAATGTTACCCATAAAGTTGCTTCTCATGCCGTACAAAAAGGCGTGAACATGATTCCTGGTGTGAAGAATATTATTGCTATTGCTTCTGGTAAAGGTGGTGTGGGCAAATCAACAACAGCCGTTAATTTAGCATTAGCGTTAGTTGCAGAAGGCGCAACGGTTGGTATCTTAGATGCGGATATTTATGGTCCAAGTCAACCCCGTATGTTGGGCATTAGCGGACAACCAGAATCTGCAGATGGCAAAAGTTTAGAACCAATGACGAACTACGGCATTCAATCTATGTCGATTGGTTATTTAATTGATGAAGATACCCCAATGATTTGGCGTGGCCCAATGGTAACGCAAGCATTAGAACAGTTACTAAGAGATACGAAGTGGAGTGATGTTGATTATTTAATCGTCGATTTACCACCGGGTACGGGTGACATTCAATTAACGTTGGCACAAAAAGTACCTGTCACAGGTGCCGTCATCGTAACAACACCACAAGACATCGCATTATTAGATGCTCGTAAAGGCTTAAAAATGTTTGAGAAAGTCGAGATACCTGTTTTAGGTGTTATTGAAAATATGAGCATCCATATTTGTTCAGAGTGTGGTCATGCAGAACATATTTTTGGATCAGGTGGTGGTGAGCGTATGGCCGGTGAAAGTGATGTTGAGATGCTAGGTGCGTTGCCGTTAGATATATCTATTCGTGTTGGAACAGATGAGGGCAAACCAAGTGTAGTTGCTGATCCAGATGGTGCTGTTGCAACAATTTATCGTGATATTGCTCGTCGAGTTGCGGTGAAGTTATCTCAGAAAACGAAAGATCATAGTGCAGCTTTCCCCAACATAATAATCCAAAACAACTAAGAACGTATTATTTCCTCCCTAGCGGCGTTGAGAAAAATATTTAAATCCCTCATTTGCTAATTGCAAAATCGGTCTTTAAATCTTTTTCTCGCCTTGCTAGGAAGAAAATACTCCGTTCTTGTTATACGCTGTTTTACAGCGTATTTTTTTGTTTTGATTTTGTAGGTCGGCTCTTTAGGCCGACGCTACGGATTAATAAAAGTACTTATCTCTTATTATTTAAATTAATAGTAAATTTTAAACATAAAAAAAGGCGCTGAAATTTCAGCACCTTTTTTATTTTAATGATTAATTAAAATCATTATGGCCATGTTTGTGCTGGTTGACAGGTTTGTAGATCAGTACTGCTTGGAGTCATACAAACGGTATAGGTGGTGCAGCTGTTATCTGCTGTGAAATCAATAACATCACCATTACTACCCGTTAATCGTAATGCTCCTCCACAGTATTTATCAGGATTTACACCGACTTTGGTAAAGTTTGATGTTGTTATTACGTCAACATAACCATGTGCAGGATGGAAGAAACGTCCACTAATGTTTAAGACACTTGAAGCGTTTATAACCAAATTTTCAATTTTGTAAGTCAATCCATTTGACTGGAAGTTGGTAGTCACGGTTAGACCAGCAATATTATTGGATATAGTTCCATCAAAGGTGAGCGTCATGGAGCCAGAAAATTCTTCACTAAAAGTTTTGGTATCAGTACGTACGGTTAGTTTCAAATATTCGATGGATATTGTCATTGACTGAAAAATAGGGTCGTTGCCGGAGAGAAAAAGAGAACCGCTATAATTCATTCTTCCATGTAGAATGATTTCACCACCAAAGTTGATATCTCCAACACAATAGTTGTCGTAAGTGATACTGCCACTTAAGTTGGTCTGGGTTGAGTTATGGTAAAAGTCATACTACCTGGATTTGTAGGACATGTACCTGCTGTGGTCTGTGCAGCAGCAGAAACTAGATTGTTATCGGAATTTTGTTGCTGGTTGAGAACATTGTTTTTGATTTGTTCAGCCAGGATATTTAACATGGCTGTGTGTTGTGCACTTTGTGTTGCTATCTATGGCTACACCAAAAGGATTTGCGTCAGATGAACTAGAGCTGCCTTCTAGTATCACAACAGGGAAATCTGAAGCGTTAGCATCCGTAATCGTTGCTTGAGTAATTGTGCCTGTATATTGAATATTTGGGTATGCTGAGTCACCACCACCGCCACCACAGGCTGCAAGTGTTAATCCAATACTGAGCAAGAATGCTTTGGCTGAAAGCTGAATGGTTTTATTTGTGTGAGACATTATTTTCCTCTGATTATTATTCTGAATTCCACTGTAGATATTTTCTAATGTTTCGTAGCATTTAGATGTGATATATTTCACTTTGTATCAATAGTATTACTACAAAAAGTCAGGAAAATATCAAATGAGTATTAAATCAGATAAGTGGATTCGTCGAATGGCGGAGAATGACGGCATGATTGAGCCTTTTGAGCCGGGTCAGGTTCGGGACGTTGATGGTAATCGTATCGTTTCTTATGGTACATCAAGCTATGGCTACGATGTACGTTGTGCGGATGAATTCAAGATTTTCACTAATATTAATTCGGCTATTGTTGACCCAAAAGATTTTGATCATCAAAGTTTTGTTGATGTAAAAAGCGATGTTTGTATTATTCCTCCTAATTCATTTGCTCTTGCACGAACCGTTGAGTTTTTCCGGATTCCACGTAGTGTCTTAACAATTTGTTTGGGTAAATCTACCTATGCTCGTTGCGGTATTATTGTGAATGTGACGCCATTAGAACCTGAGTGGGAAGGGCATGTGACTTTAGAGTTTTCTAACACCACACCATTACCTGCAAAAATATATGCGAATGAAGGTATTGCGCAAATGTTATTTTTTGAAGCGGATGAAGTTTGTGAAACGTCGTATAAAGATCGGGGTGGTAAGTATCAAGGGCAAAAAGGGGTTACCTTACCTAAGGCATAGTTTTAATTTCATCAGGCTGCTTTATAGTTAGTAACTTAATATCTTCGAGTGGTACGGGTTTGGCAATCCCGTAGCCTTGTACAAAATCAATTTTTAAATCTTGTAATATATTCAAGACGGTATCATTCTCAACATATTCTGCAACCGTTTCAAGTCCCATGCTATGCCCAATATGAATTATTGATTTAACCATGGTGACATTAACTTTATCGTTTTCAAGATCTTTGATTAAGCTGCCATCGATTTTCAGATAATCAACGGGCAAGTTTTTCAGATAAGCAAAAGAACTTAATCCGCTACCAAAATCATCAAGTGCTATTTTGCAACCAAGCCTCCGTAATGTTAGAACTGAACGTATTGCATTAGACAGGTTTGCAATCATTGCTGTTTCAGTTATTTCAAAGCAAAGTTGAACCGGATTAATTTCACTATTTGATATTTGGGAAATACAATTATGCATAAATTTTAAATCACTTAATGATTGACCAGAAAGGTTTACCGAGAAGTTAATGTTTGCATATTTCTCTTTTTGCATAATTAATAGTGTGTTTTTTATTACCCAGCTATCAATAGAGGACATAATGTCAAAACGTTCTGCTGACGGTATAAATGTATTAGGAGGGATAGTTTTTCCATCTTCACCAATCATTCGAACAAGCACTTCATAATGTTCATGAGCAGCATCATTTACAGACACAATTTTTTGGAAATATAAAATAAACTTATCATTATCTAAAGCGATATTAATGCGATTTAACCAGTTAGTTTCATTGGTATATTTTGTTATTGCATTTGAATCTTCTTCATAAATATGGACGCGATTTCGTCCCTGTTCTTTTGCTATATAGCATGCTGTATCTGCTGCGGACTGTATGTTTTTTGTCGAACCACTTTTTTTATTAATAGTGACAATACCAATACTAATTCCAACTTTGAACGTTTTGTTGTCCCAATGAAATCTGAAGTTTTCAACTTTTTTTCTTACTTCCTCAGCTAACATAAATGCTTTTTCAATAGGACAACCTACTAATAGTAACCCAAACTCATCTCCGCCGAGACGAGCAAAAGTATCTGTTTCTCTGATTTTGGAACTTATTATAGAAGATAATTGTTTTAACAGCTCATCTCCAGCGGCATGTCCGCATGAGTCATTGACGGCTTTAAATTGATCTAAATCCATATAACAAAGTGAGTGGGTTTTATTATTATGTTGTGCTTCCTCAATCGATTGCTCTAATCGTCTCTCGAATTCACGACGATTTATTAAGTTGGTTAATGCATCATGTGTAGCTTGATAAGTCATTTTTTGAGTTAATTCTCTTAACTTTGTAATGTCCCATATATACATTCGGAAAAGTTTTGTTTCCGGGTTATAAATAATTTTTTGTTCAAAGGTTGAATCACCCACTTCAATATTACGACTGAGCTCCTGATGTACTTCTAATGAGGCATGCTCTGTATCCAGATCATAAAATATTTCATGTTTAAGCCCTTGTTTCGTAGCAGTCGGAAATAATTTAATTGATGCTGGATTAGCATAGGTTATGGTCCCATCTTTTTTAAATTCAAGAGTAGGGTTTGGGCTGAGTTCAGGAAAAGATGCTAAACGTTTTAATTCTTTTTCTTTTTCTAGTCGTTCATTTATATTTTGGATTGTGGCAATAATGAGGATTTCGTTATCAATAGTAAATGGATTTAAACTTATATCGACAGGAAAAACATGCCCGTCTTTATGCTGTCCTTCCAGTTTCATATCTTGTCCCATTGGACGGCAATTTTGGTGGGCTGAAAATTTTATGCGTGTTTGCACATGTTTTGGACGGTGTTTTTTCGGGATAAGCATTTCTATTTTATGACCAACAATTTCTTCGCGGCTATAACCAAACTCTTTTTCAAATTTGGAATTCACCAGAACAATAGTGCCATCAGAATTAGAAACAATAAGTGAGTCTGGCGTAGCATTAAGCAATTCTTTAAAAAGGGATTCACTTCTGCGCAATGCTTTTTCTGCTTTACGTGATTTAGTTAGGTCACGCATTCTTTGAATTATACCAATAGCCTGGTTTTTATTGTTTCTAATAACTTTTACACTAACTTCTAAAGGTACACAGGCTTTATTAACGGGATCTTCTGCTTCTAATACTATCGTGGTATCAACCTGATTTTTTCTTGCCTGACAAACTTTGCACGGACTTTCTTCACCTTCAGGGTGTGTGAAGTCTGTGATGACTTTACCAATAGCATCTTCGGGTTTAGCTTTTATTTTTTCATAAAAGGCTTTGTTTGCCCGGATAATACGATCATTCAGGTCAACCATGTACATAGGTTCATCAAGAAAATCGAGTGCGTTTGACCATTCAGTTTCTGATTGGGCAATTTTTTCTTCATCAATATTTAAATCAATACGTAATCTTCGTATATAAAGAAAAAGCGGTTGTAAAAACAACATTAAAAATAAAAGTGATTGCCCCCAGTACTGTTCAAAAAAACCAGGCAAGACAGTATTGTAAGGAGCAAGGTTAAGCTTTTTAAATAAATTACGTACAGGAAAATAGTTCAGAGGCACAGTCCAACCTGAACTTCGCGCTTTTTTTGCTGTACTGCTATTGGTGGGAAGTTTTAGCAAAGCAATAGTTACTTTTTCAGCAAGTTCAGATGATGTGTTTTTTGATTTTGCAATTGGCCATTCAGGATAAAGTTGTGTGGAATGAACAAAGGGGAAGTTGCTGTTTATTTTACGGTTAAGGATTTTTAATTTAGTAATATCAATTAATCCTTCTGCTGCCATACGCTCTAATGTTGTTGTGCGTACTGTGCCAGCATCTATTTTCCCATTAAGAACTGCATAAACAATTTTATCTTGAGGAAGCCCACTGAATTGTAATGATGAAAAATCTTCAAAAGGGTCTATGCCTTGATTTTTTAATTCCAGCCATGCCATTTGAAAACCGCCAAAGGCATTTTTCTTTACTCCCATAAAAGATTTTTTACGTAAATCTTTTAACGTTTTAATATCATCACGATTACTTTTGGTGAAAATGATTGCGGCAAACTGGTTTGATGTTTTATTTTGTTTTTTTGTTTTTAACGTGGCGAGTCGGCTTATGCCAAAACGAGATTCCAGAATAATATAATTACCGGGGTTGGTAATAATGAAATCAATGCTATTTTGTTTTATAGCTTTGGTTGTTTGTCCAAGTTTGAGCGTTTCGAGAATGAAATGGTGATTTGGGATTTTTTTATTTAAATAGTTAATGGTGGGTTGCCACATTTGCCTGGTTACTGTATCTCCCCAAACGGCGAGCACACCAATTTTCACTTCTTTTTCTGCCGCATAATTGTTTTGCGTGAAAGAAAATAGAGATGTAAATAAAATATAAGTTAATAAATACTTAAGTTTGACAGCGGACACCCATATACTTTTTAGAATAAGTTACTCCTACAATATATCGGGTTATTTGTGCTGAACTTTAATAAATAAGTGTGAAATGAAGGGATAAATGGCTATTTTATGCCATTTAAGGGCTTTTTTACTCTGATTCTTCTTCAGGTAACTCCAGGTAAAATTCTTTTTGATTAAATTGAGTCAAATTGAGCAGGTTTTCATCACCTTTGTGGTTGATTTTTTGAATTCTAACAGGTAAAAACCCCAGGCTTTTATCGCACCAGAGGGTAAATCGTTCTTTTGTCTGGGGATTATAATGCTCCATTTTGAATGTTGTGATATGCCCTTTATTTGTTGCAATATTTTCTTTGGCTATAAATTTTAAGTCATATGTTTTAAGACTGCCTTTTTTTGCGATGGTGTATTTTATTTCTCGCTTTCCATTTTGCATGTCATGCATGATTGCAGCGGTAAAACCAAGAGTATCGTGTAAATTGTTAACAACAGGGTAGAGTTCTTTGGTGTGAGAGTTATAAAATTTATTTGCTTTATCAAGACGTAGTTGATATCCCTTATTCTCATCGTTCTTTTTTTCATTGTAACTGTAAGAAACAAAACTCAAGTGGTTGTTTTTATAGCGTAATTTACTTATTTCAGTGATCGTGATATCAACAAACAAGGCTACGATGCCATCTGTTTTTGCGATGGATGAAAATTTTATAAATTTATTCTCGGTGACTAAGCTGCGTGTAGTTTTCCCAATATAAGTTTCATTGTGGTAGAGGTCATAACGTGCGGTAAAATCTTTTATGGGTGCAGCAAACGAAAGAGTTTGAAGACTAAAATAAAATAATATTGTAATTAGATCCCGCATTTTATGATGTTTTAATTTTGTTCTCTGCAAATAGTCTAATAGCTTTTGGGTAAATAAGGTGTTCTTGTTCATGCACTCGTTTTGCCAATGTTTCGGCGGTGTCATCTTCTTCAACTTTTACTTTTGCCTGTAAGATTACCGGGCCGTCATCCAGTTCCGGGGTAACAAAGTGCACACTACAGCCGTGTTTTTTGTCACCAGCATCAATTGCACGTTGGTGTGTATTTAAACCTTTGTATTTGGGCAACAAAGAAGGGTGAATGTTCATCATTTTATGTGAATAATGTTCAACAAATTCATTGCTGAGGATGCGCATGAAGCCTGCAAGTATGATTAAATCAGGTTGGTATTGGTCAATGAGCTCTTTTAGTGCGAGGTCATACTGTTGGCGGTTGGTGAAATTGTTGTGTGATAAAACATGCTGTTCAATACCGGCTTTTTTAGCGCGTTCTAAGCCATATGCATCAGCCTTGTTGCTGATAACAGCAACAATCTGAGCAGGCAGGTTGTGATTCGCGATATTATCAATTATGGCTTGCAGGTTGCTGCCATTACCAGATATTAAAACGACTAATCGGACAGGAGAAACGGCATTCGAACTCATTACTGAATACGAACCGCGACATCATTTTCTTTGCTTTCGATTTGGCCAATACGAACCGCTTGAACCTGGTTTTGTTTTAAAATATCGAGCGCCTTGTCGGCAACACTTTCATCTAAAATAAGCACCATTCCTAAACCATTGTTAAAGGTGCGATACATTTCGGTGTCTTCAATATTGCCTTTTTCCTGTAACCAGTCAAAAACGGCAGGGCGTTTCCAGTTATTTTTATCGATCACCGCGCAAGCATCATCAGGCATAACGCGAGGAATATTTTCCAGTAAACCACCACCGGTAATATGCGACATCGCATGAACATCAACTTCTTCTAATAATGCTAACAAAGGCTTGATATATATGGTTGTGGGCTCAAGTAAACGCTCACCTAAGGTTGCACCATCAAAGCTTTCATTCAAATCTGCGCCAGAAACTTCAATGACTTTGCGAATAAGCGAATAGCCATTTGAGTGAGGGCCGCTGGAAGGTAAGCCTAAAAGTACATCTCCAGCTTTTACTTTTGAGCCATCAATGATTTTACTTTTTTCGACTACGCCGACACAAAAACCGGCTAAATCGTAGTCTCCACCTTGATACATTCCGGGCATTTCAGCTGTTTCACCGCCAACCAATGCTGCATTAGACTGTTTACAACCTTCAGCAATGCCTGCAACAACATCTGTTGCTGCTGCGATATCAAGCTTACCTGTGGCATAATAATCGAGGAAAAACAGGGGTTCAGCACCTTGAACAATCAGGTCGTTGACGCACATGGCAACCAAATCGATACCAATGGTGTCATGTTTATTGAGATCCATGGCGAGTTTTAGCTTAGTACCAACACCATCTGTACCTGAAACGAGAACAGGTTCCTTGTAACGATCGAGCGGAAGTTCAAACAATGCACCAAAGCCACCTAAACCCGCCATTACACCGGGACGTTTAGTGGCCGCAGCAAGAGGTTTGATGTGTTCAATGAGGCTATTACCCGCGTCGATATCGACCCCGGCGTCGCGATAACTGAGTGATTGGTTCTTGGATGTTTCTTTTGTAGCCACTTCTTTTATACCCACGGTAGAACTCCTGAATTAAGGGTCAATACTGTATAATGGAGCGGTAGTTTAACAATTCAGACAAAGGCATGGAATGAAAATAAGAATAAAGGGCACAAAGAATTTAGTATTTACGGCATTTTTGTTGTCAATAACGACTATTTTACCGATTAACAGCATTAATGCGGATATTGTGCATCATTTGTACGAGGCAGAAGTGCCTGTTGAAAGCCAGAGTCGAGAAGAACGCGCTTATGTTGTACGTGAAGCATTAAAGGAAGTCCTGGTCCGAATTTCAGGCCGAAATGATGCTGGTGTGCTGGCTGAAGATGAAACTTTTGTACCACGGCCGACTCTTTTCGTGCAGCAATTTCGTTATCGCAAATTTAAAGCAGATGAAGTTATTCCGGCAAACCCTATTGATGGTGCAAAACCCTATACGCAAAAACTTTGGTTACGTTTTACTGAAAAAGCCGTTTCAAAATTACTGCGCGAGCAGGGATTCCCTGTTTGGGGTAAAAACCGTCCCGTCACCCTGGTCTGGCTGGTTGTAGACGACCAAAAGCAGCGTATTTTGATCGGTAACAGTACGCCACACATTAGCCGTATTCATATTGAACAGGAAGCCAGAAAAAAAGGTTTACCGTTTCGTTTACCGCTGCTTGATTTAGCTGATCAGTCCAGGTTACAAGTCACCGATGTTTGGGGTAACTTTGAAGATACGATTTTAGCGGCTTCTTCACGCTATCAGGCCGAAGCAGTTTTGGTTGGACGTATTTATTTAAGTTTTGCTAAAACATGGAATACGCGGTGGAGTTTGTATTCGGCAGGACAACGCTATGACTGGGAAGTGAGTAATAGTGAAACTTTACGAGCGGCAGCAAAAGAAGGCTTATCTAAAACCGGCGAGGTATTGTCTGCTCGCTTTACTCAAGTGGACACTTTAATTGAAAGTGGTGAGGTTTTACTGCAAGTCAAAAATATTTCAGATTTAAAAACATACAATAAAGTCATAAAATATTTAAAAAGTCTGAGTATAGTATCCCAGGTTCAGGCATATCAGGTGAATACAGATGATGTTATTTTTACTCTCAGTAGTCGCAGTGGACGATTAGGTATTGCACAGGCGATTGCGCTTGGACATGTCCTGGTTGCTGAGATAGGCAAGCCTGTTATTCGTGGTGAAGCCATTGAGAAGAAACCTGAACAGATAATAGTTGACCTTACATATAAACGAGTGCCGTGAATAAAAGAGATATCCCAAATATAATTAGTATTCTGCGCATGGTTCTGGTTGCGCCGATTACGTATTTTTTGTGGTATCAAAATTATTCAATTGCATTATTGCTTTTTCTCATTGGTGGTCTTTCTGATGGTTTGGATGGCTTTCTTGCGCGACGCTATAAATGGGAAACAGAACTTGGGGTAATACTTGATCCCATGGGGGACAAATTAATGATGTTGAGTGCCTACCTTTTATTAGGCTGGCATCATTTATTATCCTGGTGGCTGGTGAGTCTGGTTATTTTTCGTGATTTAATTATCGTTGTCGGAACATTGCTGTACCGGAAATTTATTGGTGAAGCAAAACTTAAACCTTTGTTTATTAGTAAACTCAATACTGTTTTGCAAATATTACTTGTGCTTTCTGTTATGTTGTCGCAAGTAATTTATTTGAATTTATTAATTATTGATAGTCTTTTATGGTTGGTTGTTGTTACAACACTAATGAGTGGTTACGCTTATACAAATGAATGGGGCAGACGCGCCTGGTATATTTTAAAAGGAAATAAAACATGATCGAATCAAGTAAAGGTATTTGGTTAGCTGTATTTGTTATTGTTTCGGTTTTAATTTATTTACTTGCGCCAATACTCATGCCTTTTTTATCTGCTGCGGTGTTAGCATACATTGCTGACCCTCTGGCAGATAAACTAGAGAAAAAAATGTCGCGTACTCTGGCAGTAAGCGTGGTGTTTTTTGTTTTGTCATTAGTTGCCGTATTATTTTTGTTGATTGTTTTACCTTTGTTAGAAAAACAAATTATTGTGCTGGCTGAAAAACTGCCTTTATATATTGATCGTGCTCAAAACTATCTTCTGCCATTATTGAAAGAACAATTTGATCTGGATATCGCAACGTTTGACTTAAATATGTTAAAGCAATCTTTGTCGGATTACTGGAAAACAGCGGGTGGTATAGCCGCAAATGTGCTGAGTTCAATATCACATTCTGGTTTAATCCTTGCGGGCTGGATAGCAAACTTTTTATTAATGCTGGTTGTAACTTTTTATTTGTTACGTGACTGGGATTCTTTAGTAGCAAAAATTCATGCACTTATACCACGCAAAAATGAGAAGACTATTGTCGTTCTTGTAAAAGAATCGGATGAAGTCCTGGGTGCATTTTTTCGCGGGCAAATGTTGGTAATGTTTGTTTTATCCATCGTTTATACCATTGGTTTAATGTTTGTTGGGCTTGATACTGCATTATTAATTGGCGGCTTGTCGGGTGTGGTGAGTTTTGTACCTTATCTTGGATTTATGGTTGGTATTGTTGTTGCCAGTGTTGCAGCGCTTATGCAGTTTCAGGAAATTACACCTTTGTTTTATATTGCGATTGTTTTTTTAACAGGGCAAATGCTGGAAGGTATGTTACTAACTCCCTGGTTAGTGGGTGACAAAATTGGTCTACATCCGGTCGCAGTTATCTTTGCTGTTTTAGCTGGCGGGCAGTTGTTTGGTTTTGTTGGTATTTTACTTGCATTACCTGTTGCTGCAGTTATTGCGGTTGTATTCCGACACATGCTTGATAATTATACTAAAAGCGAACTTTACGAAAATTAAATAAATTATGAGTCAACAATTAACACTCGGTATCCGCTTGCGTGATGATGCCACCTTTGATAATTATTTCGTAAGTCAAAATGAACAGGTTGTACATAACCTGCAAGTACAAAATGAACCTTATGTTTTTTTATTTGGTGAAAGTGGAACAGGCAAAAGTCATTTGCTGCAAGCAGCCTGCCATGAAGTCGGGCAAAAAGGTTCGCCCGTCGTATATCTTCCTTTAGCAGAAGAGGGTTTAATGCCTGCTATGTTAGATGGTCTGGAAAACATGTCCCTCATTGCTTTAGATGATATTCAGGAAGTGATTGGCAACGAAGACTGGGAGTACGCGCTGTTTAATTTATATAATCGAGTCAGGGAAAAAGGTGTAAATATGCTTGTTTCTTCTTCTCAACCACTGGCCTCGTTAAATATAAAATTGGCAGATTTAAGATCAAGATTGTCCTGGGGGCCCACCTTTAAATTAATGGTGTTGAGCGATAAAGAAAAACAACACGCTTTACAGCAAAGAGCAAAAAACCGCGGTTTAGAGTTAGCCGATGATGTTGTGGCTTATTTGTTAAAACGCAGCCCACGAGATATGAGCAGTCTTTTTTCTTTATTTGAAAAACTGGATAAAGCTTCGATGGTTGAGAAAAGAAAACTCACTATTCCGTTTATTAAAGATTATTTGTAATACTTTTTATTTATCACTTTGTTACTAGATATCAACCCAGAACCCAAAACTGATATATTTTTCTTTGGTTTGAAAAAACTCACCTAATGATGAGTTGCCTTCATTGAATTCGAAACCTAAACGATAATTTCTTTTATTCACCGTTGTGATAATCCCTAATTGCAAAGAAGTATTTATATCCCAGTTATTTTCTTTATAACTTGAGAAGTCTGCACCCATGTACCAGCCGAGTTTCGGCATCCAGTATTTTTTATTCTCATATTGAAAACCTAGCTCGTGGCGTCACTGCTTTTATCTTCAACAGAGACTGTCAACTCACCCGCCATCGCGGGTTGTTTC
>CAZSCK010000025.1:27445-33434 GCA_964605385.1 uncultured Thioalkalispiraceae bacterium
ACTGCTTTTATCTTCAACAGAGACTGTCAACTCACCCGCCATCGCGGGTTGTTTCCAGAACAAACTAAATATCAACATGAATATCAGCATGTTAATATTTACAAATGATCTTTTTTTCTGTTACGTGGCATAATTAAAAATACAAAAATAGATTAAAGAGGGGAAAGCCTTTTAAAGTACAATCCTTCCATGCTCTTTATGGTTTTGTTTCTTTCAAGGCACGTCCCTGTAGTCGAGCATAATAAATCGCGCCAATATAAACCTGTACACTTAAATAAATTTCTATTATTGCATAAATGCGTTGCTCGGCGTTTGCCCATGCTTCAACGGTGCCATGCATAAAATAAAGTAAGATCACAAAACTTGTCCATGCATAGGTGTAAGGGTTCTCCTTTAGCAATCCTCTTAATGGAAATAATAGTGGCGCAATAATAAAACCGAGTATTACCCACGGGTTATTGTTAGCAGGAAAAACAAATCCATGCCAGACGACAAGTAATAATAAAAGTGCAAAGTAAGCGCTTAATGTTATGTAAAGTGACGTTCTTGGTGTCATAAACCCGGGTGAGAAATTAAGTAGCATAATATTATATTGTTAAGTATTTGTTCTGATTAAGCTTGCATTAAGTTGTGCTAAAGCAGTTACGGCTAAACGTTTGCCAAGTGCCTGGCATAATGTTTTTTCATCATCGCTTAAAGGTAAGTCACCATCAATCCCGGAAGTATGGCTTGCACCATAAGGTGTGCCACCTGTTTGTGTTTTTAATAATGTTGTTTCGGTGTAAGGGATACCAATAAGCTGCATACCGTGATGAAGTAAAGGTAACATCATTGAGAGCAAAGTACTTTCCTGGCCGCCATGCAAACTTGAAGTTGAAGTGAAAACAGCAGCAGGTTTATTCACCATTTCACCTGAAAGCCAGAGTGGACTAGTGCTATCAAAAAAATATTTTAACTCTGCGGCCATATTACCAAAACGAGTTGGACTGCCAACGGCTAAAGCAATACATTGTTGCATGTCATCAAGAGATACATACGGTGCACCTGATTCGGGTATGTCACTTTCAGTTGCTTCTATGGTTGTTGAGACATTTGGTACAGTACGTATGCGTGCATTGCAGCCACCTTGCTCAATGCCTATAGCAATTTGCTGTGCCATCGTTGCGGTAGCACCATGGCGACTATAATAAAGTACAAGAATATCACTCATTAGCTTAATATTTTCTCTACGTTTTTAATTGGGCGACCAATTGCAATACCTTTGTCGGTAATGACAATAGGGCGTTCGATTAATATTGGGTTTTTAATCATTGCTTTAATTAAAGTTTCTCGCGATAAACTTTCATCGTCCAGACCTAAAACTTTATATTCATCCTGACCTTTGCGCATAAGTTCTCGAGGTTCCATTCCAAGTCCGTTCAGGATATTTTCTAATGCATCTGCATCAGGTGGTGTATTTAAATATTCGACAACCTCGGTTTCAATACCTTTGCTATGAAGCAACTCAAGTGTTTGACGAGATTTTGAACAGCGAGGATTGTGATAAATTTTTGTACTCATAATTTTATTCAGCTCCTTATGGATTTAAATTCATTTCATCTCAACTTGAGATGAAATTTAGTTCAAATATCGTCATTTTTTAGTCTTTAACCAGGGGTATATACAAATAAGTTTTATACCATTAATATTACATTAAATTACAGCTGAGATATTACCTGATTTCATGTCATTTGAACGCTTATATAAACGACTTTTTTATTTTGTAAATATTGTCCTTCTGGGCATTTTAGTTAGTGCTTGCACTACAACAGCTCCTGTTCAGGAAATGAGCAATGCGCGACAATCAATACGAGCGGCAAAAGATGCCAATGCAGAGAATCTGGCGGCAAATCTCTTGTCAGAGGCAAAGCAACGGTTATATTCAGCAATGCATGAGCTTGATGCAGGAGAGTATGAAAAAGCTCGAATATTAGCGCTGGAGGCTAAACATCTCGCTTTGAGAGCAAGGCAGTTAGCGGCAAGTAATAAAGTGAACTAATGCTGTCAGGATTGAGTTTTGGATATTTGCAAAATCGTAACTAAATCACAAACTTGCGTGCAGTTTCTTGACGTAGCATGAAGCGGGTGCTAGTTTATGTTTATAAATACTAAACAATATTTTAGTTCTTATAAGGTATTGAATTTTAAAGAAAATAAATTTTCCGGAGTTTAAAACAATGAAATTGAATAAAATGCTGAAACTGATGGGTTTATTGGGTGCATTTACCTTAGCGGTAGGTTGTGCGGGACCGGCAGAAAAAGCTGAAGAAGCTGCTCCAGAACCGGAGAGAACTGCTGAACCAAGATCTGCTGCTATGCCAGAGTCTGAGTCTGTTGCTGCAAGTAGTGATTCTTATGAGGTTAATCAAGGTGATCATCTTTGGGGTATTTCAGGGAGGTCATATGGAAATCCATATAAATGGCCTCTTATCTATAAAGCAAACAGCAATAAAATTAAAGATGCTGATTTGATTTATCCAGGTCAGGTTTTAGATATTGATTCGAATCCAGGTGATGCTGATAGTGCTGCGGCAATTAATCATGCAAAAACACGTGGAAGCTGGTCAATTGGCGTTACAGAAGAATCAGATAAAGCTTATTTAGCACAATAATAATTATAAATAAGTTGTATTTTATGGGCTCCTTTTAGGGGCCCTTTTTATTTCTAGCAGTTTTATTACCTCTTATTTATAGTTGATAAAAAAGGGGAGCGGAATGGATTTAAGTCAGAGATTTAACTGTATATTTAAGCAATGTATCGATGATCGTTGTCCACAAATTGCTGCTTCATTGGCATATGCCACTTTGCTGGCCCTTGTCCCTTTAACGGTTTTAATTTATAAAATTTATACAACAGCATTTATTGATCCCGCATTGCAACTCAAGGCTCAAGCCTTTGTGTTTGACAGTCTTTCACCTGCAACCGCAAAGCAAGTTCAACAGTATTTATTGGATGGTGCAATTCAATCCAGTAATATTAATCTTCTTGGTCTTTTTATGTTGCTGGTTTCAGCAATTATTATGATGTATACCATTGATACAGCCTTAAATAGTATCTGGAAAATAAATACTCCACGACATTTAATTCGACGAATTTTTGTTTATTTAGCATTGCTTATTTTTGGACCTCTTGCCATTTCATTCAGTCTGTTTGCTAGTACATATATTGTTTCATTACCTTTAATTGCAAACATTTTAGGTGAGTCGGTTGATCATGGATTATTTAACTGGCTGCCATTTGTGGTTTTATGGGCTGCTTTTACCATGTTGTATAAATGGATTCCAGATTGTAAGGTTAGATGGTTGCATGCATTTTCTGGAGCGACCTTTGCTGTTTGTTTATTTGAAATTGCAAAAGGTGGCTTTACTTTATATGTAAGTTATTTTCCCGGTTATGAGCTTTTATATGGCGCACTTGCAGCTATTCCTTTACTGCTAATCTGGATATATTTAACCTGGTTAATCGTTTTGATTGGTGCTGAAATAGCACATTTCATGGAAGAGTGATTATTGTTTAAACTGTTTTAGCCATTGCTGTAAATGTTGTTCTTCTTGCTCTAGTTCAAAATTATTTAACAAACCCCGACGCATGGCGATAGATATTGCACGAGTCCTTAAATTGAGTGATTCTCCATTTGTGTTTTCCCCCTTGTCATGTGTCACACCAAGTTTACTATAGAGTGATTTAAGTCTGTTTTGTGCGCCACGTCTTGATAAGTAACGACGTTGAGCAATCATATTATCAGTTAAGCCCAAAGCAATATCGATTAAGACTTCATATTCGATATCATTAACAGCACTATCAGAAGTATGTGTCCGTGATTGTGCAGAGCGTAATTTTTTATCTATCCAACATTGATCTTCAAAGAACACAGCATGGCATGCCATATTTAGAATGTCTGAGGGATTCTCTTTGAGAATGTAACCGTAGACTGTTTCTTCTGGAATTATTCTGGACAAGGAGCGAATATAAGTTTCATCCCCGTAATGAGACCAAAAAACAATTCGTGCTAAAGGTGCTTCTTGCCAGATTCTTTTGGCGAGTTCGACACCATTCATATCTGGCATTTGTAAATCTGTGATTATACGAGGTGCTGGTGTTTGTAAGGCAAGTTCTAGTGCATTTGTAGAGTTAGTCGATAAGAGTAGAGAGTAATCTTTCAGATTGCTTGAAAGGAATTCGCGGTCACGAGGATTGTCTTCTGCGATAATTATTTCATACCGGCTGGACATAGGTTGAATCCTTAAGCTCGACAGATGAATTGTTGTTTATAAATTGTATTGGCAAGGTAAGTAGTAACCGGGTGCCGGAACTAAAACGAGATTTATTCCATTCTAATTTTGCCTTTATCGAGTAGGCACGCTGAGTGATATTAAGTATTCCATGGCCACGACTACGTGTATTTTCATCCATGTTCATGCCAACACCATTATCTTCTATGCTGAGAACAAGGAAATTATCAGCAATACGTAAGTCAATTTCATAACGACTACAATGAGCATGACGTATAATGTTTTGAATTGATTCCAGCAATATTCGATATAGGCTTAGTTTTTGAAACACTGAGAGCTGTTTCTCAGCTTCGTGTTCAATATTGATGAAATAGTCAGGGTGTTTTCCTGAAGAAAGTTTACGAGAAAGATAACTTTGCAATGCTGCCTCAAGGCCAAACATCTCCAGAGTTTGAGGATGAAGATCATCGATAATCCCTCGCAATGTAAAAGAAAGTTCATCAAATGTTGAATTAATTTCATCAATATCAGAATCACGTAGTGGAGTATGGTTTGAATTGTTAAGTTTTTGATTAAGAGTGCGTTTAAAAATATTTAAATCAGAAAGAAATTGATCATGGATATCCATAGCGATTCGGCGGCGTTCATCTTCTACTCCTCGAAGTAATTTTTCTGCAGCAATTGTACTTAACATACTATTAGAAATGATTGAGAGACATAGAGCGATATCCTCAAGGTCATCAAATTTTTTATTCTTAAGGTTTTCTGGTGGGTTGAGTTCACAAACAAGGTTAGCATTTTGTGCTAGTTGTTTGATTCTGGAAGTTGTACTTCGTGTGATCCATAAAGATAAAATTACCCCTAGTAAAACACATAAAGCTAATACACTAACTGAAATGCTCGCTAAGGTGGATGTTTTATTTTTAACATACTCGTTTGAGTCAATATAGATGGCGCGTTTTTGAGCTTGCAAGCTATTATAAAGCAGCTCAAGTTTAGGGGTAAGTATAGCCAGTGTGGCAGAGACTGACTGAGTATTCATTTTTTCATTGAATTTAATTTCTTTGCCTGATTTCTCTAGTTCATCAAGTGTTTCTGTTTGAATTTTATCTCGTAATATCGGGTTGCTAATAGCACCTTGCAGAACACGAGATTGCTCAATATAATTAAAATAAAGTTCTTCATGTTCAGAAGCGTCTGTATAAGGGAGTTTTTCTACAATAGTTTTTAGCTGTTTGCTGGAAGTGATTGCGATACGAATTTGATCTGTAGTATGCGCCCAGTCTCGTACGGTGTCATTTTGCTGACCAATAACATTTAAATAATAAAGCATTAAAAAAATAACAAATATAACCGGAATTATTATGACGGCTGGAGCAAGGACAAGCTTATATTTCAGGGGTAAGGTTTGCATATTTATTCACTCTAATTTACACATAATAATATAGCGAATATAGCTTGAAATCTACTGTGCATTCGCACAGTAGAAAAATTAACTTTGTGGTGATGAAATGAAGGTGCTTTTGCACAGTATCAGTAAGACGGTATTCTGCTATAATTCTGCTATCGGAACAATTAAAACTTAAATTATGAAAAATAAAATACAATTGTCAGTAATGTTTTTTTTATTAAGCGTGTTTTTTTCTGTAACCTGGGCAGAAAACATAAATGTAAAAGATCCTTATAAGCATTTTTTTAATGAAACATGGGGTGATTT
>CAZSCK010000026.1:0-1529 GCA_964605385.1 uncultured Thioalkalispiraceae bacterium
CAACAGCGGTTAAACGTGCACGCTTTATTGCATTATTGCCATACACTGATTCTCACGATTAGAGAATTATTTAGTGAATCCAATTGTTGGACGAACTAAAGGAAACAAACCATGCGCGCATTAGCAAGTTTTATTATGCATGGTCGGGTGCAAGCGATTGGTAGTGTTGTCAGTTTGGCATTGTTATCACTTATCATTTCGCCCCTAGCCATTTTTACAACAGCCGGTGTTGCTTTGGTAACACTGGTGCATGGCTATCGTGAAGGCTTGATTAATCTTCTGGTAGCAACAGTGATACTTGCTGTTTTTACTGGAATCGCATTGAATCAAGCTGCGATAGGCCTTGAGTTAGCATTAAAGTTTTGGTTACCTGCCTGGTTTTTGGCCAGCATTGTTTTGACCAGAGCATCAATGTCACTCGCGATTGTTGTAGCTGCGGCTTTAAGTTGCTTACTGGTATTAGGATTTTATTTTTTTACTAATCCAGCAGCATATTGGTACGAAGTAATAAATACTGAGCTTTTACCAATGCTAAAAGAAGCAGGAATGAAGATTCAAGAAGGACCAAAATCTGAAAAGCTTTGGTTATTCATGTCAAAAATTATGACGGGATCAGCATTAGCCTTGTTTTTAGCATTACAAACGTTAAGTTTGTTATTAGCTCGTTACTGGCAAGCCTTGTTATATAACCCAAAGGGGTTTGGGCAAGAGTTTTGTCAGTTACGATTTGGTAAGGTAGCGACAAATGTTGCTTTAGTAATAACAGTATTTGCATTTACAACTGCGAATGAAATGGCATTAAACCTGTTTTTTATCGCAATTGTTTTAATGATGTTCCAAGGTTTATCTGTCATTCATAACCTTGTGGCTAAATGCAAATTAAGCCCATCATTATTGATTGGAGTGTATTTGTTTATGCTCTTCTCTTTGCAATATGGTGCAATTGGCTTATTACTCGTGTCGATGATTGGTTTGTTAGATAATTGGTTAAATTTACGTTTTCGTTTGTGTGCTAAAAAAGCGCAAGACGATTTGAATTAAAGGTTACGTCATAAACGTAACCTAAATTGAGGGTAAAAAGATGGAAGTCATTTTATTAGAAAGAGTTGCTAACTTAGGTAATCTTGGTGATCGTGTAAACGTTAAATCAGGTTATGGTCGTAACTTCTTGGTACCAAGCAAAAAAGCAGTACCAGCAAATGCTGCAAATATTGCAGATTTTGAAGCACGCCGTGCAGAACTTGAAAAAGCCGCAGCAGAATTATTAGCGACAGCTCAATCTCGTGCTGAAGCAATTGCAGCAATTGGCCAAATCACTATTAAAGCAAATGCTGGTGAAGAAGGTAAACTCTTCGGTTCAATCGGTGTATCGGATATTGTTGAGGCAGCCGCAGCAGCAGGTATCACCGTTGAACGTCGTGAAGTTTCTTTACCAGAAGCAATTCGTCACACAGGTGAGTTTGACGTTTCATTCCAGTTGCATTCAGATGTAGCGCAGAGTGTACAACTTACAGTTGAAGCTGAGTAAG
>CAZSCK010000026.1:1629-19955 GCA_964605385.1 uncultured Thioalkalispiraceae bacterium
AATGCAACAAGACGTACCCCAATATCCTGATTCATCTTATCCAACTGATATCGAAACAGAATCGTTAAAGTTACCGCCATATTCACTTGAAGCGGAGCAGGCGGTTTTGGGTGGTTTGATGATTGATAACAGCACTTGGGATCAAGTCTCAGATATGGTGATGGAAGAAGATTTCTACCGCCAGGATCACCGTTTAATTTTTAGTGCCATTTTTAGCTTAGCTGAAAAAAATGAACCTTATGATGTTGTTACGCTTTCTGAATGGTTAACTTCTTATAATGAATTAAATAATGTGGGTGGCTTGAGTTATTTAGGTTCTCTGGCAAAAAATACGCCTACCGCAGCAAACATTAAAGCCTATGCAAAAATTGTTCGTGAGCGTTCTGTTTTACGCCAACTCATTAGTGTATCAACCGGTATCGCAGAGTCGGCGTATAACCCTGATGGTCGAACCAGTGCCGAATTGCTTGATATGGCAGAAAGCAAAGTTTTTGAAATTGCTGAAAAGGGTGGTCGCGCAGAAGGTGGCTATGAAAAAATACAAGACTTACTCGTTAAAGCAGTAGATCGTATTGATGAGTTATACCAAAGTGACACGGCTTACACGGGTATACCAACCGGCTTTGATGATTTTGATAATATGACATCGGGTTTACAAAAAGCTGATTTAGTTATTATCGCAGGTCGACCTTCTATGGGTAAAACATCGTTTGTAATGAACCTTGTTGAAAATGCCGCGATTAAACACAAACAACCCGTTGCGGTATTCAGTATGGAAATGCCAGGTGATCAATTAGTCATGCGTATGATGGCATCACTGGGTCGAATTGATTCAAATAAAATTCGTACGGGTAAGCTGGAAGATGCCGATTGGCCACGTTTAACATCTGCTGTTGGTATTTTGAATGAAGCGCCCATTTTTATTGACGACACGCCGGGACTAAACCCGATGGAAATTCGTTCACGTGCACGACGCATTCATCGTGAACATGGCTTGGGCATGATCGTAATCGATTACTTACAATTGATGCAGTCTGCGAAGGCTAACGGTGAAAACCGTGCAACAGAAATTTCTGAAATTTCACGCTCATTAAAAGGTTTAGCAAAAGAACTCGGTGTCCCTGTTTTAGCGTTATCACAGCTTAACCGTAGTCTGGAGCAACGTCCGAATAAACGTCCTATTATGTCTGACTTACGTGAATCGGGTGCAATCGAGCAAGATGCGGATTTAATTGTCTTTATTTATCGTGATGAAGTGTATAACGAAGACAGTACAGATAAAGGTACTGCAGAAATTATTATAGGTAAACAACGTAACGGCCCTATTGGTATGGCGCGTTTAACGTTTCTCGGACAATACACCCGTTTTGAAAATCATACTAACTCGGGTGGATATGCTGAGGATTATGAATGACCTCCAGCTTAACTTCTTCAACATCTTTAACAAGAGCCGTTATCAACCTCTCCGCATGTCGGCATAATTTATCTGTCGCAAAACAAGCTGCTCCAGACTCCAAATGCATCGCAATTATAAAAGCTAACGCCTATGGTCATGGTATGGTGGAAATTGCTCAGGTATTAAGTCATGCAGATGCCTTTGCTGTTGCACGTATTGAAGAAGCGATAGTTTTGCGCGATGCAGGTATTACGACCGCTATTTTATTACTTGAAGGTTTCTTTTCTGATAATGAACTAGCCCTGGTTCAAAAATATAAACTGGATAGCGTTATTCATACTGAAGAGCAACTACAATTACTCGAACAAGCGAAGGGAGAGGCAATAACGGTTGTCGTTAAAGTTGATAGTGGCATGCATCGATTAGGTTTCTATCCAAACGATATTAAAAATATTCAGCAACGATTAGAAAAATGTACGTGCATTAATCAACCAATTAAATATATGACGCATTTTTCGAATGCGGATGATAAACAGGATGATAAAACTTTAAAACAAATTGAGAACTTTTATCAAAGCATAGAAGGTTTATCGATTAATGAAATCAGTCTTGCTAATTCAGCCGGCATTCTAGGTTGGCCACAAAGCCATGCTACATGGAATCGTCCGGGTGTCATGCTCTATGGCGTTTCACCTTTTATAAACAGCACGGCAAGTGAGCATAATTTAAAACCTGTAATGACTTTATCATCAAAAATAATTTCAGTGAAAAAAGTAAAAAAGGGTGAATCTATTGGATATGGTGGGACTTATATTTGTGACAAAGATAAAACAGTAGGTATTGTTGCTATTGGTTATGGAGATGGTTATCCACGTCATGCAAAAACGGGAACACCTGTTTTAGTAAATAATAAACGTTGTTCTTTATTAGGCCGTGTTTCAATGGATATGATTTGTGTTGATCTCAGTGAACAAGAAAATGCAAATATTAGAGATTCAGTTATTTTATGGGGTGAGGGATTGCCGGTTGAAGAAGTAGCATTATGTTCAGACACTATTGGTTATGAATTATTGTGCGGTGTAACAAATCGGGTTAAGTTTGAATACATAGATTAAGAAAAAACTTGTCATTGCGTACCATGGTTTTTATGGCGCGGCATAAAATTATATGGAATAATTTTGAACAAGCTTTGCTTGGCCCGAAGGGGGAAGGGCAGGACGCCCGTAATAATCTCCAATTAAGTGTAATAACAGTGTTTTACTTGGCAGTTAATATTTAATTTTTAGAACTACTACCAAACCACTTATCTAAATCCCACTCAAGAAATTCAGCGTAGTTCATGTAATGAGAACCATCACATGAAAAAGTCAAACCAACAATACCATTTACAATATTAAAAGAAGCCGAACGCAAGTAAACCGTTTCATCCATATTGCGTAATATTTTCAACATGTCCATTACTTCTTCTACTTTCTTAGCGGGCACAGTCGCAATATCAGGATACTCTTGTCTTGGGTAAGCCAGACAACGTTCCGGGTCAACCAAATCATCTAACATATGAATATGATATTCATAGGGATTTTCCATTGACCAGAATGAAACCCGTGAACTGGAGTAGTGAATTTTGCAGTGAAATATACCGTGGTGCATCATCATTTCTTTAATGATTTCGGTAACATCATCAAGTTGCTTGTCCATTGCACTCAGCACACGTTCTTGCATGAACAGCGTGCCACGAATAGCGGGGTCACCTTTATACTGTTGCCATTTTGTTTCTGTTCTTTTTAGCGTTTTATCAACAGGTAGTTTTTCGACATCAAAATCGGCAGCAATAAAACCGAGAACCTGATCTCCTGCAGTAACCGACTGCATCACAGTAATGCATGATTTTCCACTATGTGTACTGATATAAACGGGTGACATGGTAAAGCCTTTATAGGGTAAGGTCTTTTCCATGTATGGGCGGCCACTTAAAATACGACCGCGTAAGGTTGAATCTTTTGTGTGTGCTTCAATGTTTGATGAAATTAACATGCCGACAGTATCAACTGCATAAATGAGATCACAATAAGGCAGCATGTTGAGACTATCCTGTAATATTGAATCAAGCTCTTCCGGCTTATCCCAGGCATAAACACATGACTTTGCTAACGCTGTCAGTAGTCCTTCTGAGCGTTTAGCTAAGGTTTTTTTCTTATTAGATATAATTTCTTTAAACCAAGACATTTTAAATCCCGACAGAATAGCTATTCATGTAATGCTGTTTATTCTATCGCATTCCTATGACAAAGGCATGAAACAGTTTCACAGATTTTATACTTTAGTGAGATATTATTCATGCTAATATTATCTAAATAATTAAATTTTAATAAGATATTTACGAAAATGGCAAAAACGAAAATATTATATAGTTGTACTGACTGTGGCACCGAGGCGCCAAAATGGGCAGGTCAGTGCGGTGACTGTGGTGCCTGGAATACATTAGTCGAAATCACTTCGACGCCAGCGGCATCTTCACGTACAACACGTTATGCCGGTTTTGCTGGTAAAGCTGCGGGTTTAAAAGTTCAACGCCTGGATGAAGTGAGTGCTGATGATGTTGGCCGCTTTAAAACGGGCAGTGCTGAGTTTGATCGTGTGTTGGGTGGCGGCCTGGTTACAGGCTCGGTTGTTCTATTAGGGGGGGACCCGGGTATTGGTAAATCTACATTACTTTTACAAATCCTCACTCAGTTAGGTGAGCTTGATCCTCTATATATAACCGGTGAGGAATCACTGCAACAAGTGAGTGCTCGTGCTTCGCGTTTAGGTTTAAAAACAGATTCTTTAGGTTTATTAGTAGAAACGCGTGTTGAAGATATTTTAAATACAGCGCAAAAAGAAAAGCCGCGTGTCATGGTGATTGATTCAATTCAAACCATATACACTGATGAATTACAGTCAGCACCAGGCGGTGTTGCACAAGTTCGTGAAAGTGCTGCATTGTTAGTTCGTTATGCAAAACAAACTCAAACAACGATTTTTTTGGTTGGGCATGTTACTAAAGAAGGGACATTGGCCGGGCCGCGTGTTTTAGAGCACATGGTAGATACAGTACTTTATTTTGAAGGTGATAGCAGCAGTCGCTATCGTTTAATTCGCGCAGTTAAAAATCGTTATGGCGCGGTGAATGAACTTGGTGTTTTTGCCATGACAGAAAAAGGTTTACGAGATGTCAGCAACCCTTCTGCTATTTTTCTTTCACAACATGAAAAAGCTGTATCAGGCAGTGTTGTCATGGTGACACTGGAAGGTAACCGCCCTTTATTAGTTGAAGTGCAAGCGTTAGTTGATGAGAGTCATTTAAGTAATCCTCGTCGAGTAACAACAGGTTTAGAACATAATCGTCTTGCTATGTTGCTTGCGGTATTACATCGCCATGGTGGTATCGTGACTCATGATCAGGATGTTTTTGCTAATGTGGTTGGTGGAGTGCGCGTGACTGAAACGGGAGCTGATCTGGCCGTAATACTTGCGATTAAATCAAGTTTAAGTGATCGGATTATGCCGAATGATGTCATTGTGTTTGGTGAAGTTGGTTTAGCGGGAGAGATTCGTCCTGTTCCTAACGGTCAGGAGCGTTTGTATGAAGCAGCTAAACATGGTTTTAAACGCGCATTAATACCTAAAGCTAACGTTCCTGCAAAGCCAATTAAAGGTATTGAAGTTATTGGTGTGACTCGTTTAGATGAAGCTTTAAACGCAATTGATTAAATTAAAAATTAACTCGCCTGAATAAGCTCAGACAATTCTCGTTCGAGTAAACTTTCATCACCTAAATTGAGTTCAACTAAACGGCGTAAGTGAGTGGCTGTATCAATATCCATGTGTTCAGTTTTAAAGCCGATATGATTGTTTTCTTCATGAATATTAATAACCTCCAGGTTTATCTCGACTGCATGTCCGGCTAATTGTAGATTTACGGTGTAATGTTCCCCCTTTGTGCCTTGCCAGTCATCAGGTTTACTGATTAAAACACCTTTAAAGCTGATATCAATGAGTTCAGCTGTGGTTTTACGATCTGTACGGGAGCTAACGATAGTTGCAGAAGCATTAAAAGGAATACGGGTGAAGTGTCGTTGTTCATTTGTCACTGTGATTTGACTCCTGAAAAATTGAATGAGGTATTAAATATTATTCAAGATAAAACTGCATTTTGATGTTACCAATTTGAATCATGTCGCCATCCAGTAATTGATGGCTTTCAGCGCCTAACTTTTTATTTTTAATTAACAGGGGATGATTACCTTCTAACTGAGAAATAAAGTAGCCGTCATGTCGTTTGGCAATAACTGCAGTCGATATACCCGGTTTTCCAAGGTTAGTCATCGCTTTATTCAAACTCATGGTTTTACCCAGATTTGAACCACTCATAATTTGTAGCCAGCCCTGCGTTTTTTCTTTGGCTTCCATTTGAATGGGAGGTTCTTGTTCAGCCGCTGCTGTAATATTTTCTATAACAGCATCCGTTTCATTTGTGATATCTTCTGAGTATGAATAAGTGAGGGTATGTTTGCCGATACGGATAACATCGCCATCTTTTAGTGGATGCATGCTTTCTATTTTTGCTGCGCCAATATAAGTGCCATCCTCAGTCCCTAAATCTCGAATAACAGAATCATTTTCAACAGTATCGATTTGAGCGTGTTGCGGTTGTAGTGCCAAACTATCAATGAATATTGTACAAGCTGGATCACTGCCAATTGCCATACTTCCTTTTAAAACGGGGAAGATTTTAAGCATTTTGCCTTTAAATGAAAGTGTCAGTTTTGACACGCGAAACTCCAAAAAATGTAATGATTTCTGAGGATTATAGACTGTTTTTAATCTAATTGTACAATTGTAAAGGGCTGTTCATGCCGTTTTATGCCAGTTTTAGTGTTCTTGGCTGTAAGGAAATTTAGTCTTCTTTAGTTGTAGGCTGCCGTTTATTCCAGTTTGGATTGATTAAAACGGTTTTAACCGCGTTTTTTGTAGTTTGTATAATCTCAATGGGATAATTATCCAGCATCATACTAGTGCCCGGGTCAGGAATATGTTCCAGGTACTCAATAATTAGCCCATTTAATGTTTTGGGACCTTCTATTGGTAACTTCCAACCCAATATTTTATTTAATTCACGCACGGTAATGCTGCCATCAATTAGATAGTTTCCATCATCTTTGGTCTGAACATCTTTACGTGTGGCAGATGGATCGGTGGTGAATTCGCCAACAATTTCTTCGAGGATATCTTCCAGTGTTACTAAGCCGAGAATATCACCGTACTCATTTACCACCATGGCATTACGACGACGCTCATGTTGGAAGTTGAGTAACTGAGTATTTAATGGCGTATTGGTTGGAACATAATACGCTTCACGAATAATTTTACGAAAATCATCTTTAGCAGCATCTTCCATATGGAAAAAGCGTAAGGCGCGTCGAATATGAATAATACCAACTATATGATCGATATCACCATCATAAACAGGCAAACGGGTATGTTGTGTTTCTGCTAACTGTTTAATGATGTCAGACCACTCATCCTCCAGATCAATACCGACAATTTCATTTCTTGGCACCATAATGTCATCGATCGTGACTTTCTCAAGATCGAGAATACTTAAAAGCATTTTTTGATGGCCCTTAGGGATCATGGTTGCCGCTTCGTTTACTACTATGCGGAGTTCTTCGCTGCTTAATTTATCGCTACTTGTGGTTTGTCGAATACCAAAAATTTTAAAAATAAGTTTGGATGACAGGTTAACGAACCAGACAAAGGGATAAAGCAATCGTAACAAGGGTTCCAGAATAAGGGTTGCGGGTAAGGCAAACTTTTCAGGATGCATTGCGGCTAATGTTTTTGGTGTTACCTCAGCAAAAATAAGGATGACAACCGTTAAGATAGCGGTGGCAGCAAGTACACCCGCTTCACCCAATAAACGTATGCCTATAATAGTGGCAATGGCAGAAGCCAGAATATTAACGAAGTTGTTGCCTAATAAAATAAGGCCAATGAGTTTATCCGGCTTTTGCAATAGACGAAAAGCACGCATGGCGCTTTTATGTTTTTTATCTGCAAGGTGACGTAATCGATAACGATTTAGGCTCATTAAGCCTGTTTCGGAACCAGAGAAAAAACCAGAAACAAAAATCAGGAATATTAGTATGCCGAAAAGCATACCAGTGGAAATAGCGTCCAAAGAGGGAGTAACCTTTTGTAATTACAATAAGCTAATTAGATGGATATTGGGTCAAAGAGTCAAGTAATTCTGCAAGAATAAATGGCATGGAGCCTGCTTAATTTATCCACATTTATTGTTGCAGTACCAGCTCAATCACAAATTTACTGCCGAAATAAGCGAGCATTAGAAGCGTAAAACCACTAATACTCCATTTAATGGCAATTTTTCCACGCCAGCCAAACTTGTAATGCCCCCATAGCAAGATGACGAATACCGCCCATGCAATCAAGGATAATATTGTTTTATGCACCAGGTGTTGTGCAAACATGTCTTCAAGAAAAAAGAATCCACTGAGTAAAGAAATGCTCAGGGCAATCACACCCAGGGCAATGATACGGAATAGCATAATTTCCATGGTTTCCAGTGAGGGTAAGCTGTGTAAAAAACCGGAAGGATGTTTGTTGTGCAGGTATTTGTCTTGTATAGCTAAAAGTATCGCCTGGGCAACGGCGATACTGAGTAAGCTATAAGCAAGCAGGGAAAATAAAATATGTGCTTCTATGCCGGATGCAAGCGAGTCAATTAAGAGATGTTGCTGTTCACTAAGGGCGCGCAGAATGAGTGTGACAAAAGCAAAGGGATAGACCAGTAAACCTAAGCAGCCAATGGGTAATGAAAAGCTGGCAATAACGAGTAATGTGGCCATTAACCAGGCGGTAAAGGTGAGGGCGCTGAAGAAGCCAATATCAATACCTTGTGCTGTGAAAATAATAGTATGTAAGGCGAGGGCATGAAAAATGACCGCGGCGGCAGCAACGTATAAAGGCTGTTTATTTTGTTCCTTTTTTGCGGCAAGCCACTGTTTAAGTAGTAAGCCCGTTGCTACGACATAAAGTAAAATAGATAAGGTTAGATTTATTGTCATCATAATATTTTTAGTTTGCTTGTTCTTATGATCGCATAAGGCAGCGCAGCTGAGAAGACGTTAATAAATAATATGTGAAATTTACTGCGGATGTTTATTTACTTACAGAACCTCGGTGTATCAATGGGTGATTTCACGGTAAGATCGTGAATAGAGTGGGTAATATTGTCTAAGTACGCGTAAATGACTTGTGACCCGAGTAACATTTTGCTTTACTAAAGTATGACAAGATAGAGTAATAGTTAAAGATATTGTTAGTGGGTCTTTAATTATAGAATGTTGTAACAATTTAGGGATGTGTCGGTTTAATGGAACTGAAAGTTTTGGGGTGTAGTGGTGGTGTTGGTGGTCAGCTTCGAACAACAACACTACTGATAGATGATGATGTTTTAATTGATGCGGGAACAGGTCTTGGTGATTTGAGCTTGCAGTCAATGGCTTCTATTCGCCATATATTTTTAACCCACTCTCATCTTGATCACATTACCAGTATTCCTTTTTTGGTGGATACACTGTTTGATAGCATTAAAGAACCTATTATTATCCATGGCCTTGCAGCAACTATTGAGGCATTAAAAACCCATATTTTTAACAATATCATTTGGCCGGATTTCTCTCGCTTACCCAATTCTGATAACCCTGTTATGCAGTATCAGGTTATGCGGCCAGGTGAGACAGTTGAAATAAACAACCGTAAAATAGAAATGATTGAAGTGAATCATATTGTGCCAGGGGTAGGTTATCGGGTTGAGTCAGCAACCGGTTCATTTGCTTTTAGTGGCGATACCACCACAAATGACACCTTTTGGGCTGCGTTAAATAAACATAATAAACTGGATGTGCTTATTGTTGAGTCAGCATTCACTAATAAAGACGTCACCTTATGTCATTTGTCTGGCCACTATTGTGCTGAGTTATTAGGTCCCGATTTAGCCAAGCTAAATCATAAAGCGGAGGTTTATATTAGTCACAATAAACCCGGCGCAGAAGGACAAATATTTGGTGAGTGTCAAAAAGCCATCAGTACACATACCATTCACCCGCTATCTGGCGGGCATAGTTTTAATCTTTAGTATCCCTGGATGCAGCGTAGCGTAATCCGGGTTTAATATATTTCCACCTCATATTTACGTTATAATCACCACTTCAAAGTACTCTTGTAGGAATAAATCATGTTTGACGGCTTATCAGAACGCCTTGGCCAAACCGTTCGTAATTTACGCGGTGTTGGTCGCCTAACAGAAGATAATATTAAAGACACTATGCGTGAAGTACGCATGGCATTACTCGAAGCCGATGTGGCTTTGCCCGTGGTGCGTGAATTTATCGACCAGGTTAAAGAAAAAGCACTCGGTGATAAGGTTTTAAAAAGTCTAACGCCGGGGCAGGCGCTGGTTAAAGTTGTAAATGACGAACTTACGGCAATAATGGGTGAGGCAAATGAAACGCTTAATCTGAGTGTGACGCCCCCCGCTGTCATTATGATGGCAGGTTTACAAGGTGCAGGTAAAACAACAACCGTAGCAAAACTGGCACGTTGGCTAAAAGAAAAGCAGAAAAAATCTGTCATGGTAGTAAGTGCTGACGTTTATCGTCCAGCTGCAATCAAACAGCTGGAAACGGTTGCAGCCGAAGTAGGGGCTAACTTTTTTCCTTCCACCGTAGAGCAAGATCCGGTTGATATTGCCACTGCTGCAATCAAAGAAGCGAAAATTCAAAATAATGATGTTTTGATTATCGATACCGCTGGTCGTATGCATATTGACGATGAAATGATGGGTGAAATCAAACGCCTGCATGCCGCGGTGAATCCAGCAGAAACCCTGTTTGTGGTGGATAGTATGACCGGCCAGGATGCCGCGAACACTTCAAAAGCGTTTAATGATGCTTTGCCATTAACCGGTGTCATTCTTACCAAGACCGATGGTGATGCACGTGGTGGTGCAGCATTATCAACGCGATACATAACAGGTAAACCGATTAAATTCATTGGTGTTGGCGAAAAGATGTCTGCATTAGAACCCTTCCATCCAGAGCGTATAGCCTCACGTATTTTGGGAATGGGCGATGTGGTGAGTCTGGTTGAAGATGTTCAGAGTAGCGTCGATCACGCCAAAGCAGCAAAACTGGCCAACAAAATCAAAAAAGGCAAAGGTTTTGATTTAGAAGATTTCAGTGACCAGCTAAATCAGATGAAAAATATGGGGGGAATCGCAAGTTTAATGGGTAAATTACCCGGAATGCCAAACATCCCCAAAGGAGCGATGGATCAGGTTGACGACAAAAAAATGTTACATTTAGAAGCAATTATCAGCTCAATGACACCAAAAGAGCGCCGTTTCCCCGACGTTATCAAAGGTTCACGGAAAAAACGTATTGCTGCAGGTTCAGGTATGCAGGTGCAAGATGTGAACCGTCTGTTGAAGCAATTTACACAAATGCAGAAGATGATGAAAAAGATGAAAGGTGGGGGTATGGCGAAGATGATGCGGTCCATGAAAGGACAACTCCCCCCCGGTATGATGTAGGAGCGAGGTACAAGCTAGATTACGGCGTTGGAAACCTCCTCAAAATGCTCATGTACTTATCGTACACTCCGCTTTTTCGTCGGCTTCCGTCTTGTACTCTAACTTGTACCTCACTCCTATAGTTTTCTGCGGTATTCTAATTGGTTTTTGTAGGTTCGACTTCAGTCGAACGCGGTGCAGGTACCATCAAGCATTGTTTTCTAATAGCACGTCTCTTAATAATGAAATATGTGGCGTCGTTATACCGTATCGTCGGCCTGAAGGCCGACCTACATTTCCTTACTTTGGTAGGTTTCTGTAGGTTGGCCTTCAGGCCAACGCGGTGCTGGAAATGGAATTATTGCTGTCGATTCGTCCATATCCCAATTATTTGAATTTAAACCGTTTTAAATCACCTTTTTTAACTAAAAAGCCTCCTAACCCCTTCACTTTTCTGTAGTTTCTAGTAAAATGCGCCGTCTTATGTGAGTGGGTTATTTTTTGAACAAAGATAGCCCTAATTTTTAGTTTTTTCGAGGAAATATAGCGCAATGGTAACCATTCGTTTAGCTCGTGGCGGCGCAAAGAAGCGTCCCTTTTATCATCTTGTTGTAACTGACAGCCGTGCTCGTCGTGACAGTAGTTATATCGAACGTTTGGGTTATTTTAATCCAATGGCTAAAGGTCAGGAAGTTCGTTTAAACCTGGAGCAAGATCGTATCGATCATTGGCTAGGTCAAGGCGCTCAGACTTCTGAACGTGTTGCTAAGTTATTGAAAGCAGAAGCAAAAGCAGCTTAATTGCTTTTGTGAATGGGCGGGTGCTTCCTGCCTATTTGCGTATTGCTTATGAGTACCGATGATCAAGAACAGCAATGGGTGCCTGTAGGCAAACTCAATGGTTTGTTTGGTGTGAAGGGATGGGTGAAAATCTTTTCTAACACACAGCCGAAAGAGAATATTCTTACTTATTCCCCTTGGTATTTAAAACGCAACGGGCAGTGGCAAGCATTTAAGTTACTTTCAGGCAAGTCTCACGGTAAAGGTGTGGTTGCTCATTTAGAGGGATGCACTGATCGAGATGTCGCAGCCGAGTTAATTGGCTCTGAAATCGCAATCAAACGTGAGCAACTGGCTAAACCTGTTTCTGGTGAATATTACTGGAATGATTTAATTGGGCTCTTAGTAAAGAATTTAGATGGCATTGAGTTAGGTAAAATTACTTCAATGTTAGAAACTGGTGCTAACGATGTTATTGTCGTTACCGGTGAAAAAGATAGCAAAGGTAAAAAACGTGAGCGTTTAATTCCGTTTCTTACTGGTGAGGTTGTCCAAGAGGTCAATCTTGAGCAAGGTTTTATGGTTGTTGACTGGGATGCTGAATTTTAGCCAAGTTAACAGCGGGGAGAAGTAAGCATGCACATCGAAGTCGTGACGCTTTTCCCGGAAATGTTTTCCGCTGTGTCAGACAATGGTGTGACAGGCAGAGCCATCCAAAAAGGATTGGTTCAATTGGGGACGGTTAATCCCCGTGACTTTACTGATGATCGACATAACACCGTCGATGCCCGTCCCTACGGAGGCGGCCCCGGTATGGTCATGATGGTCGAGCCATTGCGTGATGCAATTAGCGAAGCCAAAAAAGCATTAAGCAGCAAAGCGAAGGTGATTTATTTGTCACCGCAAGGTCGCAAGTTAGACCAGGCCGGTTTGCAAAGCTTACTTGAAGACGAAGAACTTATTTTATTATGTGGTCGTTATGAAGGTATTGATGAACGACTCATAGCCAGTGAAGTTGATGAAGAGTGGTCGATTGGAGATTACGTTATCAGCGGCGGTGAACTGGCAGCCATGGTATTGATTGATGGCATAACTCGATTAGTACCCGGTGCGTTAGGGCATGAGGAATCAGCCGAACAGGATTCATTTATGAATGGCCTGCTCGATACACCTCATTATACTCGTCCAGAAGTTTTAGACGGGCAAGCTGTACCCGATGTTTTATTGAGCGGTCATCATAAAAATATTGAAGCTTGGCGTCTTAAACAGGCTTTAGGCCGCACATGGTTAAGAAGACCGGATATGCTTGAAAAGTTAACGCTGACTAAAGCACAAGAAGATTTATTAGCGGAATTTATTCGCGAAACTGAATTAGATAGCACCACGATTAAATGAAATTTAAATAAACTCTGAAAGAGTTTGGAGAAAACCATGAGTAATATCATCGCAGAACTTGAAAAAGAACAAATGAGCAAAGAAATCCCTGATTTCGCACCAGGTGATACTGTTGTTGTTCAAGTAAAAGTAACAGAAGGTACACGTGAGCGTTTACAAGCATTTGAAGGTGTTTGTATTGCGGTTAAAAACCGTGGTCTTAACTCTGCTTTTACAGTACGTAAAATTTCTCATGGTGAAGGTGTAGAACGTGTATTCCAAACTTACTCATCTGCACTAGATAGTATTGAAGTTAAACGTCGTGGTGATGTTCGTCGTTCTAAACTTTATTATTTACGTGACCTTCAAGGTCGTGCGGCACGTATTAAAGAAAAATTGGGTTAAGTTTCCGTAACTTGACTTATAGTTAAAGAAAGTTGCTTACGGACAAGCCAGGTTCTTTTAAAAAACGGGCAGTACATATGTACTACCCGTTTTTTGTTACATTTTTTTTCCTTTTTCCTTTTACCTCTTCTTTTTCCTCAGAAACTTTATCTACTGAAATACAAGAAATTCGAATCATTGCTCAAAGTGGAGCAGTGTCTCTTGCGTTGAAATCAATTGATGGACAACAACAAACGCTTGATATAAAAAATAACCTGGCAGCCTGGCTGGAATGGGAGCGTGAACGTCTGGCTATTTATCAATCAGGACAACGTTGGCATCTTCTAGCTCAACGAGTTGCAGCCTATGAAGATGGATTGCCTGATGATTTTTATTTTTGGGCTAAACAACAACAAATTGATGCTTTGTTAATTCTTAAAGAAGGACAACAAGCTCGTCATATCCTATTCAGTTTAATCTGGTCTGAAAAAGCAAAATCAAAAAAGGAAGTGAGAATACATACTCAGTGGTTACCGCTATGGCAAAAAAGAGTTATTAAAAGTTATCTGGTGGATAATGAAAAAAATGATGCTTTATTAGCGGCACAGCGATATTACCAGGATTATCGTAACGATGAGATTGAAGATCGTTTATTGCGTGCACGTATTTTATTAGTTAATAAACGCGAAGAAGAAGTTGTTGAGTTATTAATGAAAGATACTAAACATCCAGAAGGCGGGATGTTGTATTTACTCGCTCAATTACGCAGTAAAGAAAGGCCTGCTCGTAAAGTATTACAATCAGCTTTGCGTCAAATGCGCGGCAAATGGGCCAGTAAAAAATTAAAGTATATGTTGTGGGCTGTTGTTGCCGAGTCAGCTAAACGTAGTGGAGACCGAGCATCAACCGCTAATGCGCTTGAGTTTGTTTTAGCAGGAAATAAAAATATTGAATTGCCTTCCGGTTTATTTGATTTTTCGGCAACCACGTTGTGGAATGCTTATATTGATTATGCTTCCTATATTGGTAACCGTGCACAATTTCTTATTGGTAACGATCAGCAGTGGTTAAATGCTGCAGTGAAAGCTCAAAAGAAAGAACCGGTTAAAGCGCGTTCTCTTTATGCAATGGTAATGCTCAAAGGCCAGCATGATGAGACACGTATGCGAGCGGCAAAAGGTTTTTTAAACTTAATGCATAAACGCAAACGTGGCGCAGAATTAATTATGAAATTATTTTTAAAGTCTGAGTTTTTCAAAACATTAAAATCTGTACCTGCACCTATTCGTTATGATCTTGTTAATATTGCTTTAAGTCGCTCCAACATAGATCTTGCTTCTAATTTAATGACAACAATAAAAGTTGCACCTGCTGGCGTAGACAGTTATCAATGGCAATTAAGACGAGCACGAATTTTTGTATTAGGCGGTAAAGCTGAAAAGGGCAGTGAAACTTTAAAAGATTTACTATTAAAAAATAAAACATTTACCCGAGAACAACTGGATCAATTCTTACAAGTAGTATTTGATCTGCAAACAGTAAAAGAACATGAGTTTGCTTATCAGTTATTTTTTGCTATTTTACCCAAAATTGATGATGAGGCATTGCAACGCGAAATTTATTACTGGATGGCAGATTCTCGTAAAGCTCAGCAAGATTATGCTGCCGCCGCTCGATTATATTTACGTTCGGCAATGCATGCAGAAAATAATGGTTTAGATCCGTGGGGACAAACTGCGCGATATCAGGTGGCAGAAATGTTAGCAAAAGCAGATTTTCTTCAGGATGCTCATGCTTTATATCAACAGTTGTTGAATGTAACCAAAGAGCCGGCACGCCGTGCTGTTTTAAAACATGAGTTACAAAAACTTTGGTTACTTCGAGATCCCGAGCAAGATAAAGACAAGGTAACAGAGTAATTTGGAATTACCCTGTTAGTCTGAGACAGTTTTTATTGAATTATAAAGTTTGTAAAGTAAAGCGATTCAACAATGGGATCTCCTTCAAGATCTTGTAATACTTTTTGTATTGCCACTAACGCATCTTTTCGTAATTGTTCCTTCCCCATAGCACTGCTTATAGTTGCCGCCTCTTGACTGCTTAATAATAAGATCAATTCGTGTCTTATCGGACCTTTATGTAAATCGATTTTGTTTGAATTTGCTGGATCGACAAGTTTAATTTCAATAATAACCTGCATGTGTCGTATTCGTTGACCATCCACAATATTAACGATAATAGGTGGATTAAGGGGAATAAAGGGGGATGAACCACCACCGCCACCACCACCTGCAAAGGTAGTACTAGAAATAACAAGAAGGATGACAAGCGATAAAAACTTCATAGAATGACTCTCCTGAGCTGGGCTGTTTTTTATACTGAACATATGGAGTATATTCGGCTAAATAGAATAAATCTTTAATTTATCAGCAAAAGTTATGTGTTAACTTAACAATTAATTTTCTTATTTATGACATATTTTGTATGGATTCTGAATTTAAACACTATTTTTCAACGCCGCTTGGGAGTTTAAAGCTTGAGTTTTCAGGAAATGAGCTAAGTTCTCTCTCTATAACTGAAAATTTATCGGTAATAGAGCAAATGCAGGGTTTCAAACAAGAACACGAGAATAAAGTGAAAGAAAATACCTTGTTACAGTTAGATAATTATTTCTGTTCAGCAATATCATTTCTAAGTATTCCTTTAGCCCCGCAAGGAACACCTTTTCAGCGTTCAGTTTGGCATGAGTTAAGTGAAATTCCCCTTGGAGAAACACGCACTTATGGTGACATTGCGAATAAGCTTAATTCCAGCCCTCGTGCAGTGGGCAATGCATGTAGAAATAACCCCATTCAAATTATTATTCCTTGTCATCGTGTTATATCTGCAAAGGGGATTGGTGGTTATGCCGGTGAAACAGAAGGTAGGCAGTTAAATATTAAACGCTGGTTATTAAAGCATGAAGGTGTGTTGTTGTGAGTAAAGATTCTTCAGATATACCTGAAATAATCGAACAGTTTATTGATGTTGTCTGGATGGAAAGAGGCTTAAGTGAAAATACCTTGTCGGCTTATCGAGCTGACCTTAAAAAATTTGTGACATGGTTAATGCTCGCATCAAATGGTTTGGTCTCAGAACAATTAATTAAAGCAGATCGTGAAGTGATAGTGAGTTATTTGTCTGAACTGGAAAAACGGGAAATCAGTCCGCGTAGTCGTGCCCGTTTGCTATCAAGTTTAAGACTCTTTTATGCATATTTATTGCGCGAAAAAAATATTGATGTTGATCCTGTTGCACTTATTGATGCACCAAAATTAGGACGTTCTTTGCCTAAAACATTAACTGAAGAAGATGTTGAGTCATTGTTGATGGCACCAGATACTTCAACACTTTTGGGTTTACGTGATCGTGTTTTGTTTGAAGTTTTATATGCAACAGGTTTACGCGTATCTGAATTAGTTGGTTTACAGTTAAGCCAAATCAATTTGCAACAAGGTGTCTTGCGTGTCACCGGCAAAGGAAATAAAGAACGTTTAGTGCCACTGGGTGAAGAAGCGGTTAACTGGCTGGAAAAATACATTTTAAATACAAGAGCAGATTTATTAAAAGGTCAGGTGACGGATGCTTTATTTGTGACCAGGAGAGGTGCTGCAATGACGCGTCAGGCTTTTTGGTATTTGATTAAACGTTATGCATTTCAGGCTGAAATAACCACAGAAATATCACCTCATACATTACGCCATGCTTTTGCGACGCATTTATTAAATCATGGTGCTGATTTACGGGTGGTACAAATGCTCCTGGGACACAGTGATTTATCGACGACCCAAATTTATACACATGTTGCGAATGAGCGTTTGAAATCCTTACATAGCCAGCATCATCCTCGTGGTTAAATAAATAAATAAGTGATGAGGGGAACAAAATAAGGACTAAAAGGTCAAATACCTCACAATTCTCTTATATGAAAAGAGTATAATTCACCAATATTCCTGATTTGATAGTTACTGAAGGTTCTAATTTAAATGAAAAATGTATTAAGTAAAGTGTTCGTTGTTGTTGCAGCATGTTTGGTTGTTAGCCCTGTTTTTGCTGAAAACATTGATTTGGAAGCAGCCAGAAAAAATATTGCTAAACAGTTTAAAGGTGTGAATCTTGAAAATATTGCTCCTTCGCCGATTCCCGGTTTATATCAGGTTGCCATGCCGCCACGCTTTTTTTATGTCAGTGCAGATGGGCGGTATGTCGTTGATGGCGATTTAATTGATATGGCAACAAAAGAAAATATTTCTGAGGGGGCGCGTAATAGTTCAGTAGCCGCTGCGATTAATGCCATGGGTGAAGATTCAATGGTTATTTTTGGTAAGAAAACTTTAAAACATACGGTAACTGTTTTTACAGATATTGATTGTGGTTACTGTCGCAAATTACATAATGAAGTTAAAAAATATAATGAGCTTGGTATTCGGGTTCGTTATATGGCATACCCAAGAGCAGGTATTGGCTCAGGTGCCTTTAAAAAGGCAGAGGCCGTCTGGTGTAGTAAAGATAAAGTAAAAGCAATGACAGACTCTAAAAATGGTATTAGTGTAAAAGCAGAAAAATGTAAGAACCCAGTCGCACAACATTATGCGTTAGGTAATATGATTGGCATTCGCGGCACACCTGCAATTGTTTTAGAAGATGGCACAGTTGTTCCAGGTTATATTCCAGCAGCGCGACTGAGTGCAGCATTAAATAAAGCGACAAGATAAAA
>CAZSCK010000026.1:20055-24793 GCA_964605385.1 uncultured Thioalkalispiraceae bacterium
GTTATATTCCAGCAGCGCGACTGAGTGCAGCATTAAATAAAGCGACAAGATAAAATATTTTAACTCCGCGTTTTGTGTAGGTCGGGCTTCAGCCCGACGCTGCGGTAAGCTAACACCACTTATTTTTTATTAACCGCTAAAAAATGATTGAACTGAAATATGATGAAAGCGATTTAATCTTGTTTGTTTAAAGTAGTATTGCGTCGGGCTGGCAGCTCTATGGCCTCCTTGCCATCGCTGCATAAGTACATCCATGTACAAAAAGCCCAACCTACAATTTAATTTAGTGTCTGCGCTAACTTTCTTCGGTATTGCCCAGCCAATTCATGATTATGACCTAATAGATCAAATATTTTTAATAAGCCTGTTCGACCTGCTTCATTATTGTAATTACGATCACATCGTACTATCGCTAAAAGTTGTTCCATAGCAGCAACATAATCACCGCGTAATTTATAATGTGCACTTAGTTGTTCTCGTGCAAGACAATTTTTTGGATTCTGTTCAATTGTTTGCAATAACTCTTCAAAATCAGGCGCATCAATAACGGCATTAATGGATTCAAGCTGACCAAAGAGTGCCAGTGCTGCAGGGTTATTTTTTTCATCTGAAGATAAGCTATCAAGTAAGTCTCGAGCATCATCAAAACGTTTTTCACGCATCAGCATATTAGCAAACTCAACACGAACTATTGGGTTTTGCGGTTCCGCTATTAGAACTTCCTGCATTGTTTCTAAAGCTAATTTGGTTTCACCTTGCTCGTAAGCATCAATGGCTTGTTGTAAATGGGAGTCTGAAGACATATTCTTTTTTAGATACCTGTGTTGAAAAAGTTAAAGTGCGTATGAGCTTGTGATTGCGGTAAATAACAATATTGAAGTCACATTATACTCTGGCCACAAGAGCTGTACACCTTTTTTGTAGAGTTGCATTTGTTGCTCGTATGTTTTGGCAATTTTTTCAATATTTTCTTTGTTAACATATGGATGTGTTTTGTAATCTATAATAGTTACAGTGTTGTCTTTTATAATTAGCCTGTCGATTATGCCATAAACCATTTTCCCTTCATCTTTAAATTGTATGGGAACTTCATTGTAAAAATCGTCATAGCATGAAGGATTAAAGTAGTCTGAAAATGATTTATCTTTTATTACATTTAGGCATTCCGACCACCATGTTTCCAGATCAGATATTTGTATGTTATTACTTTCTGCAGTATAAAATTGTGATTGTTTGTTTTCAGGAAAACGAGATAAATAATTAAGCATTTGATGCATAATTATTCCTCTAAGGGTATTGTCATTTCCTTCACTGGATTCACTTTTATTATTTGAATGGGTTACCTGTTGACTTGGTGATATATCAAGTTGTTTATTATTAATTTTTACAGGTATTGATAGCTCTTTAGCAATAGAGAGTACTTTTTTTATTTTTGCTTTCTGTTCTATAGAAATTTTTTCTTCAGTACCGACAGATTCAAGAATAATAGAGTTTTGGTTTTCTTTGCTGGTATATTCAAATGCGGAACAAATTTTTTCATACCAACCATGATCTTTAGACTTGGGTTCACTTCCGCTGATATATAACATTTGTTTTGCGCGGGTAAGTGCTACATAAAGTAAGTTCGCATTTTCACGTTGTTCAAAAAACTCCTGTTCTTTTAGGCACGTTTTACTGAATTCATCTAAATTGTTTTTCGCTGCGGTTAGCAGAAAATATTCAGGTCGATCATTTTCTGCTGGCCAGTCAATTAAGGTGGAATAGGCTTTTTTATTTGCAGGACTATTGGCGCTGTCTGCAAGAAAAATAACGGGAGCCTCTAGTCCCTTAGCTGCATGCACACTTAATATTTGTACTCGTTGTTCTGCTTCATCTGCAGCGGGGGTAACAGGTTCATCGGGCGCTTCATTTTCCATTTGTCTTAATTCACTTAACCATGAAGAAAATCGGCTCAAGCTGGGATAACGGCCACTATCCATTTCTAAAGCCAGCTCAAGAAAACGGGTTAAATTTGCACTAACTCGCTGGCTTAAATGCGAAGGAAAGGCTGCAACATAACGCGCCAGTACATTTGCTTCGCTGTATATTTTATCCAGCAAGTCATGTACAGGGAGTTTACTGGCATTATCTTGCCACTGAGTTAAGAGTTGATAGGCACGAGGTAATGACGCATGTTGTGGTTTTTGCTGTACATAATGTTCCAGGCGTTCCAGCCAGCTACCTTTTGAGGCCTGTTTTATGGCAATAAGATCCTGGTTTGAAACTGAAAATAAAGGTGAACGTAATATTCCGGCTAAGGATAAATTATCAAACGGAAGAATTAACCATTGTAAAAGATCTAACATATCATTTACTTCAAGACTTTCAAGTAACGTTCCACGGTTTGCACCAATATAGGGAATGCCAGCTTGTCTGAGTGCTCGTTCATAATCTGCAACATGGGTGCGACTGCGCAGTAATATAATAATGTCGTTATAATTTATTGCTTCATTAGCGTCTTTTTTTGCTACGGCTGTTTTCTGTTTTATAAGCTCTTCAATTTGTTTTGCGATCAACAAACCTTCATTAAAATATTGCTGGCTTATTGATTCTTCACGAGGTTCATTTAACGGGTTGCGTAATACTAATGCTGTTCCCTCGTTATCTTCTTTTTCGACGACTTCTTTTAGTGATAAGGGTAATAAAGTTACCTTGCCTGTGAGTTCTTCGCGATGGGTGCTATGTTCAATAAAACCGGGTAATAAAGCTTTAAATCGATCTTGAGTAAATATTTTATTAATAAAATTAATAATGGCCGGGCTGGAGCGCCATGAATGACTTAATGGGCATGTAGTTGCCCCCAGGTTATCTTTCAACCATTCTTCAGCGGCAATAAATAAACGCGGTTCTGCACGACGAAAGCGGTAGATAGATTGCTTTTCATCGCCAACAATAAAAACACTGCGTTGGCGTCCATCTTCACTTGCAGCCATCTCTTCAAGTAAGGGTAAAATTAATCGCCATTGAGTCGGGTTGGTGTCCTGAAACTCATCAATTAAAAGATGTTCTATGCGCTGATCGAGTTTATATTGAACCCATAATGCATTATTACTTTTATTCAGCAGAAGGTAAGTTTGCCATTCCAGATCATTAAAATCTAAAGTGCGCTGTTCTTTTTTTATTTTTTGAAACTGCTCCAGGTAGTGGTGGCCTGCAAGATACCATGCAGAACTGGTTTCCATTGTTCGTATAGCGGCAAGTTGAGAATTTGTTTCTATTAGCTGTTCACTTAATAAAGTATGTAACTCAAGAAAACGATCCTGACCATCCGCTCCCATTTTCTTTTCTGCAATTTTACTTTCTTTACGTTTTAACGCTGTACCTGTTTTAGTTAAAAAACATTCTTTAAACAAATTAAAGCGTACAGAAAGACTATTTTTTGTATCAATTATTTTATAAATGAATTCACTGTGTTCCATGTTTTTCTTAGTATCGTGTTTACATAGTAAAACGTGGAATTCATTTAATTGTGTGATGTTTATTTCTTTATTAAATAAATCTTCAACGGGATTGCTGTCTGCTTTGATACTGAGCTGTTTTTCCAGTTTTTGTTTAGCATAAAGTACAGGATTTGCTTCATCTCCGGTATAAGCCCACCAGTCACTACGGTGTTCTATAAAATTAGTTAATGCTTGCTTGCTGTTATATAAACCAAGTTCTTTAAACAAGAGTTGTAATGCCGCAGCAAGAGGAGCTTCTTTTTTCTGATTGGCTTCCGCCATTAAAGCATCCCAGGCTTGATCATAAAGTAAGGCAGTTTTATCTAATAAATCAAATCCCGGAGAGATGTTTGCTTCCATGGGGAAACGTCGCAGTAGTTCCTGACAAAAGGCATGGAAGGTGGATGTTTTTACCGGCGCTTCGCTGTGCAATATTTTTTCATATAAACCACGACTGAGATTGATTAAGGCTGGGCTAATCTCAAGTTGTAACTCGGTTAATATTTTTTTCAGACTGTTTTCATCACAGGTGGCTAATTCATAAAGCCTTTCCAACAGACGGGTCTGCATTTCATTAGCCGCTTTGCGAGTGAAGGTAATCGCGAGAATATTGCCTGATTCAGCACCACTCAATAACAGGCGTACAATTCGACTTATTAAAAGGTAGGTTTTACCGCTTCCGGCAGATGCCTGGACAGTGGTATGGCCAGTTAGCTGTACTGTTGATGTCATGAAATACCTGAAAATGTAATTACTGTTAAATTTTATCTGATATTTATTGTGCCAGATAGAGCTTATTGCACAGATAAAATTTAGTCTCAGTCTAAATGGTTGAAATATGCACGGTTAATATTCCATATTATTTACAAAATATTGTATTTTGTGAGCTGAATCATATTCTGAAAAAGATCGCTTGTTTAACCTGTTTAGGTTGGTAGTCTACGTGCATACCCCAAAACAAAGTGTTAAATATAGGATGTAGCACAAGGAAAAGTGTATTAGGCAGGATAGCCTAAAGGAAGCAATATAAAAGGATTGGTGTGCAGAAGCATGGAAGCTGATTAACGTAAGTTAAACACGGATCTGCTCGTTATACGTACAGGCGGGATTGCCTGAAAGGAACTTTAAGGCGACCATTTTGGTCGCCTATTTTTTTGCCTATAATTTTTTTAGCTCAACAACATTTTATATATTCCAGGCCTGCTTACGACAAAGCCGATTAATATTGCAGTATTGGCAGGTACTTTCATCACCCCATG
>CAZSCK010000026.1:24893-32326 GCA_964605385.1 uncultured Thioalkalispiraceae bacterium
TTACGACAAAGCCGATTAATATTGCAGTATTGGCAGGTACTTTCATCACCCCATGCGGTGAGTTCTTTACCACCTCTCATTTCATCAATTATTTGTGTCAGCCGATCGCCTATTTGCTGGCTAATTGTCTCTAATTCATCATCAGAAAGTTGTGCTCCAAATTTGACGGTATTACTGAGAGTGAGATAACTCACGCGGTTAACCGTTTGCTTGAGTTCTGTTTCAGCCAAAAGTGCGTAAAAGGGCAGCTGAACAGCCTCACCTTGCTCAATTTCAGCCAGGGTTGCAGATTTACCGGTTTTGTAGTCAATCACACTCAAGCCGCTTTCATTTTTATCTAATCTGTCGAGTCTACCGCCCAGTTCGGTATCTTTTTGCCAGGCAATCTTACTTTTAAGTTCGGCTTCATAAAATTGCCATTCACCGGCATTTTTAATTTGCCAGCTGATGTATTCAGGAATCAGTTTAAGCCATTGCGTTAACCATCCGCTGTGTTCAAAACTATCATCAAGATCTTTAGAAAATACCTGTTGTGAAATTTCTTCAAGTGTCGCAATTGCCGATTCACGATTTTTCTCAGTAACAACGCCTTTAAATGGAGCTGATAACCAGTCAACCTTTTGATGGAATGCTTCGAGACAACGATGAACTCGTTCACCGTAATCACTTTTTGATAAAGCTTCCTGCACTTCTTCATTGGCCGATAAATTTAAACCGCGTGAGGCGAAAAATTGATAAGGGCAGTCCATTAAGGTTTGATAGCTGCTAGGAGAATAATGTTTAGGTACTAACTCTTTAGGTAGAGATGACTTTGCCTGAGTTGTTTTTTCGGGTAAAGATTCTTCTGTACAGCGAATAACGAAGGTTCCGGGATTAGTTACTAAACTTTTTAAATTTTTATCTTCTAATGAAGTGGAATAGGCCTGTTGATAAAAGCGTTGAATAATTTCCAGCCACGGGCTGAGTGGAACATCTTCACCATTTTCTTCATTGTTTGCGGTTATTAAAATTTCGGGAGCTGCTTCGAGTAAACGGCGGAAATGATGAAAACGTTCGGTTAACATTTCATGTGTTGTGCTTAGGTTTAATTGCAAACGCACTGCATTATTAAAGAAGGGTGTCAGGTTTGTTTTTCCCGGTAAATGTTCATGTTCTGCACTGGCAATAATCAGTGCATCAAATTGTTGTAATCGACTTTGCCCTAAGCCCATTAAGGTGACAGGGCTGGATGCTTTTTCAGGCGTGAATACGAATTTTTCAAGGCTACGGCCCAACCAGGTACGAAAATCTGACCAGTTGAATTTTAAACGATATTGTAAGCTGCTGTGTTTTAATGTGTCTAACATTTCAATAACACGCACTCCGGCAGCATCTTCTTGTAACAGCGGGGTCATTCCAAGCAGTTCAAGGCTTGCAGATAGCGCATCAATATAATGGCCAGCATCATGCGAGCCTTTTAATAAAGGTTTTAATAGCTCATTTGCTGCTTCAAAAGATTCAAGTATTCCAATTAATGTTTCACTGGTAGCAGACGACCACTGTAATTTGTCTGCCCTGGAAGCAATAGTTTTTTTATAGCGTTGTAAATTTTGTGCGATATTTTCGTGACGAATAATATCGTTTTCAAGTCGATAAGCGGCATGTTTGACTTGTTGCGAGTCTAAATCACAAAAAATAAAAGGTGATTTTAATAAATCGAGAAAAGGTTGGTGAGAAAAATCTTCTTCTATACATTCCAGCCATCTTTCTAATACCGCACCGGCACGTGTGGTTGATAAAGCCCAGCCAGCTAAATCGTGTAGTGGCACATCGGCACGTTCTAATAAGGCACGTACTCGACGTGCAAGTCGTCTGTTTTCAGTAACAATACCAATGTTATTTTTCCCTTCTAACAGCCAGCGTCTTACCTGTAATTCAACAGCATGGGCTTGTTCTTCATGGCCTTTACAAAACAAAAGCTTAAGTCTGTTTTTTATATCGTCATTGGGTATTTTTGATAATTCATTAGCACGTTGTATAAAAGGCTGTACGGTATGTTGGTAACAGCTATTAATAAACTGAGTATAATTATTTTCGTTGTTATTAGCGCTTTGTATATTGAAGGTTTTTAATAAATTTGAGACAGGAGCATCAGGATGATATTCAGTTTCGCCCTGACTTTGTAGAGCTTGTTGTCCATGCAAGTATAGTTGGCAACGTTGTTTTTTTATTAATTGCTTTAACCAGTTTTGTTCTGCAAGTGAAAATTGATGATAGCCCGCAATATAAAGAACATTTTCATTGTTTTGAATGTCTGTATTTAAGCCAAGTAAATAGGCGGCTTCACTGTCAAACATCGCAACATCGGTTTCGGCATTAAGCTGGGTATGCCATGCGTTCCACAAAGTATGCACCAGCGTTGCTTCGTGACCTAAAGCAGGAAAGTCATCAGCTGAAATGCCATAGGCATTAGCAATTTCTTTTTCAAAGTCATCGTAATTATCAGGTAACTTTTTTTGGTTTGATGTGAGTTGATCAAAGAGTTTGAGTAAGTCATCGGTTAAATGCCACGGGCTACCGCTACCGAGTAATGCTTTGTGTTGGCTTAAGGCATCAAATAAAATGAGTTCACGTTGGTGTTGGCCACAAATTGTATGCGGTTCTTTTTTCTCTTTATTAAACTGCCGCTTATTAAATTGAATCAAGGCCCAATCATGTAAGTTTAAAATTTGCGGGCAAAGTAATGCGTTTATGCCGCGTTGCTCTGCTTGTTGCAGCAGAAGGTGGCGTAAACGTTTTGCAGCATGAGGTTCGGATAATAGAACAACGGCCTGGGTTAAGTCAGGCAGTTGTTCGGTATAATCTTCGAGCAAATGTTGGGCAAGTAAGGTGAGGGGATCGTCACCATAGGGAATAAGCGTTATGTTATCTCGTACCATAAAAGAAGGGTATTAGCGCTCAAGAAGTTTGAGTTTGTCAGGTTTTCCAGCCCATTCAGCGGCATCGGCCGGGGCATCAATCATTTCGGTGATTACAGGCCATTCGCGAGAGAGTTCTTCATTGAGTTCAATATAATTTTCCATGCCATCGGGCAATTCATCTTCAGCAAAAATAGCTTCTACCGGACATTCTGGTTCACATAAGGTGCAGTCGATACACTCATCTGGATCAATCACCATGAAATTAGGACCAATATGAAAACAATCGACAGGGCATACTTCAACACAGTCTGTGTGTAAGCATTTAATACAGTCCTCGGTTACTACGTAAGTCATTTGTGGCTCCTGAATCTGTTACAGCTCGAATTTTATTAAGAACAGTCATGTCATTGCGATGGAACAACGTGACTGAAGCAATCTCATGGGTATCGCGCTAAACTTGAGATTGCTTCGCCGATAAAGCTGGCTCGCAATGACAGGTAATAGCTGGAATTGTATACCGCTATGATAAAACAAAATGCGCTTAAATTCGACTCACAACAGGTTTTTAAGCTGGTAAATAAGTTCCAGGGCATCACGCGGAGAAAGCTCATCCGGCTGTAAGTTTTTAACAAATAGGTCTAATTCAGACTCTTTTATCTGTACTGCCGGTTTAGAGGGGGTATTGGATTTCATGGTTTTTGAACCATCCTGTTCAAGTTCCAATTGCTGCAGTTTGGCTTTTGCTCGCTCCACTACTTCACGAGGCACTCCTGCAAGCGTCGCAACCTGTAAACCATAACTTTTGTTTACTGTGCCCGATTTTACTTTATGTAAAAAGACCAGGGTATCACCATGCTCAATAGCATCGAGATGCACATTTATGCAACCCGCAAGATCATCAACCAGTGTCGTTAATTCAAAATAATGAGTGGCAAATAGAGTGAGTGCTTTTGTTTTTAGCGCTAAATGTTCGGCGCAAGCCCACGCCAGCGACAGACCATCATAGGTGCTGGTGCCCCGGCCAATTTCATCTAAAAGTACTAAAGAATTTGCTGTTGCGTTGTGCAAAATATTTGCAGTTTCTGTCATTTCAACCATAAAGGTTGATCGTCCACTGGCAAGATCATCCGATGCACCAATACGAGTAAAGATTCGATCAATATTTCCAATTTCTGCGCTGTTTGCGGGAACAAAACAGCCAATGTGTGCCATTAAAACGATTAATGCGGTTTGTCGCATGTAGGTTGATTTACCGCCCATGTTCGGGCCGGTAATTAAATGCAGATGTTGCTTTTCTGAAAGCGAAATATTATTGGGTGTAAAGGGCGCATCTTGTACTTGTTCAATAACAGGATGGCGACCATTGTTAATTTTAATGCCTGTTGTATTCACTAACTTAGGACGAACATAATTTAATAAATCAGCACGTTCTGCCAGGTTATGTAATACATCTAATTCAGATAATCCCTGCGCACAATTTTGCAACGTGACAAGTGATAAACCAAGTTTATCAATTAAAGCATTGTATAAACTTTTTTCTCGTGCCTGCGCACGTTCATTTGCACTTAATACTTTATCTTCAAGTGCTTTTAATTCAGGGGTAATGAACCGCTCAGCGGCTTTTAATGTTTGCCTGCGCTGGTAGTGTTCCGGCACAACATCAGAATGCAGTCGACTAATTTCAATATAATAACCATGCACACGGTTATAACCGACCTTAAGTGCATTAATGCCAGTTTCTTTTTTTTCTTTAGCTTCTAACTTGGCAAGAAACTCACCGGCATTTTCCTGCAAACTACGCAGCTCATCGAGTTCTTTATCGTAACCTGTTGCAATTACACCTCCATCACGAATTAATAACGGTGGTGTTTCGATAATCGCTTTATTTAATAGCGTATGAAGTTTTGGGTGTTCACTAATTTGTTTACTTAACTGTTTGATGTGTGCACTTTTATGTACAGCTAAACATTTTTGTAATGCTGGGAGTTGTGCTAATGCATTTCTTAATTGAGCAAGATCGCGTGGCCTGGCAGATTTAAGTGCGATGCGAGTTAGTATACGTTCAATATCACCAATGCCGCGTAAGACTTCATTTAACTCAGCATAGGCTTGAGACTTTAATATGGATTCAATGGATTCCTGACGTTGATTTAAAATTTTATGATCGCGCAAAGGACGATGAATCCAGCGATGTAATAAACGGCTACCCATTGGTGTAGCGGTGTGATCAAGAATAGCACTGAGAGTATTATTTTTGTGTCCGGAAATACTTTCGCTTAACTCAAGGTTATATCGTGTAGAAGCATCGAGAATTAAACAATCTTCACGTGACTCGGTATGCAAGGCTTGAATGTGAGGTAAAGCTGAACGTTGTGTTTCTTTCACATAAGCGAGTAAACACCCTGCCGCAGAAATGGCCAGGGGTAGATCGGCACAACCAAAACCGGCTAAGTCTTTGGTCGAAAATTGCTCACACAATTCACGTTCAGCAGAGCCAGGATCAAAATGCCAGGGCGCGCGTTGTTTAACATTGGTAACACGGTGTTGATATGGGGTGATATCACAGTCTTCACTGATTAAAAGTTCAGCAGGTCGCAAGCGTTGTAACTCACTGAATAAGGCTTCTTCCCCTTTAGCTTGTAAAACTGCAAAACGGCCACTGCTCATATCAAGCATGGCTATACCGAAGCTACTATCATTAGCCGTGGTGAGTGCGACGACTAAACTTTCTTTACTTTGCTCTAGTAATGCTTCATCTGTCACGGTGCCAGGAGTAACAATACGCATCACTTTACGTTCAACGGGCCCTTTGGATGTGGCTGGATCGCCAATTTGTTCACAAATAGCAACTGACATGCCTTTGCGAAGTAAGCGAGCTAAGTAATTATCGGCAGCATGATAGGGCACACCCGCCATAGGAATCGGAGAGCCGTTCGATTGTCCGCGTGCGGTTAAGGTTATGTCCAATAACCTGGAAGCTTCACGAGCATCATCAAAAAATAATTCATAAAAATCACCCATGCGATAGAACAATAAAATGTCAGGGTGTTCTGCCTTGATACGCAAGTATTGTTGCATCATAGGTGTGTGTTGTTCAGTTTTGTTCTTCATTAATCTGCATTATTTTTATAATTAAATATCGCTGCTGTCCCGCTAACGCGTCATTCCCGCGCAGGCGGGAATCCATCGTATTTTTAGCATAACTAAATCAAAAATTTACACTTTTACTGACGAATGGCAATTATATCTTAGCAAGATCAAATTATCTGGTAAAAGAGGGGGTAAATGCCGAACTGCCTGGATATTACAGCTGCGGAACGGTGTGCTCCACATAAAAGCAATAATTAGAGGGTGTCATTCGCACGTAGAGCTAAAAATGACCACCACAGTTGTATATTTATTCCTTGTAAAACACACCACTTTATAGCAAGATTTTGTTTCAAGGACTGTTTTAATAAGGAGGTTTATATGGCTTGGGATCTGTTACATATCGTTCGGCATACTTATCATGGAGATAGCAATTGGGGGAAAATGTACATAAAGACCGTAAACGGAAAATGGGAATGGTTGTCTTATACTTATGAACTACCCTGGAAGGCCAATGAGGCAGGAAAAAGTAAAAATAATATAAGCCGAATCAAACTGGGAACGTATGGGCTCAAGGTCAGAGAAGACGGCAAGACTCGAGATATGGGCGGTAAAGGCTGGCGACTGGAATTACAAAATACCGAGCATCGCAAGAATATTCAATTACACCGCGCCTCCTCTAGCTTGTTTCTAAAAGGTTGTATATTACCGGTACACTTTAATACACTTCAGGGTGACAGTATTAAAAGAGGTGATATTCGAATTCGCGACAAGTCAGAAGCACTCATGGATAAAATAAAAATACGTCTGGAAGCCTTGAAGAGCAACGGAAAGGTCAAAGGCCAACCGACGATAGCGTTAACTGCCAACCTGCCTGCAAAATTAATCAGCAACTTGAGTCATGCTAATGTTTAAATCATCCCTACGATTGTCTGTGTTTTTTGCCCTGTCTTTTTTATCCTTATCGTGTCATGCAGACACAGCAGTAAATAATGTTTATCAGGATGGGATAACCTTAACCATCACCAATAAAACATTTGATAAAAAAGTTCATAAAATTCAATATTGTTCTAAAGCCCAAACTCCCTGCATTATTGATGGCAAAATATTTTATGGTGGCAATGGACTGTTACCAAAAGTGGAAGTAGCAAGTCTGGTCTTTTCTCAAAATGGTAAAAAAGTATATCTTGATGTCTCATCTATTTATGATACTGGTGTTACCAACTCAAATATTAAAAAATACATTTCAATTGAACGCTGGAGCAGTTCTTACCGCATAGTAGGCTACTTTGGTGCTGGGGAGGATAAGGGGGATGGTGGGGACGAGCCTTATATCGCTCACTGGCTGGTGATGCCAAATGGTTCAGTTAGAAATCACCTCGGTGATTATGAATCACTTGTTAGCCTTGTATTTAAAATTAATAAAGATTTTAATATTTCACAATA
>CAZSCK010000027.1:0-3130 GCA_964605385.1 uncultured Thioalkalispiraceae bacterium
TGAGTTAGAACCTGAGTTATCACGAACTTTGTTAGTAGATAAAAAGGCAATCTGGATGCCGGAGGTGAGGCAGGTACGTAATCCTCGTTTGGTTAAGGCGACAAAAAAATACCTTTTAAAACAAGGGGTTAAATTTTTAGAGCAGACTGAAGTGACAGGTTTTATTACAAAACCAGACAAGGTTTCGGGTGTTACGAGTTCTACGGGAAATATTACCGCGGATAAAGTCTTGGTTGCGGGGGGGGCATGGAGTGCTAACTTACTGAAAAATATTAATATTTTAGTAGAACCAGTAAAAGGACAAATGATTCTCTTTAAGACTGAGCCCGGTAAGATTAAAAGAATCACATTAAGCCAGGATCGCTATGTTATCCCTCGCCGTGATGGGCGGGTGCTAGTGGGCAGCACTTTGGAGCATACCGGCTTTGATAAAAGCATTACTACGGCTGCACGTGAAGAGTTGAAACAAGAAGCATACAGAATAATGCCATGTTTGAAAGATGCTGAGGTTGAGTTTCATTGGGCAGGTTTACGGCCTGGTTCCACGGATGGTATACCTTATATATGTCCAGTTCCGAGTGTCGAAGGTTTATATCTGAATGCGGGGCATTATCGAAATGGCGTGGTGTTGGGACCAGCATCGGCGCGTTTAGTCGCAGATATCATTTTAAGTCACCAACCGATTCTAGATATTACGCCATATCAGCTGGAACAGGCTTGATGTCTAGACTTCATCTAAGTTTGTATTCTATACTTTAAGTCAGGTAATTATTATGCTGAGGCTTGTGATGAGTAATCGCGACGATATTGTAAACAAACTAAAATCATCTGGGGTGACACCAACCAACCAACGGGTTGAGATTGCCCAGATTTTATTTTCGCGGCCACAGCATTTATCGGCTGAACAAATATTGAAAATGGTTAATGATGATGGTTGTTCGACTGCTTCAAAAGCTACCATCTACAATACACTCGGTTTGTTTGCTAAAAAAGGTTTGGTGAAGGAAGTTATTGTCGATCCAAGCAAAGTTTTTTATGACTCTAATGTTTCTAAACATTTTCACTTTTTTAATACAGACACAGGAATGCTAACCGATATTCCTGTGGATGCGATCAATATAGATAAACTGCCTGAGTTACCTGAAGGTACTGTATCATCCAGTTTAGAAGTTATTGTTCGCATTAAAAATAGTTAAGTATTTCTTCCCCCTCCACGCACATGCAATTTAGATTCCTTTGGTTTCAGCGCTGCATCAAAAAAATTGTGAGTTAAGTTCGAATTCATATTTGAATTAAGCGTATTTATATCTTACATTTAATAAATAAAAATTATCTTTCTGTACATGGAGTACTACGAATGTGGAATAAATTTTAAATTTGTCATGAGCCTATTTAGAAGAACAGAACAAGAAAAGAGAGAGAAAAACGTCTCTAGGAACAAAAAATCAGATACTGTCTTAGGTGAGCTATCTGGTTTATCTCTTCCTTTTAAAAAAGCAGAAAAAAATGAACTCGATAGAAATACTATTATTCAGAAGTTAGAAACTCATAAAAAACTTCCCGTCCGTTTATTAGAAGAAGCCGCAAATACACTACAAAGAATTAATCGAGTTTTACTTTCTCCAAAACAACGAAAAGAGTATACAGAACTACTTGCCTCATACATTTATCCAGTTGTTTTACTTTGGTATGACAAATATCAAAAACAGGAAAATAGTTTGCCGGAAAGTAATGAACGACAGAGTGCTCTTATTTCGAGCATAGATGCTATTCATCAACTATCCATTGCTTATAAATTATTATTTAGAGACTACTATTCTGCTGATAAGAAGGAATATAAAAAAAATAGTAAGTTAATCAGCCAATTTGCTGCGCGTTCGCTTGAGCTTATACGCTTAGAACAAAGGTTACGTGCTCTTCATTATCAAAGACTTCCTAAAGTTTCCTGGCAACATTGCAATCAAATATTTTTTTCACTCGCTCATCATGGTGCGATTGATGATAATTATGATGTGATTGGTCTTATTGGTATAAGAAAAAGTTCTGACAGGTTAAGAAAAGGTGGTGTTCCAATTTCTAATGTCAGAAGACTTTATCTATCTATTCAACTTTTCGGCTTATTAGATGTAACAACATGGCCAACACGAATGTTTAATATTCCAGATGCTTATCTTGATTTATTAAGCGGTGATGGTTTAAAGATTGTAGCTGATGATGGTAAGGAATTAAAACAGGGGTTTTTACTAACACATTATAAGAGTGACATGCCTCCTGTATTTAAACGTACTGAGAACATGCCTTCACCATTAATCCAGTTTAATTATTCTAAATTATATAATGTACTGGTAAGTGACCATAAAGAAATTGGCAAACAACAATTCATTAATGATTTTGATGATAGCAAGTTTAGTCGTCCATTAGCCGAAGTAAGAGAAGTAGATCGTGTGCCTGTTATAGAATTGATGATAATGGGAATAACTCCAAAAGAAAGGCGGCAAAAACGGCATGCTTCTTTTGATGAGTCAAGCTTAAGTGTTTACTTTGGATTTAAGGAAGTAAACAGATTACTGAAAGATCTTGTTGCTCCTGATCAGGCTCGGGTTAGAGAATCAAGACAATTTATTGATACCCTTGCGATGTCATCTGCACTACTAGCTGAAGAACAAAGTAAGCATATGTCTGCAAGTTGGGTTATTACTAATTTTAGTGCGGGTGGATTATTAATTAGCACGGAAGAAACAGATTTTAGTAACCCGATTCAAATTGATATGTTGGTGGCGTTTACAATGCCTGAAAACAAGAGTCATCCAATCTTAGGGTTTGTACGACGATTGAATCGACCTGATTCAAAACATATTGAAGTTGCTGTTATTCGATTATCGAACTATGCAGAAACGGCTGGAGTGCAGGCTCAGGACGAATTAGATTCATCTATAGCCAAAGAGGTGATTTTAATAAAAGATGTTCGTGGTGAATGGAATTTAATTATTAAAACAAGCATGCCTTATTCGAAAGGCGAACCTTTAAAATTGATTCGTGCGAATGGTACTTCTTTGCCTGTTCGGTTGGGTGAGGTTATTTATACAAAAAAGGATTTTAAAGTGTTTGAGCTACGTTCACCGGGATTGGA
>CAZSCK010000027.1:3230-32166 GCA_964605385.1 uncultured Thioalkalispiraceae bacterium
TTAATTTTCCTCAATAAACCTTAAAGAAAAATCAACCGCCATAATGTTTTTTGTTATTGCGCCAGTCGAAATATAATCCACGCCGGTTTTAGCGATAGAGCTTATAGTCTCAAGTGTAATATTTCCTGACGCTTCAAGATCGATCTTTTTATTCGTTAGTTCCACTGCTTGTTTTAAAGTAGCAATATCCATGTTGTCGAGTAAAATGCGGTCAACGTTACATTTAATTGCTTGTTGTAGTTCATCAATATTTTCAACTTCGACTTCTATTTTTAAACCTTTAAAGTTTTCTCGTGCTTTATTTACTGCGGCAGAAATTGATCCTGTTGCATGAATGTGGTTTTCTTTAATCAACACCATGTCATATAAACCAATACGATGATTAATACCTCCACCGCAGGTTACCGCATATTTTTGTGCCAGTCGTAAACCGGGTATGGTTTTACGTGTATCAAGGATTTTACAGTTTGTTTTACCAATGGCTTTTACATAGGAATGGGTTTGCGTTGCACTAGCCGACAATGTTTGTAAAAAATTAAGTGCGGTACGCTCGGCAGTTAAAATGTGGCGAGCATTGCCTGCGACCTCACAAACAACATCATGGTCATTAATTTCCTGTCCATCTTCAAAATACCATTTAATTTTAATGTCTTTATCTAATAACTCAAATGCAGCATTAAACCATTCCTGGCCACATAAAGTGGCTGTTTCACGGCAAATGAGTTGAGCTTTAGATTTCTTGTTTTCAGGTATAAGACTCGCGGTAACATCTTGAGACATAAATTTACAATTTGTGTCGCTGCCCAGATCTTCATTAAGAGCATGTTGTACTTGAGTATGAATATCGCTGATTGAAGGAGGTGTCATTGTATCAATATTGAATGTATTTGCATTTAGCAGTAAAGTGTAAGCTGCAATTGTAACAACTGAACTAATGAATTTCGAGATTTAATCTTATGTTTTCACCTGAGATATTTGCAAAACTATTCAATATGAACAAGCAATTACAGCAAATCATCTTGCCGCTATGGCAAAGCACCCGAGATCTTCTGCCAATCATCATTGTCATCGCTTTTTTTCAAATTGTTGTGCTACAAAAACCCATTCCAAATATGGGGCAACTTCTGGTTGGTACGGCACTCATCGTTTTAGGTTTAAGCCTCTTTATTAAAGGTCTGGAGATTGGTTTATTCCCGATTGGTGAAAACATGGCTTATGCCTTTGCTCGTAAAGGCAGCGTTTTTTGGTTATTGCTCTTTGCTTTTTTACTGGGATTTGGAACCACCATTGCCGAACCTGCATTAATTGCGGTCGCCGATAAAGCAGCAGAAGTCGCATCAACAGGAAAAGCGATTGCCGACACGGAAGCTGCTCGTTCCAGTTATTCCACAGGTTTAAGACTAACCGTTGCCTTATCAGTTGGCCTGGCTATTGTCATTGGTGTTTTGCGAATTTTGAAAGGCTGGCCTATTCATTATTTAATTATCGGTGGCTATATTGGGGTCATGATTATGACCTTTTTTGCCCCCAAAGAAATTATCGGCATCGCATATGATTCCGGTGGAGTCACAACCTCCACCATTACAGTTCCATTGGTGACCGCTCTTGGTGTTGGTCTGGCATCGAGTATCAAGGGGCGCAACCCGATGTTAGACGGGTTTGGTTTAATTGCTTTTGCCTCATTAACGCCCATGATTTTTGTTATGGCTTATGGCATGTTGATATGATAGATCTTCTTATTCATTTATTTAATGTCACTTTAGACACCGTTCTGGATGTACTACCGATCGTTATTATTATTTTTGGTTTCCAGTTTCTGGTTATCAGAAAACCGGTTCCGAATTTAGGTAAGGTCATTGTTGGCTTTATTTATGTTCTTGTTGGCCTGGCTTTTTTTCTGGTTGGACTGGAAGAAGCTTTATTTCCTTTAGGGGAATTAATGGCGCAGCAACTTACTAATTCGGATTTTATTTATGGAACAGGTAATGTTGCAAAGGTCGTGCATTGGTTCGATTATAAATGGATTTATCTATTTGCCATTGCGATAGGTTTTGCAACAGCAATTGCAGAACCTTCATTATTGGCGGTGGCAATAAAAGTGAACGAAGTATCTGCAGGTGTTATTGGCGTAACTGGTTTAAGAGTTGCGGCTGCAATAGGTGTTGCTGTCGGATTAGGTATAGGCACATTTCGTATCGTTACCGGCACACCATTACATTTTTACATTGTTGCGGGTTATTTTATTGTGATTATTCAGACGTTTTATGCACCCAAGATGATTATTCCTCTCGCCTATGATTCCGGTGGTGTTACAACCTCAACAGTAACCGTACCTATAGTGACAGCTTTGGGTTTAGGTTTGGCAAATGCGGTACCCGGGCGTAGTGCTTTATTAGATGGTTTTGGATTAATTGCTTTTGCCTGTTTGTGCCCGATTATTTCAGTTATGGCGTATGCACAGTTAAGTGAATGGCGTGGGCGTAAAAACCATAATAAAGAGAATTTAACAGATGAAAAATAAGGAGGGAGTCAAATGCATTTTAAATTAATCATAGCTCTTGTCGAGGATGATAAAACCGATGCCATAATGGCTGCGGCACGTAAAGAAGGTGCTACAGGCATGACCGTCATTAACCATGCTCGTGGTGAAGGCTTGAAGACAAGTAAAACATTTTTTGGCCTAACATTAGAGACACAACGTGACATGTTACTGATGTTGGTTGAAGAACATTTATCTCGAAAAATTCTTGAGCGTATTGCAAATGTGGGTGAGTTTGATAGTAAACCCGGAACAGGCATTGCTTTTAAAATTGATGTAGAAGATGCGCTGGGTGTTGCGCATCAAATAGATACTTTAACTGACGTTGTGGAGGAAGAGCTATGACAAGCAAAGAAATTATTCGCGTTAAAGATGTAATGAAAAAAGGCTTTGATGTTATCGATGGTATGACAACAGTATTGGAAGCATTGAAAAAAATGAAACATGTTGAAACCAAAACGCTCATTGTTGACAAGCGTGATGATGATGATGAGTATGGTATTGTTTTAATTTCAGATATTGCCAAACAGGTTTTAGCCAAAGATCGCGCACCTGATAGAGTTAATGTTTACGAAGTAATGGCAAAGCCTGTTGTTTCAGTCGATCCCAATATGGATATTCGTTATTGTGCGCGTTTATTTGAAAACTTTGGTTTATCACGTGCACCGGTTATCGAGTGTGGCAAAATGGTAGGCATTGTTAGTTTCACTGATATGGTCTTACGCGGCATGGTTACTGACTAAATAGCTTATGTATGTTGATATAATATCCGGACTTCTAAAAGAAGCACGGCAACAACCATCGCCGAACTGTGACTCGCGCCCGAATGAATCGGATATTACTCTAATTGTTATTCATGGCATAAGTTTACCGCCGAGTAAATTTGGTGGAGATTATATTGATCAGCTTTTTTGTAATGAGCTAAATCCTGATGATCATCCATACTTTAAAGAAATAGCCGGGCTCAATGTTTCATCCCATTTATTAGTTCGGCGTGATGGTGAAATTGTACAATATGTTCCATTTCAAAAACGTGCCTGGCATGCCGGAGTTTCCTGTTATGAGAATCGCGATTGCTGTAATGACTTCTCAATAGGTATTGAAATGGAAGGAGAGGATGATACCCCCTATACCGATGTTCAATATCAAGTTTTATCAGAAATTATTAAAAATTTAATAGAATCTTATCCTGAATTAAATGAACAGACGATTGCTGCTCATAGTGATATTGCTCCGGGGCGAAAAACAGATCCTGGTGAAGCGTTTGACTGGGATATTTTAAGGAAGCTTTTATCCTCTTAAAAGCTGGGCATTGCGAGTGAAACAAAGCAATGACAGGTATTATATGCTGTTAGGCCAGCAACAAACTTGCATTTATCCTCTTTTAGCTAGAAACTATCAATTATGAGTCTACTAAGTGTCATTTTTGCCCTAATTGCAGAAAACTTTATTTCCAGCCTATCGGAATTGAGACGTTTTGACTTTTTTTTCCGTTATAGCAGTTGGCTGCGCACTAAACTCCCCACTTTTTCCTTCCAAAATGGTTCCGTAACGCTGGTTATCGTTCTCGCAGGCGCTTTATTTGCCGTCTGGTTAGTTAGCGCCATGTTGGGTAATGTTTTGAGCTTATTTGGTTTCATTTTTGGAATTGCAGTGCTTATTTTTACCATTGGCCCACGTGATCTTGATGAAGATGTACAAAATGTAATCACTGCTTTTGAACATAAAGATTATGAAGCGGCTGATCTTTATGCCAGCGATTTAAGCGGACGCACTATTGCTGAAGCACCTATGCAGTTAGCGCAAACAGTAAAAGAAGAGATTTTCTTACAGGCGAATATTCGCATGTTAGGCGTGTTTTTCTGGTTTATTCTTCTTGGCCCGGTTGGTGCGGTTCTATTCAGGTTAAGTTGCTTATTAAAAGAAAAACAAAGAGATGAAAAAGATGATTTTTCTGATGCCTGCCGTGAATTCTATGACATTATAATTTGGCTTCCTGCGCGTATTTGCGTATTAAGTTATGCCGTAGCAGGAAACTTTGTCGATACCATGAGTTACTGGAATGGCCTGTCAGACCTTTGGTTACGTGACAGTGAAGAATTTATTGTTGTGAGCGGTGTTGGTGCATTACGTTATGAACAGCGTATTGGCCATGCTGAACATGATGACGAAGAACCTGATACTGCCTGTATTCAACATGCACTTTCTTTAGTAAAACGTGCTGTCATTGTTTGGGTTGTTTTATTAGGCTTGCTCACCGTTACTGGTTGGCTTGCTTAAACTCACATTTCTCTATTTAATTTTATGAAAGAACTCATATTAGGCGGAGCCCGCTCAGGTAAAAGCCTCTACGCTGAAACTTGTGCGACAGAAAGTGGTTTAGATGTTATCTATGTTGCTACTGCACAAGCATTAGATGATGAAATGCAACAACGGATCAAACATCATCAACAACAGCGTCCTGCACATTGGCAGTTAATTGAAGAACCGATTAATCTTGTTTCAATATTAAAAGATAATGCAAATAATAAAACATGCATTCTTGTTGATTGTTTAACCTTATGGTTGAGCAATCAATTATGTTGCGAAGAGAATAAAATCCAACTCCATGAAAATATAAATACCCTGATAAATATTTTACCTGAACTCCCGGGAAAAATAATATTTGTTAGCAACGAAGTGTCGATGGGAATTATCCCTATGGGCGAAATTAACCGTCAATTTGTAGACGAAGCTGGACGCTTACATCAACGTCTGGCAACAGTTTGCGATAAAGTAACATTAATGGTGGCAGGTATTCCCAGTCACATCAAAGGAAAATAATGATGAGTTTGAACTGGTTAGATAAGCCGATAGCCACAATTGCAGAACAATCAATACAAGAAGCAAATGATAGGCAACTACAGTTAACCAAACCACCGGGTTCACTGGGTAAATTAGAAGAGCTGGCAGTAAAATTTTCCGCTATTCAAAAAACGCAACAACCAATAATTAAAAAGGTACAGATTTCTATTTTTGCAGCTGATCATGGTATTGCAAATGAAAATGTTTCTGCATTCCCTCAAGTCGTTACCACCGAGATGATTAAAAATTTTTCCCGTGGTGGTGCAGCCATAAGTGTCTTAGCCAAAGAACTCGGTGCAAAATTGGAAGTGATTGATTTAGGGACTGTTGTTGAAGCGGGTGAGTTAGATGGTGTGATATCTAATCGTATTGCTGCAGGTACAGAAAATTTTTCAGAAAAAGCAGCAATGACAGAAGCGCAGTTAGAAAAAGCACTAGATGCCGGTGCTGCTGCGGTACAACGTGCGATTGATTCAAATGCTCATGTTTTTATTGGTGGTGATATGGGAATTGCTAATACCACATCAGCAACTGCAATAGCGTGTGCACATTTAAATAAAGCAGCTGTCGATCTTGCCGGCCCGGGTACAGGCTTGGATGAAAAAGGTGTTTCACATAAAGCAAAAGTAATCGAACAAGCCTTAACAAAACATCAGGCAACATCACTTAATGCAATTGAAATATTACGTTTCTTTGGCGGATTTGAAATAGCGGCATTAACTGGCGCATATCTTTATGCTGCACAAAAAGGTCTGCCTGTTGTGATTGATGGCTTTATTGCTACTGTCGCAGCACTTGCTGCAATAAAAATTAAAGCGGGTTGTGATGCCTGGTTTATTTATGCGCATGAATCACATGAACCGGGTCATTCTTTAATTCTTCAAGCCTTGAATGCTGAACCTTTAGTCAACCTGAATATGCGCCTGGGAGAAGCGAGTGGAGCAGCTGTTGTTATTCCTCTATTAAGACAAGCTTGTGCATTACATGCAAATATGGCGACTTTTGCTGAAGCAGGCGTTTCTACTAGTGAATGAAAAATTAACTACGACTACAATCGATTTACTTCGACATGGTGATGTTGAAGGTGGAAGGAAATATCGTGGTCAGTTAGATGACCCATTAAGTGAATTAGGTTGGAAACAATTACGCGCAACTACCGCTAATAAACAAGATTGGCAACACATTATTACTTCGCCATTAAAACGCTGTGCTGAATTTACTGAAGAATTAGCGCAGGCTCATTCTCTGCCATTACAAAACAAATATGAATTTAAAGAAGTTTCATTTGGTTTGTGGGAAGGGAAAACAGCAGAAGAGTTATTAAATACTGAACCTGATAATATTAAAAAGTATTGGAACGATCCTATCAAGACTACCCCCCCTCAAGGTGAGAATTTATTAGACTTTGAAAAAAGGGTATTAGATGGCTGGAAAAATGTATTAACTGACTTTCAGGGAAAACATATTTTAATTGTTAGCCATGCTGGTGTCATGCGTATGATACTTTGTCATATATTAGGAATGCCATTAACAGCATTATTTAAACTAGATATTGGCCTGGCTAAAGCTTCGCGTATACAAATTGAACATGCCGATGGGGAAAGTTGGCCACGGCTTATTTTTCATGGCCGTGAATTTTAATGATTAAGGCTTTTTTCATAGCTCTGGGACTATTAACGCGCATTCCTGTGCCAAAAATATTTCACGTTACGGAAAGTGATAGTGAAAAATTATATGGTTGGTCAGTGCTATTTTATCCATTTGTTGGCTTAATTATTGGCAGCTTACTTTTATTATTGTCATCAATACTTTCATATTTATCTTTGCCTGAAAATAACTTGATTGAAGCTGGACTTATATTAACGCTATGGGTATTGATTACAGGTGCATTACATTTAGATGGCCTTGCGGACAGTGCTGATGCCTGGTTAGGAGGCTATGGTGATCAACAACGTACATTAGAAATTATGAAAGACCCTTATTCGGGGCCTGCTGCAGTAGTGGTTTTATTGCTGGTTTTATTACTAAAGTTTTCAGCCATTATTATTGTGGGCTGGGAAGTATTATTGCTCTCACCGGTAATAGGTCGAACAGCAGCCATGATATTGCTTGCGACTACACCCTACGTCAGGCAGGGAGGAATGGGGGAGTCAGCAGCAAATAGTTTATCGAAAATGGCGGTTTGGTTTGTTACGCTATTAGTTGTTGTTTTATCTGTATTCTTATTAGAAGAATTAAGTATTGGATTATTATTTTTAGTTGCGATTGGTTATTTATTTCGGTTAATGATGATTAAACGGATTAAAGGAACAACAGGGGATACAACAGGTGCTTTGGTTGAAATTATGGAAGTATCAATGTTAATTATTTTCGTATTGTTGGCAGCTTTTTAATAAATCATCAATATTAATATTTTTTTCTAATTCATCAGCCAGTCGATCCAGTTCTTGTTCACGTAACTTTTCATAATCAAAATGTTCAATATTTTTCAAACCCGCCCAGTTTAATAAACTTTGTAATGCAGATTCTTTATCAAATAGACCGTGTAAATAAGTTCCCATAATTTGTCCATCATCTGAGACAACACCATCAACTTTATCTTTTATGTGGTGTTTATTATTAAGTGCTACAGCAGGATTATTTAATGCTGGGCCTTTGGATATGCCCATATGGATTTCATAACCAGACACCACTGAGCCATCCCAAATAAAATTACCTTCAACAAGTTTGAGTTGTTTTTGTTCTTCTAAAACAGTTTCAAAATCAAGTAGACCTAAACTTTCACAACTTCCGGCTGGACCTTCAATACCATTAGGATCATGCAGTTGTTTGCCTAACATTTGGTAGCCACCACAAATACCAATGACTTTCCCGCCGTAACGTAAATGTTTATTGATATATTCTGGCCATTGTTCTTTTTTAAGCCAGTCGAGATCAGACTGAACACTTTTGCTACCTGCTAAAATAATGAGATCAGCGTTAGGTTTAACCTGACCGGCAGCAATGAACTGTAAATTAACCTGTGGATGTAAACGTAAAGCATCAAGATCAGTGTGGTTAGCGATATGAGGAAAAACGGGTACTACAATATTTAATACCTTCTGCGTAGAATCAATAACCTGTTCAGTTGTTACACTGTCTTCAGCTTCAAGGTGGAAACCTTTTAAGTAAGGCATAACACCAAATACTTTTTTATGTGTTTTTTCTTCTAACCAATCCAGACCGGGTTTTAATAAGGCAATATCACCACGGAAGCGATTAATAATGAAACCTAATGTACGCTGTTGTTCTGATTCAGATAAGAGATCCAGTGTTCCGGTAAGGTGCGCAAAAATACCACCACGATCAATATCTCCAACGATAATCACGGGACAGTCCACTTCTTCAGCAAAGCCCATATTAGCAATATCCCGATCACGTAAATTGATTTCTGCCGGGCTGCCCGCACCTTCAACAATGATCCAGTCGTATTGTTCTTTTAAGCGGTTATAGGATTCAAGCACGGCTTTCATCGCGGTGGGCTTGTAGTTGTGATAATCCACTGCAGTGAGATTGGTTACGGCCTTTCCCTGAATAATTATCTGTGCACCTGTGTCTGAATTTGGCTTGAGTAAAACGGGATTCATGTCGGTATGCGGCTCAAGCCCGGCGGCTAAAGCTTGTACGGCCTGGGCTCGGCTTATTTCACCACCATCAACCGTTACGGCACTGTTTAAGGCCATATTTTGCGGTTTAAAAGGAACGACTCTTTGACCACAATTCTTTAATAAACGGCATAAGCCTGCAACGATCGTGCTTTTACCTGCATCCGATGTTGTTCCCTGAATCATAATGGTGTGTGTTGTCATGGGTGCATTTTACACTTTTAAGCAAAGGCTGCACTTCCTTGTATTGCTATTAATACTCAATGAAAAATCAGTTAAAATAGGGGATGTTTTTAACGCTTAGTATACTTATTGCTTTAATAATGGATTTATTTATCGGTGAGCCCCGTCGCTGGCATCCATTAGTCGGGTTTGGCAACATAGCTAATTGGCTGGAAAGCAAACTCAATAAATTTTCAAATAAACAGCCATTTTTGTCATATTTGAGTGGGCTATTTGCATGGATTTTGATGACGCTGCCCATTGTATTTTTACTGTGCTTACTAGAGCTAAATCTGCAACAGACTTCAGCGCCGCTGCTATTTGAAATGCTGACAGGCGTGGTTTGCTTGACCTTTGCTTTGGGTGCAAAAAGCTTAACTCAGCATGCCAGAGCCGTGAGTGATGCACTTAAAAATTCAAAGGTTAAATTAGCAAGACAACGTATTGCGCTGATAGTGAGTCGAGATACCTCAAACAGTAATGAAGAAGCGATTAATCGAGCGACCATTGAGTCAGTGTTAGAAAATGGTAGTGATGCTATTTTTGCTGCAATATTCTGGTTTGTTGTTTTAGGTGCGCCTGGCGTTATTTTGTATCGTTTAGCAAATACGTTGGATGCAATGTGGGGCTATCGAACAGAACGATTTAATTCTTTTGGCTGGGCTGCGGCACGAATAGATGATGGGTTAAACTGGATTCCTGCACGCTTAACCGCATTGAGTTATGCGCTTGCGGGAAATACAAAATCCGCATGGTCATGCTGGCAAAAACAAGCAAAACACTGGCATGGTATAAATCCGGGGGTGGTCATGGCAAGTGGCGCGGGGGCATTAAATATTTCTCTCGGTGGTACAGCTACATACCATAATAAAATGGTTGAGCGTCCAGAGTTAGGCTGTAATGAGGCACCTCAAACCAGCGACATCGAACGTGCTATTCAGTTAGTGAAAAAAAGTATTATTATTTGGATAGTCTTTATAGCGATAGGAAATTTTTTAATTGTTTACTAATAATGAATTTAAACCACAAGGGCTTAATCATGGTGGTCGAATAATTGCTGCGGCTGAACAATATGGTATTCCTGAAAAAGACTGGATTGATTTATCAACAGGATTAAACCCGAATGCCTGGCCTGTTGCAGAGCTTCCTGCACATATATGGCAAGCTTTGCCAGAAGATGACGACGGTTTACAAACCGTGGCAAACCAATATTATGGTTGTGATTATTGTTTGCCTGTTGCGGGCTCGCAAGCAGCAATTCAAATTTTACCAACGTTACGAGCTGTTTCTAAAGTTGGAATTATTTCACCGAGCTATGCTGAGCATGAACATAATTGGAAACAAGCAGGGCATGATGTTATTCAACTTAGTTACGATGGTAAAGATGCCGCAGATGATGTTGATAAGCAGCTGCAACAACTTGATGTGCTGGTTGTTATTAATCCAAATAATCCAACGGGTAAAATATTTCCTGTTGAAACTTTATTGAATTGGCATCAACAGCTTTCAATTAAAGGTGGCTGGTTAATTGTTGATGAAGCGTTTATGGATGTCACACCAGAAAAGAGTTTACTGCTATCAGGAATTAAGCCTGGGTTAATTGTATTACGTTCTTTAGGTAAGTTTTTTGGTTTAGCAGGTGTACGCTGTGGTTTTGTAATAACAGATGAAGCGTTATTACAACGTATCGCAACCAGGTTAGGGCCCTGGTCTTTAACGGGGCCAACACGTTATATCGCAAAACAAGCTTTAGCGGATACAGGCTGGCATAATAAAACACGCGAACAATTAACTAATGCAGGCGTACGTTTACAGCAAATGTTAAAAGAGCATGGCTTGACACCTGTAGGTGGAACAGCACTTTTTCAATGGTTAACACACCCTGAAGCAAAAGAAATTTTCGAGGCATGTGCTTCACAAGGAATATTGATTCGTTATTTTGAAAAGCAGGCCAGTATAAAGTCGAACATTTGTGATGAGGAAGTTTCACTGCCCAGCCTTCGCTTTGGGCTGCCAGAAAAAGAAGAACATTGGCAACGCTTAATTGCTGTCCTGGCAACATTGTCAGGTTTAATCAATACAACAGAAAACAAGAATAAAAAATATGCTTAAAACATCTAACCGAATTTATATTTTAGTATTAATGATTAGCGCTATATTTTTAAATATCGCTTTAATATCTTCAGTACAAGCTGAAGTGAGTGTGATAGATGATAAAAATAATATTGTTGTACTCGAACAACCCGCTGAAAGAATTATCAGTTTAGCACCTCATATAACAGAGTCATTATTTTCTGCTGGAGCGGGTGATAAAATTATTGGTGCCGTAAACTATAGTGATTATCCCGAAGCCGCTAAAAAAATACCTCGAGTAGGAGGTTACCCATCTGCAGACTTAGAAAAAATTATTTCACTAAAGCCGGATCTCGTTATTGTATGGCCTTCAGGAAATAATCTTAAACAAGTTGAAAAATTAACTGCATTTGGAATTAAAGTGTTTATGAGTGAACCGCGTTACCCTGAGGATATTGCTAATACAATAAAGCGTTTTGGTGTGCTTGCCGGAACAACTGAAGTTGCAGAAAAATCATATCAGGAATTTTTACAACATTATAATTCACTAAAAAAACGTTTCTCAAAAAAGAAAAAAGTAAAAGTTTTTTACCAAATATGGAACAAACCTATTATGACGATTAGTGGGGGACATTTGATTTCAGAGATTATAGAGTTATGTGGCGGTGAAAATGTTTTTGCTAATCTTACTACTTTAACGCCACGTATCTCACTAGAGGCTGTGCTTGCATCAAACTCAGAAATTATCATTTCAGGTGGTATGGGTAAAGCGCGACCAGATTGGGTTGAAGAATGGCGTCCATGGAAACAATTGCCTGCAGTAAAAAATGAGCAGCTTTATTTTATTGATCCGGCATTAATGCAACGAGTTGGGCCACGTATTTTACAAGGTGCAGATAAACTTTGTGAATTATTAGATACCGCACGAAAAGTGAGACAACGTCAGTAAAATTAAAGATTTTATACAGGAGGACGATAAGTATATTGAATCAATTAACCTGTATTAGGTATCTTCTGTTATGAATATTAAGAAAAAAATGATTCTGGTCACTTCTGGACTGGCAATCGTACCTGTCATTCTTTCCATTTTACTCCTTAAATCAATTGCGACTGAAGAAGCGAGTGATGCGCTGCAAGAAGCATCAAAACGGCAATTGGTTTCAATTCGTGATAGCAAGAAAAAACAAATTGAAGATTATTTTTCAACTATACGTAGCCAGGTGATCACGTTCTCCAGTAGCCGTATGATAATCAATGCAATGCGTGAACTTAAAGTGTCTTATGATTTTGTTGCAGAAGGTGCTGATATTGAAAAAATGCGTAATGAGCTAACAGACTATTATGAAAATCAATTTGGTAAAGAATATAAAAAACTAAATAATGGTAATAGTGCAGCGACTAAAGAATTTTTAGTCAAACTTGATCCCGAGTCAGTTGCCTTGCAGTATTACTATATTCAAAATAATAAAAATCCATTAGGTGACAAACATAAACTGGATGATGCAAAAGATGGTTCTCGTTATAGCCGTATTCATAGTCAGTATCATCCACCTATTCGTCAGTATCTTGAAGAATTCGAATTTTATGATGTTTTTCTGGTTGATTCAGAAACGGGTGATATTATTTATTCTGTTTATAAAGAACTTGATTATACAACCTCGTTGCTTGAGGGGGCTTATGCTAATACGGGTATTGGTAAAGTGTTTCGTGCAGCAAATAAGCTAGCGAAAGATGATACCGCTATTGTTGATTTTCAACCCTATACACCATCTTATGAAGGTGCAGCATCTTTTATCGCTTCACCGGTTTTTGAAAATGGGGAGAAGACGGGTGTGCTTATTTTCCAAATGCCGATTGGGCGAATCAATACGTTGATGACCAGCGGTGAAAAATGGGCTGAAGTTGGTTTAGGTCTTTCGGGTGAAACCTACCTTGTTGGCTCAGATTTTAAAGCACGCAGTATGAGTCGTTTTTTGATTGAGGATAAACAAGCTTACCTGGCTTTAATGAAAGAGGTAGGTACGGATAGTAGGGTAGTTGCACAAATGGCGGCGAAAAAAAGTAATATTGGTTTACAAAAAATTGAAACACAAGGAACACAAGCTGCATTACAAGGAAAAACCGATTTTGCAATATTCCCTAATTATCGTAATGTAAATGTTCTTTCTGCTTATACACCTCTAAATATTCCTGGATTAAACTGGGTATTAATGAGTGAAATTGAAGAAGAAGAAGCGTTTGCACCTGTTGATAAACTTACTTCGGCAATTTTAATAGCTGCCTTTATTGTTTTTTGTGTGATCGCAGTTGTTGCGACAGCTATAGGTATTTTCTTTGCTAATAATTTAACCAAACCTATTGTTCATTTAAGCAATACCATGCGTGAAGTGGAAGAAAATAAAGACTTAACAATGCGTAGTGATATTGACTCAAAAGATGAAACGGGTGATATGGCTCGAGCATTTAATGCCATGTTACATAACTTTGAAAACTTGATTAGACAAGTTGCGAGTTCATCAAATCAACTTGCCACAGCAGCAGAAGAAGTTTCTGCGGTAGCGGGTGATAGCGCAAAGAATGTTGAGAAACAACATAACGAGACAGATATGGTTGCAACAGCGATTAACGAAATGACTGCTACGGTACAAGAAGTTTCACAAAATGCGCAGAATGCATCTGGCGCTGCAACGAATGCAGATAATGAAGCAAAAAGTGGCAAACTTGTTGTTACCAATACCTCCGCTGCAATTGATCAGCTGGTTACTGATATAGAAAATGCATCTGGTGTTATTCATAATGTTGAACAGGCTAGCGAAGATATCGGTACAGTACTGGATGTTATTAAAAATATTGCGGAACAAACAAACTTGTTAGCACTTAATGCTGCGATTGAGGCTGCTCGCGCAGGAGAACAGGGTCGAGGCTTTGCGGTGGTTGCAGATGAAGTACGTACCTTAGCAAGTCGCACTCAGGAATCCACGGCAGAAATTGAAACTATGATTGATAAACTACAGTCAGGTGCAAAAGAAGCAGTAAAAGTTATGGATAAAGGCAGTGAACAAGCAAAAATAGGTGCTGATATGGCGGGTGAAGCTGCTGAATCACTCAATGCAATTACCTTAGCTGTAAGTACCATTAGTGATATGAATACTCAAATTGCAGCGGCAGCAGAAGAACAAAGCGCTGTGTCGGAAGAAATTAATAAGAGTATTGTTAATATCAGTCAGCTTTCACAGCAAACGGCGAGTGGCGCAGAGCAAACGACAGAGGCAAGTACAGAATTAGCGCGTCTTGCTTCAGACCTGCAAGCACAAATTGATATGTTTAAAGTGAACGGTTGAACTAACATTTAATAAAGCTAGATAAAAAAAGGCGGAATAGAAAATCTATTTCGCCTTTTTTATTGAACATTAGCTTGTTGTATCTCACGTAATTTTTTTATTTCTAAACTGGCAGTATCAGCTTGTTCAATTGCTCGAGCTAAACGTCCTGGTGCGGATCGTCCCATACACATATGTTCTAAATCACCATCAATACCTTTTTTAAAACCTTTGATAAGTTTACCCCGGTCTAGATCGTGTCCAACCAGGATAGCTTGAATATCCATTACTTCATTAGCAATTTCAACTGCAAGTTCGTTATGATTATCCCATAAGTCTTTTACATTTCCCTTTGTGAGTAAGCCTGAGATATTAGTGGTGAGAATATAAACATTCTTAATTAAAAGCTCTTGTTCCATTTCTTCAGCAGAAGCAACTTCAATAGCAGGAATATCCAGTGTAGCCAAAGCATCAACCAGCATAGATGCTTTAGGGCCAAAGCAGGGTGAGGGAATTAATACTTTCGAATCCTGGCCTTTTTTCTTTTCAAACCAGACAGAAATAATAGTTGGTTCAGAAAAATTACAGGTTTCCCAGTCTCTTGGTAACAATTCGTTTTGTAATAAGGCGATACAGTTATGCCAGGCAGAAGGGATCTTCTTTAATATGGTTTGTAAATCTTTTTCACCAACGGCATTTAATACCATGAAGGGATTGGGAATTGCATTGGCCAACTCATCCAGGTCTGTATCATGACCTACCGGATAAACAGGAAAACCCAGCTTTAAGATTGCACGGGCAAATACACTACCCATTTCGCCAAGGCCAATAACAATGACAGGTTCTTTTATCATGACTTAATCTTTTTTAGTTAAATTAATTTGTAGCGTCATTATGGAGTGTTGTAAAAATAAATAAAGGGGCGCGTGCCCCTTTATTTAACAAATCAACGGGGTGAATTATATTAATAGGCTAGGGTAAAATAAATACTCAAACCAAAATCCGGACTGCTGTTGGTTAAACCGATTAAACCGGATATAGTCGTTGACCATTGACGGGGATTTTTCCAGGTTAAAAAGGCGCTGAACTGTTGCTGATTTTCACTGCCTTCAATAGTGGCCTGTCGATAATCATAACTGATGCCTGAAGTCTGGAAGTCACCATTTTTGAACATAAAGCCAAACGAGCCATAAGGGACGTCATTATAGGTTGTGCTCACAGTATCGCCGGTAATGATATAACCCACGGTGAAAAAAGGAGAAACTTTCTTATTGCCAATAACGCCATCAAGTTGAAAAGAATAATCATTTTCACCTGTACCCAGACCCTTGCTTGCATCTGCAGTACCCAGTTTAACTTTTGCACTGACTTCAAAAAAATTGTTGCCGGGGAAAAATCCATAACCTACGCTACCGCTAATATCTCCTAGTCCGGAGTTCACCACGGTACGGGTTGTCGATGCGCCACCACCACCACCACCAAATGCACCACTGGAGAAACTTGACATTGCTCCCGTGGCTCCCGGAATAACGGTTCCATTACCTGTTACTCGAATATAGGGAATGGTCAATTTAAGGTTCCATGCGCCATCGAGATGATTAAAGGTAAAGGGTACAATTTCTACTTCAGTTGTTACACTTTGACCATATTTACCTGAAGTGTAATCATAACCGGTAGTAAATTTATTTTCGGCGGCAAAAACACTTCCACTGAACAGGGCGGTAACGATCGCCATGGTTGTTAAATTAAGAAACTTCATTTTTGATAATTCTCCTGAAGCTGAAAATAAGGAGGGACGTACAAGACGTCCCTGATTAGTGAAGAATAACAGTAGTTTATATTAACGGAAAGAACGAGAAGGACGTTGTGGTGGTGTAGCTGGACGTTCCATTCTGGATGGGCGATCCATTGACATACTGCGACCTTGTTGCTCCATTTGTGAACCAAATTCACGTGCTTTTTGCTCACGTTCACGGGCTTGTTCGCGTGCTCTTGTTTCATTTTCATTTGGTTCTGAAGCACGGTTGGCTTCGGCTTCTTCACCGCGGGCACGCGCCATTGCTTCGGCTCCACGTTCACGTGCAGTCATTTCAGATTCTGCCAGTTGAATCTGTGCGGCAGACATAGCATAAATACCTTTGTTTTCCATTTCATCGGCCATTACCGTGGTTGTACCCAGCACTAATAGCATTGAAACAGTTAAAGCTGATTTTTTAGTTAAGCTCATGATTGCATTCCTCTTCGTTAGTTAAAATTTGCCTGTTTAAATCTTAGATTTAATATGTGGGATAATTTCCCACTTAATGAGTTAATATTATGTGGTAAATTTTCCCACGTCAAGCTATAATTCATCCAACAAAGAAAAAAGTGTTGAAATGTGATGGTTTAGAGGTTAAGCAAATTTTGGAATCAAACCCAATAAGATTATGAGTACAGAACACTACAATCAGACCACCGGAACACTGCTTAAGGCCGTAAGCTGGCTGTGTAAGCCCTTGATTCGCTTGCTTATTGCTAACGGTATAACTTTTCCTCAGTTTCGTGAGTTACTAAAAGGTATATATGTGGATGTGGCTGAGCAGGATTTACGTAACAGCGGTAAGGATGCCAGTGATAGTCGGCTTTTTATTTTAACCGGTGTTCATCGTAAGGACATTAAGCGTTTACGACAGATGTCTAGCGATGAAAATCTGCAAAATTCCCAAACAGCGAGTCTCGGCGGGACGATTGTTGCCCGCTGGCTGGGAATGGCCGAATTTCTTGATGAAAATGGAGAACCTCGCTGTTTGTTACGCAATGCTGAAAATAATTTAGCCGGTTTTGATCAATTGGTAACGGGTGTCAGTAAAGATATTCGTCCGCGGGCGATTCTGGACGAATGGTTACATTCCGGTATAGTCTCGATAAATGAAAAGTATGAAATTTGTTTAAATCAAAAAGCCTTTGTACCGGCAACAAATTTTAGTGAGCAAACTTTTTACCTGGCACGCAATGTTCATGATCACCTGGCAGCGTGTGTACATAATATGCAATCGGATAACCTTCCTATGTTGGAACGCAGTGTCTACTACTCTTCTTTAACGCCTGAATCTGTACAGCAACTGCGTGAAATTGCGAAAAAGGAAGGGGCGGCGTTATTACAGAAAATGAACCATAAAGCATTATTACTGCAACAGCAGGATGAAAATAAAAAAAATGCCAATCAGCGCATGCGTTTTGGCTGTTACTGGTTTGATGAAGAACAAAACAAAACGGCGATAAAAGGTGAGGAGCCGAGCTCATGAAAGTAGTAAAGCTCTATTATTTGTTTGTCGGATTTTTATTACTGGCGCCTTTATTTTCCTGCGGTAGTTATGCGCCACATAAAACGAATGCTCAATTTAGCCAGTATTCAGGCGATGATGAAAGTGGTATTGGTGGTACCGGCATACTGGCGAATAAGTCCGGTATTGGTGGTACAGGAATCATTGGTGAAATAACCGGTTTTGGCAGTATTTTTGTTAATGGTGTTGAAGTTGAAGTGGATGCGGAAACCCGTTTGTACGTTGATGGTAAAAAAATAGCGAAACATCATTTTGCTCGTGGCGAAGTGGTGGCACTGCGTGCAGAACAGGGCGGCAAACTCGATATAGCCCGTGAAATTTATATTCGTCATGAAGTTATCGGACAGGTAGAACATGTTTCAGCACAAACAAAACATTTTGTTGTTCTGGGACAACGTATTGATGGCCGTTCATTATCGTTATTACCTCGGCGTGGTACCTTTATTCGAGTCAGTGGTTTTCGTGATCATAACGGGACTATTCATGCCCGCCACCTTAGTATAAGCAATAATCATAAACAGAATATGCTGCTGGGTAAGATCAGACGGCACAACAATCAATGGTATATCGGTCAGCAGCAGCTGGAACTACCCGTGACAAGCCGGGTGCAGGCAGGCGAAATGTTGCGTATCCACGGTGCTTTAAATAAGCAGCAGGTGTTGCAGGTTAAAAATATACAGCGTATTAATCGCTTACCCTTCAGTAAGCCGGTAAAAACTATTTTAATACAGGGGCAGATACAAAAAAGTGGTGTACAACAATATACGATTTCCGGCTATCGCTTAAATGTCGGTGGCTTAAGAAAACAATTATTGCAAAAGCTGGATAGTATTGTTCTGTTACAAAGAACAGATTTCAGTTCGGCCTGGCAACTTAAGCGGTCACTGAATAGGCAACAGTTACCACTGGGTTCACCTCGACCTGTTATGCTTCATAACCGACCATCGCAGCCGGTTCGGCCAATGACACCGCAGGTGCCATACTCAATGCCAAACCGTTTTTTTCGTTAAACTAAGATTATTACTGGATAAATAAAAATAAAATAATTTTATTTAACTTTCGATTGTATTGGTTGCGTTTTTAATCATTTCACTATCAGGTTGTATCGAAGAAACTTTATCGACTTTATATAACCAGGTAAGACTAATAATGATACCTGTCACAGCGGGAATAGCTATATAGTTTACAAATTTCCAGCCAAATTTATGATGTAATATTCCTGCAGAGAGTGATGCTGCAGCAACAACAGAAAAAACCAGGAAGTCATTGATTGCCTGAGTTTTAAATTTTTCATTTTCACTATATGTTTCTGTTAGTAAAGTCGTTGCACCTATAAACAGGAAATTCCAACTGATACCGAGTAATAATAATGCAATCCAAAAATGGGTTGTTGTTGTGCCATTTAAATTTATGACAATACAAGAGATCGCAAAAACAGCGCCCAGAAACATGATTAGTAACAAGCCAAATTTTTTGATTAAATATCCGGTAAAGAAAGAGGGGGCAAACATACCTAACACATGCCACTGAATAACGAAGGCCGTGTCTGAATATGCGTGGTGATTGTGTTGCATAGCAAGTGGAGTTGCTGTCATTAGCAACGTCATGGTTGCATAACCTAACATGCCACTTATTAAAGCAATAATAAAGCGTGGTTGTTTAATAATGACGCTTATTGGGCGACCAGTATCTTGAGGTGTATCTGACGGTTTTTTTTTGTGCGGGAGATCCAGAAAACTTAATAATACAAAAGATAAAATGTATAAAATAATAATAGATGCATAACTACCTGCAAAGGCAGCATTGGTTACACTATCTCTAGTGTAATTAGCAAGGTTTGGTCCAATGACTGCGGCCAAAACACCACCCGCTAGTACAAAAGAGATTGCTCGACTTTTATGAATGGTATCAACGCTATCGGCTGCAGTAAAACGATAAAAGTTCGCAAACCCTGAAAACATACCAATTAATATGCTACCGAATATAAAAAATAAGAAGTTGTGTTCGGTAACAGCATAAGCACAAATTGCTGCACCTAGCATAGCGATGACAGTACCGAGTAAAAAGCTTGATTTGCGTCCAATCTTCGACATCAACATAGCTGCAGGTATGCTTGTCAACATAGTTGCAACAAGCTGCAAGGTGAAGGGCAGACTAGCATATATTTTATCATCAGCAAGAGCAAAACCGACTAATGCCGTTGTAGCCACCATTAATGATGTGCCGCTCATGAATAATGCCTGACATAAGGCGAGGATAGGTATGTTACGTTTAAAACTATTTTTGCTGGACATAAATAGAATCTGTAAATATATAAGGATTGTATAGTGTACAGGTAGAAGGTAGGAAAGTAAGTTATTTATTAATGTGAAATGTTTTATTAGTTTAAAAGTGTAACGGTGGTTTCAGCGGTATCTTTATTAATTGTGAACTGTACTTCACAGTATTCATTTTGCTCATCGGTGGGAGAGGGATCGTCAGAACAACTGCAACCGGCAATAATGCCAGTATAAAAAATACCGGACTTAACTTGAATCAAATCAGTTTCTTCACGAATATTAAGAATCACTGCGCTGAAGGGGCTTTTCCCAACATAACTACTTAATGACAAACCTTGTTGCAAAGGCAACAGAATAGGATCGATATTTTGAATTTCATTTTTCAAAATATTTTTGAAGTCAGGATCGTTGCAGGATTGTAATGCCTTAGTCAGTTTCAATGCAAAGTGTTCTCGTTTAGGTGGATGGGAAAAGGGTAGCAGAAATTAATTTTAATACTAATAAATATTGTATTTTATTCCTTATTGCTTCATGCATATTTTTCAAACGCAACTGTTTCAGTAAAAATGACCATCTCATTAAGCATAGCGCAGGCCATGCGTAACCGAGATATAGTGATTGCTGTGCCACCATCTTCGCCCAGGCACATATTAAGCTCCAATAATGGTTTCGCGTCCAAAGCATCGAGTACTCTTTTATGTCCGGGTTCTGCTGAAGCATGTGAGAACAGAAACCACTGTTCGGCACCAGGGCACAATCGTGCGGCGGTTAATGCTGCTACAGAGCTGGTAAAACCATTTATTAATATAGGTAACCCCATGTGGGCGCTGCAAAGATAACTACCCGTCAATGCTGCAATCTCAAAACCACCGAGACGACGTAAGATTTCCAGCGGTGAGCCAAGATTGTTTTTATGGTGTTCTAGTGCTTGCAGTATTACTCTTGTTTTATGCGCTACTTCTTTTCTATTGAGACAGGTACCAGGGCCTGCTAGTTGTTCGGGTGAGATATCAAGCAGAGCACAGGTCATCGCCGTTGCAGCAATAGTATTTTCTATATTGATTTCGCCAGCGACAAATAGTTGTGTGCCACTAAGTTTGATTCGTTGAACTGATTGTCGTCCTACATTTATCGCTTTGGAAAGTTGTTCTCTGCTCATAGCGGGTTCCTGACAGAAGTTGGAGGTGCATGGTCCGATTATTGAATTAATTACTCCATTAATTGGCTCTAAGTCCGTGACTGTACCAAGATTAATTACTTCAAGGTTGTCAGCCAACACATTGATGGCTGCACCATCTTGGGTGACATTTTTCAACATTTCAGCAGTGACAGATTGAGGAAGAGTGGATATTCCTTCTGTGACCACACCATGATCTGCTGCGAAGATAATAATGTTTACTTTGTCGATACAGGGTTGTTTAGTGCTTTGGAGTGCCGCTAACTTAATGGCTATTTGTTCGAGATCACCGAGTGAACCAGGTGGCTTGGTTAGGTTTTTTTGGCGTATTTCTGCCGTTCGTTGTATGTGATAGTTAGGTACTGCTGCGGGTACCTGTAACCAAAGAGTATCTTCATTCAAAATGAATTTCCTTTTAACGTTAAGTTACTTAATATTTTAATTAAGCTTCTTTAACTTTGGATTTCTTGTTATCCCACTGGTTATCAAATACAACGGTGTCCAGTTGTTTTCGTTTTGCCCAGTCTTCTTTTTCCAACATAGGTTTATCATAAAATTCTTCTACATGACCTATACAGAGAATGGCTACAGGTTTACCTGTAGCAGGAATGTTTAAAAGGTCAGCCAGTTTTTTTGGATCAAATATTGATACCCAACCTAAACCCAAACCTTCAGCACGTGCAGCGAGCCACATATTTTGTATCGCACAAGAAACAGAAGCAAGATCCATTTCCGGCAGAGTACGTCGACCAAAGATATGTTTGTCGCGATCGCCCATGAGTGAAACTACAAGTACTTCTGCGCAATCGAGAAGACCTTCGACTTTAAGTTTCATGAATTCATCTTCACGTTCACCCATCGCATGGGCCGTGGCGACACGTTCTTCTTCCACTAGTTGATGTATTTGCTGGCGTAGCGCGTTATCGGTAATGCGAATAAACCGCCATGGCTGCATAAAACCCACGCTAGGTGCAAAGTGTGCTGCTTTTAATAAACGTTCCAACATATCCTGATCAACAGGTTCGCTTGTAAAGTGGCGCATATCGCGACGTTGCTCTATAACGCGGTAAATGGCATCTATATCTTGATCACTGTAACGTTTTTCATTCATAGTTTTAATTTAGGCTTTAAATAGTTGTGCGATGATTTTTGGATTGGAGGCAAAGTATAAATGCAGGTAACTCGCAGTGAGTTGTTTGTTTTTATACAAGGCTTCTCCTGGGTGCTTACCACGCTGGCGAATACCATGAGTTATTGGTTCAAGTGTCGTGCTCATGCTGGAATGGTGAAAAGTATGGGCGGTGATTTTTTCATTATTTAGCTCCACTTCCTGCATACCAAGTCCTGCAAGTTTTTGCTGCATGATGCCATCGCCATCAATTATGCCGACCATCTCGGAACGATTATTTTCTTTATCGGTTAATGTGTTTAATAGATATAACATGCCACCACACTCGGCGAGGATGGCTTTGTTATCTGCATGATGTTGTTTGATGATTTGATGCAGAGAAGTATTATTTTGTAATGTTTGCAAATGCAATTCAGGATAACCACCGGGTAACCAAAGAGAATCAACATCAGGTAGTGTTTTATCTTTTAATGGGGAAAAGAAAATAAGTTCCGCCCCCATTTGTTTTAAGGTATCGATATTGGCAGGGTAAATAAAAGAGAAAGCTTCATCTTTAGCAATGCCAATTTTTATATTTTTTAATAAAGGTTTTACTTGAGTATCAGTAGTATTTAATTCAAAGGTAACAGACGCGGGTAAGTCTTTTAAACCTGTATTGCTTATAAGCGTAGCTGCTTGCTCAAGTCGTGCTTCAAGATCGTCAATTTCACCCGCTTGAAATAAACCTAAGTGTCGATCAGGTAGGGTGATATTTTCATCACGTTTTAAGCTGCCATAAAAATGTATTTCATCTGGTATGCTTTCAGTCAGCATGTCGGCGTGACCATCACTGGCTACACGGTTCGCGATAACACCCGCAAAAGGGAGTTCAGATCGATAATGGGCAAGACCATGAGAAACCGCACCAAAGGTTTGAGCCATGGCGCTGGCATCAATTAAAGCCAATACGGGTATGCCAAACAATTGAGCAAGATCTGCACTGGATGGGTTGCCATCAAACAATCCCATTACGCCTTCGATCAAAATTAGATCTGCTTCTGCCGCGGCTTCATATAAAAGTGTTTTACAGGCTGCTTCACCAACCATCCATAAATCAAGTTGATAAACTGGATTGCCAGAAGCTTGTTCAAGAATCATGGGATCAAGAAAGTCCGGGCCAGTTTTAAAAACACGAACTTTATATCCCTGATTACGATGGTAACGTGCCAGTGCGGCAGTAAAGGTTGTTTTACCTTGTCCAGAAGCGGGTGCAGCAATTAATAAGGCAGGGCAGCGATGTTTTTGTTGCATGGTTTAAAGCTCGATCCCTTTTTGTGCTTTAACGCCATCTTTAAAGGCATGTTTGACAACATTCATTTCTGTAACGGTGTCTGCTATTTCAATTAACTCAGCTTTAGCTGCTCGACCCGTTATAACAACGTGTTGCATTTTAGGGCGGCTTTGTAAGTCTTTAATGACATCTTCAATCGGTATGTATTGGTATTTTAGAACGATATTAAGCTCATCGAGTAAAATAAGATCATAACTCTCATCAGAGAGCATGCGTTTGGCTTCTTGCCAGGCAAGAGAAGCGGTTTTTATATCCTGTTCTCTATCTTGCGTGTTCCAGGTAAAGCCGTCACCCATAACATGGTATTCCACTTCATCAGGAAAACGGCGGAAAAAGGTTTCTTCCCCCGTCGACATAGCACCTTTAATAAACTGAACAATGCCGACCTTCATGTCGTGACCAAGTGCGCGCGCCACCATGCCAAAGCCGGATGAACTTTTTCCTTTACCATTACCTGTAGTGATAACGATAACACCTTTTTCAATATTCGCTTTTGTGACTTTTTCATCAATCACAGCTTTCTTTTTTGCCATACGGTTTTCGTGACGTTTATTTTTTTCTTGATCAGTCATTTTAATTCCAACGATATTTTTTGCTAATAAGTATGTCTAAGCCTTCAAGTATTTCGGTAGTAGGGTGCAAGAACTTTACACCATCAAAACTTAATATGCGTACAGGAACTTTTGGCATCATTAATTGGCATTGTTTTTTTAGCTTTCGTTCAAAAATAAAAAGAAGTTCAGGTTGATAGCGATCCAGCAGAGCTGTGATATGTTTAATTTCTTCACCCGGGCGAACATGACGAATTTTTTCTTTAGTTTCTACAACGTTGAAACCTGCCTGAGTGAATAAATCATACAATCTTGAGTTGGGGCCAAAAGAATAGGCATTTCCGCTACAGGAAGATAATAATAAGACTTTTTTATTATTACCCTGTACTTGTTTTACTTTGTTACGCCATGTTTTTGCGAAGGCATTTACTTTTTTGCTTGCACCTTTCCAATTAGTGGCTTCAATAATAGTGTTCATATTCTCTTCAAGTTGATTCATTTTATTAAAGCTTTTTAAACGAATGACTTTAGTGCCCTTTGGCGTGGCAGATTGTAATACTTCAACTTTAGACCAGTCTGAGGTAATAATTAAATCGGGCATGAGTGAATCAATAGCATCAGCATCCGGGTCAAGAATCCCTCCTGTTCGTGGCAGGTTCCGCTTACTGTAACGACTCACACCCACTATACAATGTCCCATGCCAAGATAATCAAGCATTTCAGATATATAAGGCGACTGACTAATTATACGAGGACAGTTCTGCTGTGTTACTTCTGTTTGCTCTGTCGCATGTAATGAAAAGGGTAGGCAAATAAGAAGCAGGATGAGTAAACGAGGTAAGAACATTATTTTTTATCTTGATAAGGTTGCCACAATACTTCACTGCCATTTTCACTGCGGGCCAATACTCGCGCGATAACAAAAAGTAAGTCAGACAGACGATTCAGGTAACTGATGCTAAAAGGACTTATATTTTCATCTTTGGCTAATGTAACAACGCGCCGTTCTGCACGGCGGCATACACATCGAGCTAAATGACAGGCAGACGTTGCTTTACCGCCAGAGGGAAGAATAAATTCTTTCAATATCGGTAAATTTTCATTCAAACCATCCAGCGTGGTTTCAAGGTAGGTGATGTATGTTTTATCCAATGCAAGATGACCTGGGATACAAAGCTCACCCCCTAAATCAAATAAATGATGTTGTACTTTGTTTAAGCAGTGTCGAATAGTGTCTGCAATATCATGAGCGAGAATCATACCAATAACACTATTAAGTTCATCAACAGTGCCAAATGCTTCAACACGAATATGGTCTTTATCAACGCGTGTTCCATCCCCAAGACCTGTATCGCCTTTATCACCTGTGCGAGTGTATATTTTGGATAATCTGTGTCCCATAATGTGTCCTTGTTTTTAACCTTCGGTAAGTTGATAAACAACAGGAAGTTGTAAATAAATATCGTTGGATAACCAGGTTGATGTTTGCGGTAAATATTCTACTTTGACTAATGAGTTAATGGCCGCTTGATCCAGAACGTCATATCCTGAACTACTGTTAAGTTGTACATTATTAATTTTGCCGCTGGCGGAAACACGTAGTGATAACAAAACTTTCCCTTGCCAATTACGTTTTTGTGCCAACTTTGGATATATAAAATGTTGGATTAACTCTTTATTTATAATAGAAATAACACGCGCTTTTGATTCGGCTTGTTGTTTGTCAGTGATCAGGCTTGTTGTTTTTTCTTGCGAGAGTATTGCAACTGTTTCAGAGGTTGGAGTGGTTTTTTTAATTTTTATGGAGCTTTCTTTTTGTTCTGTTTTTTTTGAAATTTTCTTTTGAGCTTGTCTAGCTGTAGTTGTTTTTTCTAAAGGATTCTCTCTTTCTTTTATTTTAACTTCCATTACACTCCCGGTTGAACCGGGAAGTGTAATAGTGGTTGAGTTATTTGAAGTCATCACCAGGCTAGCATGTATGCCTGCTGAGGCAACCATAAAAATTATTATTGGTGATGAAGTTTTCATTCTAAGTTACTAAAAACCCTGGTAATGAATTGAGATAAAGCCACTAATACCTGCATTGTTATAATCTTTTACAGTTTCATATTCTTTATCAAAAATATTTTCTATTTTCCATTTTATAGTCATTTTTTCAGAAACAGCGTAACTTGCTCTTAAGTTAACAATGCCATAGCCACTTATCCTGGTAGTATTTGCAGCTTCATTGAAGCGATATCCTTGCCCAATAAAAGTGAGTCCAGTTGACCATTTTCCAGATGTTTTATCCATGTCTAAACGAAGTGACTGTTGAGTTCTACGTGCTAGAATTTTATCAGTATCTTTGTCACGGGGATCGAGTAAAGAAATTTCAGCTTGAGTATCCCAACCTGCAATGTTGGTATTTAAACGTATTTCAACACCCTTAATTTCTGCTTTGTTTACATTTGCTGGTGGCCAGCCTGAAATTAGATTATTAATTTTCGTATTATATATGCTAACACTCGCTTTACCCCATGAGTGTACTTTGCGTAATTCAATTTCTGCTGTTTCAGATTCTTCGGGTTTAAGATTTGGATCACCCCCACCAAAACCTGTGTCAGGCCAATATAAATCGTTAAATGTGGGTGCATTAAATGCTGTACCATAGGACGTAATCAATCTTATTTTATTAGCAAAATTATGCCCCCAGGCAATGTTTCCTGTAGTGTGTGTGCCGAAGGCTTCGTTGTCATCATTACGTAAGGCCAGCTGTAAGTCATTATTTTCCCCATTCCATTGGTGCTGAATAAATCCCGCGATATTGTTGCGACTTGTTTCATTATAAGCTGTGGTGCTTTCAACTTTATCATTCTGATAATCAGCACCTAGTGTTAAAATTTGGTTGGTTCCAATGCTAATATCATTTTGCCATGAGTAATTGTTGCGGGTTGTGTTATAGCGTGTTTGGAAGGTTAAATCTGAAAAGTTATCACTTTCATCTCGGCTTTCGGAAACGCTAAACTTCATATTCCAGTTCGTTAGCGGAGCTAAGGTGTATTGTAAACCTGTCGTTTGTTGTACATAGTCATTGTTGTTGTAAAAACCATCAAATTCGGTATGTCCGTTTGCACGCATTGAATTGAATTGCAGTGATGATGTTTTGCTGATTTCATGAGAAATATTAAACGTTACTGAGTCATTGTTATAACCATCATTATCAGTTTCTGTATCATCCTTAGCATTAAAACCATTTGTTTTGATATGGTTGGCATTTATTGAATAAGTGGTATTACCATATTTTCCGGAAACACCAGCAGCTATTTTGTTTGTTACGAAACTGCCATAACCTATTTCAAGGTTAGCCTGTTCCTGAGTTTGCCCTTTTTTGGTAAAGATTTGAATGACACCACCTACAGCTTCTGAACCATAAAGCGAAGAACGTGGGCCTCTGACAATTTCAATGCGTTCAATTTGGTTAACAGGGATATGTTGAAATGCAACATTACCACTTGTTGCTGAACCTATTTTTATTCCATCAATCATGACTAGAACATGTGATGAACTCGTGCCACGCATAAACATACTGGTTGCTTTCCCCATACCACCATTATTGGTCATGTCGATACCACTAATTGATGTAAGTAACTCACGTAAATCATTAACTTGTTTTTGTGCAATTTGCTTTGCTGTGATGACAGTAACAGAAGCTAAAGAATCATCGACCGTTTGTGCGGTACGTGTTGCAGTTACAATAATTGTAGGTTGTTCTTCAGCAATTGTTGGAAGAGTAAGGCTAGTAGCAAGAGCGACCAGAAAAACTTGTCTGGTTTTTTTCATTTGTATTTCCTCGAGTAATACGCACACCCGCGCGCGTTATTTTTTATAATTACAGAGGGAATAAAATGGGTCAGGAGTATAGCATCCGCCCGTAGTCGCCCTCCGCGATACACTACGATTGCTTCAGGCCGGTCTCCGGGCTTTCGAGTTGTAAGTTAGACTTACCGAGTGAATCGCCTTCCCATGTCATACGACACAGTGGCAGGGATGATTCACTTTAACTCGACTACCGTTGCGGGGGCAGCGTTGGAATTGAAATAACCGATAAAATAAATTTGGTTATATCGCACCAACTTCTCGTTTCACTTTACCAACATGGTTGTTGGCTCAGCACCTGAAGCAGTAAAAGTGGCGCAACTTTAGCGATCTTGTGGGGGGCTGTCAAATGAAAATTAACATTGAAATATGGGTTCTTCATAATTAAATAAGGTATTTCAAATAGTTAGATGGCTATTTTAACTATATATGTTTGGAAAAAAATTATGGTTATAGATGGATTTTGCCAGCCTAAAGAGCCGACCTACAAGAATTGTTTTGATTTTATGTAGGTCGGCTCTTCAGGTCAACGCGGAGTCTGATTGAAGTATAAATTCTTTAATTCGCAATAAACCAACGCTGTACATTATGTTCGATTTCTTGAAGAGGGTGGTGGTATAACTCACTCAAGTTTTGTTCTGTTAATACTT
>CAZSCK010000028.1:0-7529 GCA_964605385.1 uncultured Thioalkalispiraceae bacterium
ACATGCCACCACCAACGAACAACGATTTTTAGGCGTTTAGCCAGAACTGGAAAGTGTTGATTTGTGGCCGTTTAGGCGGGGTTGTGCACGCTGAGTGCACGTTAGTAATATTTGTAGGTACTGGTTAGCGGTAATTTTATTATTTGTTACACTTGTAGAAATAGAATAAGGGTTAGAGGATCTTATGAGTAACACTAAAGACGATTTTCAATTGCCGACTATGTCAGAAATAGTGAATGCTAAACCATTTTCTCAACTCATAGCTGAAGGATTGTTAGATGAGCATTTACAACCAACAGATATGTTGAGAGAGCAGCTTAAACAAAAAGCTACACAGATTAATGTGGAGGCAGTGTGAAATATATTTATATCATTTTTATTGTTTTAATTTCGGGTTGTAGTACATATGTGCCAGTTACAGATGTCTCCAAAACCCCAAAAGCGACAATACAACAAGCATATAAAGTTAAAATATATACAATTGATAGCTCTAAAGCTCAACCGGAAATTTTAACTCACCTTGGTAATATTACAGCTTATTCTTGTAAACATTTGGCTTGGGATCCTCCTGCATCAAAAGGAAATGCTCTTCTACAATTAAGGTTAGAAGCTTTGAAATTAGATGCTGATGGAGTAATTGATGTTACTTTTGACTCACAAGGGACTGACGCATGGGGTACTAATTGCTGGGAAAGCGTCCAAGCAAGTGGAGTTGCTGTTAAATTTAAAGAAAAGTAGTTAGTTTACTCGTTGGTTTTTCCCTTTGTTTCTTTGGTAACAAGTAACCTGTTGGTTGGTTGTTTGTCCTCTATCAAGTTTAAATTGTTGTTTAATCATTTCATCTGTTGCTACTCTTAATTTATTTGCGTGTAGTATTTATTGAAGAGTAAAACGTTATTTAGACGAAAATTTCACATGTTTACTTATAACCAATTTTCAGTTTGTCTTTGATACTCTTCTAGCTTACACATTTCTTTATGTAACGCAGCGGGTGAAACTTTATAGTCCACTACTAGGCGTTTAAATTCAGCCATGACATATAGTGTCCTTTCTTCAAAACTCATTCTACGAATAGCTTCGTATGCTCCTAAGCCTGTCATGAGATAAGGTTCAGTCCAATCCTTTGACCAGCTGTCAAGAAGTGGGCCTATCTTTACCTGGTTAGAATTAGGATTCCAGGCGAGAATAGCTTTATCTGCTGTATATGTTTTTATATTTTTACTCCAATTATTATTTCTAGTTTTCTGATTCGGTTTCATGAGATTTTTAGAGTTTTTACATACCTATGTCGAAAAAGACCCTCGTAACTGATACCCGAAACTCTCGTGAAACCGAATACGAAAACTCATCTCCATTTTTTCTATGGACTAAGAAAACTCTCTCTTTCTATGGACTCCAAAAACTATTTTCCAGCTTATAATTTAAAACATCGGTCTTAAGCATACCCTGTCCCCATCTCTATAGAGATGGGGGGACTTGGGGGATGCTATGACTGACCCAGTTGGGTTACTTGGGGTATTAAAGGTATTCAGTTGGGTGATACAGTTAGGAGATAGTTTCATCATCACTACCACTGGGTATGTTGAATTTTACCCATTCTCTTTCAATAATAATAAGCTCACGATCTAATGCATTGTTTTTTATCTTGTAAAAGTCATTTGATACATTTTGTTGGTTTTTAATTATTTGGTTATCTACTAAAGCCTCTTTCCATTGAGAAAGTAATACTCTTCCTGCTTCACTCTTATCAATTTGACGTTCAAGTTCATCCATTGCTGCTTGTTGACGAACTCCAAGCTTTTGTCGTTTCTTTTTCTCTGGGATTTTATCTGTTTCGATTAAAACCAAACTATTTTCTTCTTCATCAATACCCCACATAACGGGTTCTTTTGCTAGGTATAAGGGGTGCGGGTGTTCAGCGTCTTTCATTTTTGTACATTTGAGTTCGACAGTTTGACTTGTTTTTTTCACTTGATACTCAAAGTCCATAGCAGCACGTATTACAGATGAACCACGGGCACGATTGTCGTTTGAAAGTCCTGTGTGATGAATTGTTAAAATAGAACTCCCAAAAGGAACGCGTAAGTACTTATCAAGATGATGTATAAACTTGCTCATGTCTTGAGTGGAATTTTCATCACCACCTGCATTACGAGCTAATGTATCTATGATGATAAGTTGCGGGTGGCCATATATTTTCGTAAAAGATTCTATTTCTTGCATGACTTTTTCAGCTGCATTTTCATCTGTAAGGATTGTAGAGGTATTGCTGAATGAGATAGGTAAATCTCCCTCAACATTATTGTGGTGTCGCCATGCTTCTGTACGACGTGCTATGCCGTTAAAGCCTTCGCCATTAATATAGATAACAGGGCCTTGTTTAACTTTATGGCCATACCAGTCAATACCGCTAGCAATACACAGCCCTATATTAAGAGCGATAAATGTTTTGTAGCTTCCTGGAGGGCCATATAGTTGTCCTAAAGCATCTGATTCTATTAAGCCATCAATTAACCAATCTATAGGCCCTACATTGTTAAGCATTTCCATATAAGGTATTAAACTAAAACCAGAAATAGAAGAAGATGGGCTTTCCATTTTCCAACCTGCTTCCTTTGCATAGTGTAGGACAGTGCCTAGTGTAGTTGTATTGTGCTTTCCAGTGGCTTTGAAACTGTTCCATTTCTTTTCACAGTCATTACTATATTTATCCGATTTTGATGACCAGGTATTCCATAGATCTAGCCCATCAGAGTTGCCATCGTATTGATGATATAAGGCCATACCGACTGAGACCCATCGGCTATAGTCATCTGCATTGATAAAAGACAAAGCTATTGCTAAGTCTTCATCAGTAATGTCACATTTAGACTTCATCCACTCGCCAGAATTAGGCAAAAGCTTAACGTCTTCACCCTGTAGCGGCTGTTTGTTATTTTGAACTTTTTGCTCCCAATTATTAAATTTTGCATATTTTTTGAATTCATCGAATAGGAGCTTTAGTTGTTTATCATTAACTAGGCACAGTTCATCAGCTTTTACTTTAAGTAAGTCAACTTCACCTTTCCATTCGTAAGGCTTATTTGTATCAGGATGAATACCGTGAGCTACAAATTGTTGCCCTTGACCTAGTATTTCAATTTGATGATTTTGCTTTAAGTTATTTGTGTACATTGGAGAGCTAATTTTGGTAAGAGGTTTATCAGTACGATAAACAAGTAAGGCTTTTGGTTTGTTACCAAAACGAATTGGTGCTTTACCTATATTTTGAAGGCACCACTTTATTAATTTGTCTGCGGTCTTTTTATCTCTAACATCAATATCAATAGCAACGATATTTCCAGTAAGGATACCAATACCACAATCTCCCTTACCTTGTTGTATCCATCGAGCAATATCTATTTCATCGGTATCTGCTTGAGTCCAGTTTTTAATTGCGGGATATTTTTTTCCTTTAACAATGGGTATCGGGATATACCCCTGAGCATATAGGGCATCGCCATACTCGGAATAAGTTGGTGTGCTATAATTCATTTTGAAGTTACCTTGTACGGCCACCCTGTTTGATTAGTCTCTGCGGGTGGTCGTTTTTATTTTTGACGACGCATCCAAGAAATAAATCCAGGGACATGGATGTAAAGTAATCTTCCAACTCTACAAATATGATCACCAAGCTTATTATTAGCTCGATTGCGTAATAACCAACGGAGTTGATCTTTTTTGAAAAGAGAAGGGTACTCTTTAAGCATTCCTTCTATGGTGAGGTATTCTTTTAGGTCTTCAGATCTTGGTGGTTCTGTAAGGTTGAATGTGTTCATTGTTGAGCCCTCGTGTTAAGAGGCTTAACAATAAGTACCTAGGTGGGTAGTTGCACGACGTTAAGCAGGGTACTTAATGTATTAAAATATTAATTTGGCTAATACAAGAAAATATTTAACTTATGGCTATATTTAAATCCATAGCACTACATTCTTTTTCGAGCTAATATAGCTATATATCTGAGAACTAAAATTATGGCTACTGCTGAACAATTAAAATCCTTATTAAGAAGCCACGCTGAACGTGATGATCAGCGTTTCTACTCTGTTGCTTTACAGGTGGCAGCACGTGAAGCTAGACAAGGACACAACAAGCTCGCTCATGAGATTAAGAGTCTGGTTGAAAAGTCACAAAAATCAACTGCTTCTGAGATTTCTTCCACACCAACGCCATTTGTACAACAGCCTAAAGGTGAGATTAATGGTTTACTAGAGTTAACGCATCCTTCAATTCATTTTAACGAATTGGTAGTATCGAATGAGATCCGTAAGCATTTAGATAAGGTGATTCTAGAGCAGCGACAAAAAGATAAATTAGCAGAATTTGGACTGAACCCTCGTCGAAAATTATTATTTACTGGTCCACCAGGTACGGGCAAGACTATGTCTGCAGCTGTTCTTGCTACCGAGTTGAAATTACCACTTTATACTATTGTTCTTGATAGCTTGATTACTCGATTTATGGGAGAGACAGCAGCTAAGCTCCGTTTGGTTTTTGATCATATCAAACAAACACGAGCGGTTTATCTGTTTGATGAATTTGATGCGATAGGTACTCAACGAGGTTCACAAAACGATGTAGGAGAAATTAGACGAGTACTAAATTCTTTTTTATTATTTGTTGAACAAGATCCATCAAATAGCATTATTCTCGCAGCAACTAATCATCCTGAATTATTAGACAAGGCACTTTATCGTAGGTTTGATGACATTATTCGTTTTGAAAAGCCGCAGCAGGCCCAAATTAAAACTATTATTAATAATAGACTTGTAGCTTTCAATTTAAAGGCATTAAAGTGGCCTAAGGTCACCAAAGCTGCAGAAGGTCTTAGTGCTGCAGAAGTAACTCGTGCATCTGAAGATGCTGCGAAAGAAACAGTGCTTAATCACGACAAAATGATTTCAACCGATGTACTACTTAAAGCTATAGAGCGTCGTAAAGCAGCAAAATAATTAAACAAAATAAGGAAGACTATGGCATCGGGAAAACGCCACATCTCAGTAGTAGGTTTCTCAAAGACAGAAGGTTTTACTTCAAAAACTCAAAGTCGTAGTTCAGTAGTTCCTCAAAGAAATCGAGAGCAACATGGGCAGTATCTTACAACGCAATATAATGCGTTAGTTTCTGAATATCAGGAAAGACACGATCAGGCCCAACCACCTATCACCGAAGACACTGGTATATATGTTGAAATAACTAGTTATCCAGATGTGAAGCTTCCCCTTGATAGTTTGGATACTCAAGACTTTAAGTTACATTCATGTAAAGTTAATGATGATAACTGTGAGGTTGTAGTAGTTTTTATCCCTGAGTCAAAACGGAATTCTTTTCTTCGTAAACTGGAACAGTACCTTAACCCAGAGAAAGATACCGTAACAAATCTTCCTTACAATCATAAACTTATTGCGAGTATTTTTAATATTCGTTTGGCAGACTTACGATCTTTCTGGACTGATAATCCAGATAAATACCCTGAAGATAATCAACAAATATTGTGGTGGGAGCTATGGTTAAAGAAAAGAGGGGACGAAGAACCATTACAAATTGCCCATGCTTTGGCAGAACGAATTGGAGCTCAGCTTGGTAATACCTCTCAGTTCTTTTTTGACACAGCTGTTGTTTTGATTCGAGCTTCAGTTGATCAATTAAAGCAGGCTTTAGAGTTAATATCTAATCTAGAAGAATTACGAAGTGCTAAGGAAACGCCCAATGTTTTGATCGACTCCTCACCAATAGAACAACAAGAATGGAGTGATGATCTGGTTAATAGAATTCAATTTCAAGAGGGCATCAGAACGTCAGTCAGTATTCTTGATGCAGGTGTTAATTACGACCATCCGATTTTATCAAAGGCTATTCATCAGGATCTTGCTGTAAGCTGGAACCCACAATGGCCACACTATGATGTTTATAACCCACCTAGTCAATTTAATGACCATGGTTCTAAACAAGCTGGAATAGCCCTATTTGAAAACCTTCAACATGCAATTTTAGATAATGGAACCGTGCAACTTAATCATTACATTGAGTCCGCGAGAATTCTTCCTCCAAATGGACAGAATGATCCAGAGTTGTATGGAGCTATTACAGTGGGTACAGCTGCAAAGCTCGAAGCGGACCGACCAGATTGGCAGCGTGTTTATTCGTTGGCAGTCACTTCACCACCAGAGGCAATAGGAGGCCAGCCATCTTCATGGTCTGCAGAAATAGATCTATCAGCATATGGAGAAATAGATGAGCTTCGTCGTTTATATGTAATTTCTGCAGGAAATAATAGAGAGTTAACAGTGGAGCCTGAATACTGGGATCAAATACATCTGACGGAAATTGAAGATCCAGCGCAATCCTGGAATGCACTCACCGTAGGAGCTTACACTGAACTTACAACAAATGATGATCCTGATTTTGATGGATGGTCTCCTGTTGCCGCTTCAGGTGATGCATCCCCTGCTACTAGTTCATCAGTAAATTGGGGATGGAAAAAGCAAGCACCAATAAAACCCGATGTTGTTGCTGAAGGAGGTAATCGTCTTATTTCTCCTGATCAGTCTGAAATAACCGATGCAGATACTGTTTCGCTGTTAACCACATCTGGTCGTTCAGCCGGACAACTTTTCGAAACAATAGCAGATACCAGCGCAGCAACAGCGGCTGTTTCTTATCAAGCAGCTATACTCATGTCTGAATATCCAGATTATTGGCCTGAGACTATTCGTGCTCTTTTAGTACATGCCGCTGAGTGGACTCCTTCTATGCTTCAACGATTTGGTTTATTGCATCAAAAACATAGCCCTAAGGTTGCAAAAGAGACAATGTTGAGGACAGTTGGTTACGGAGTAACTAACCTTGAACGTTCACGTTACAGTGCAGACCATGCACTAACTTTGGTTGCTCAGGATTATATTAAGCCATTCACAAAAAATAATAATGCGACAGCATCAACTGATCCAAAGTTAAATGAGATGCGGCTATATAAACTTCCTTGGCCTATTGAAATTTTGCAACAGTTACCACAAGACTTGGAGGTAAAGCTTCGTATTACTTTATCCCATTTTATTGAACCTAACCCAGGTAGACGTGGTTACCGTCAACGTTATAGTTATCAGTCCCATGGCCTTCGGTTTGAAGTAATTCGCCCTGGGCAGTCTTTTGAAAATTTTAGTAGTTACGTTAATGGTTCAGCAGTTAACAATAATTATGATGGCCCAGAAGGAGATAGTGATGGTTGGCTGTTTGGGCCTCAATTACGTACTCGCGGCTCATTGCACTCAGATATATGGACAGGTACTGCAGCTGATTTAGCTGATATGCATACTATTGCAGTATTTCCAGTGGGGGGCTGGTGGAAATATCGTACAGCTTTAGATCGATGGCAAAATTCAGTACGATATTGCCTATTGATTAGTATCGAAGTACCTGACGAAGATGTTGATATTTATTCAACAATCCAAGCGGAAGTTGAAGTGAATGTAGAAGTGAACGTAGAAGTG
>CAZSCK010000028.1:7629-31238 GCA_964605385.1 uncultured Thioalkalispiraceae bacterium
GTAGAAGTGAACGTAGAAGTGTAATCAGAGATTCAATGAAAATTATCTGTTTATATTTTTATAGAATTTTTTCATTATTAATTAGCTCATTTATATTTTGTTAGATCTTTGAATTCATCAGCTAGCTTTACATGCTCTAAATACTTTTTATATATTCGCTCAACAGTTCTGACGCTTTTATTGGTTTCAAGTGAGGCATCTAATATTAAATTTGGTAAGGTATCTTCTTTGTTTTTATTTTTAATATAAATATTTTGTGCTATCACGTAGTGCTTTTTTTTATCTTTACCAGCTGGTGGATGATTAGGTTTAGTAATGTTGAGGTGCTTCGACATCTGTTTACTATCATGCTTTAAAGCTTTTTGCATAATTTCTACTAGATAAAGGCGTAAAATATCTGGCATAGAATGATTTCTTTTTAAATAATCTAAAGCATCACGAAAAAGCCATCTTCCTTCTTCAAAATTTCCAGCCATAGCTTTATCAATAGAAGGTTGGTAATACTCTTCCCAGTTTTCAACGGAAGTTTCATTCCATTTATCTTTTTCATCTTCTGTCATTAGCTTGTTTCCCAAATAACTGACCGAATACTTCATTAATGACTTGTTGTTTGTATTGTGTGTTTAAGTGTGAATAACGTTTTACCATCGACATGGTTTGGTGACCTAGTAATGTTGCTATTGTAATTTCGCTTACTCCATTCATGGCTAGATAGCTTGCACAACTATGGCGTAGATCGTGAAATCGAAAGTTTTCAATGTGTGCTTGTTTGAGTGCTTTTTTCCACGGTTTCTCAATAGTATAGGATTTGCACGGTTTTTTACCAGAAAAAACTAACTCGTTATCCAGTCGTCTTATTTTGGAGAATTGTTGTAGCTCATGAACAATGGAAGTGAGTAGAGGTAACACACGAGGCTTCCCATTTTTTGTATCATGTAACATAGCTGTTTGATTTTTAAAGTTGATATCGCGCCAACGTAATCCCAGTAATTCACCACGTCGAGCACCAGTTGAAAGAGCTATGGTTATAAGAAGGTGTAAGTGTTTCCAATTAGATTTAGATGCAGCAGTAATTAAACGTTTACGTTCATCATCAGAAAGGAATCGTTCAAAATGATTATTTTCTTTGCCTCGTCTAATACCTCTACATGGGTTGACCGTAATCCAACGCCAACTGATGGCTTCTTGGTAAACAGCTGATAGTGCAGATACGTAGCGATTAACCGTGGCAGGTGAACGGGGCTTACTTTTTTTCGGTAATGGTTTTTTATCTGCTAAGGGGCTAGATTTATCATTACCTTTAGTCAGCCGTTCTATTTGATCGAGTATGATGTCTTGATTGATGTCCGCTAAGGTCAAATGCCCAATGTGAGTTTTCCACCAGGTGACGCGTCTTTTGCGAGTGATGTCTTTTCCTGACCAATTTTCGAGATAGCGGTCGCACATTTCACTAATCGTACGAGAACGAGCACGTCCATCACCGTAGGCAAGTGCTGCCTCACGGTCGCTTTCCATACGAGCCGCAAATGCGGAAGCCAGTTTCTTTGTTGAGAATGTTTTTGTTATCGCACGTAGCCCTTTATGCCGGATGAAAACACGATATGAGGAGTGTTGTTTGGTTTTCCCAGTCTCGGAATTGATGGTTTTACGGGTATTTTTTTGGATCGAAGCCACTTGTTTTCTCCCACTCAAATGAGCACAAAAATACAATTTTATGCACGCTGTGTGCACGACATTAAGTGGGATACTTCGTGGACTACCTAGGAAACCCTTTAGAAATAAAGAGTTAGTGGTGGCCGGACCTGGAATCGAACCAGGGACACGAGGATTTTCAATCCTCTGCTCTACCGACTGAGCTATCCGGCCATCAACAGCCGCGTATTAGACGTGATCATGAGCCGGACGTCAAGTCGATTATTCAGGTGTGAATCCTTCAACTGTTGCAGATCCTTCACCAAAAAAGAATTTTTCCATTTCGTCTTCCAGAAACTTGCGGTGTTTAGGATCCATTGGGCTGAGACGGTTTTCATTCATCAGCATGGTTTGCTGTTTCATCCACATTTTCCAGGCTTCTTTACTGACATTTGCCAGGATGCGTTGACCGATTTCACCCGGATATGGCGCTCTATCAAGGCCTTCAGCTTCTTTCTTTAAAATTACACAATTTACCATTTCGCCCATGTGTTTAACTCCTGTTTAATATTTTTACTATCGGTGCGGGTAGCCCCAGTGATTCAGGCCGCTGCGTGTTATACCAGACTCTGTTTGTCGCTTCCATCACATGATTTGCAGGGCTTTTTACCTGACAAGCAATAGGGGTAATATCAAGGTGAAAATGACTGAAAGTGTGGCGAAAAAGCGGCTGGCTTTCGATGTTGTCTATAAGCAGCCCTAGTTGTTGTTCGCACCATTGTGGGATGTTATTGATATCATTTTCAGAGCACTCAGGCAAGCTCCAGAGCCCGCCCCAAATGCCGCTAGGTGGACGTTGTTGCAGCAACACTTCTCCAGCTTTATTTTGCAAAACCAGCATATGCGTTGTTTTAACCGGCAGTGCCTTACGTTTTTTAGGGGTGGGATAGGTTATCACATTGTCTTGTTGATGGGCCTGGCATAAGTCGGTAACGGGACAATCTGGGCAATTCGGTTTACGCGCACAGGCGCTTGCGCCGAGATCCATAATTGCCTGGGTGTAGTCGGTGAGTTGCTGTTCAGGTGTGAGTGATTCAGCCAGTGCCCACAATTGATTTTCAACGTCCTTTTTCCCCGGCCAGCCTTCAATGGCATAAAGTCGAGTGAGTACTCGCTTCACATTTCCATCAAGAATGACATGTCGTTGTCCTAAGGCTTGCGCCAAAATTGCACCGGCAGTCGAACGTCCAATACCGGGTAAGGCTAAGATGCTATCAAAGTCTTGCGGAAATTGATCAGCATAGTCATCACGAATAATTTGTGCCGCTTTATGTAGATTTCGTGCGCGGGCGTAATAACCTAGTCCCGTCCAAAGATGCAGTACTTCATCCTGACTGGCATCGGCTAATGTGTGAATGTCGGGAAAGCGTGCCATGAATCTTTCAAAATAAGGAATGACCGTGGTTACTTGAGTTTGTTGCAGCATGATCTCAGAAATCCAAACCCGATATAAGTTGCGATTTTGTTGCCAGGGCAAATCATGACGGCCATGTTGTGAATGCCAGTGGAGTAACTTCTGGCTAAAAGTATGGTTTTTATTCATATTTACTTTCGAGTGCTTAAAATTTAAAAAGTTTTTTAAGTTTGTCGCCAATTTTTTTCTCTAATTTCTTTTTAATATCCTTTTTTGCTTTATCTTTTACTTTGCGTTCCTGTTTTTTGAGTTCTTTTTTAACTAATTGATTTAATGCTTTTGAAAAATCAGCTTTTATACTGGGTTTGTCGAATGTGCCCCGAATATAAATATCGAGCGGTATGGCTTTCATTTTTTCATAGGGGGTGTTGGCTTTTATATCCGTTGATGAGGTGAACTTTACCGAGGCCGTGTAATGGAGTTGTTCTTTGACCAGGTTAACCGTGCCACGTCCAGTAATGCGCGAGAGTGGCGTGGCTGCACGTAAATCTTTGTTACTTAAAATCCCTTTTTTAATAATCGCTGTTGCGCTGAGATTAGCAATTTTTGTTTCTTCAGGTTTTGGTGTTACAGGTATTGCTTGCCGTTTTAATTTTGCTTTTAAAACTTTTTGTTGATGATGAAGGTCAAATCCTTTTAGCGTGCCATTTTGCAGTTTAAGTTTAAAATTTCCGTTCAGGTTTTGTTTTAGTTGAGATAGCTTAATACCGGAGGTGTTGAAGCTGGCGGTTATAGATGTTCTTCCTTTTAACTTATCTTTACCGGTTAAGTCATTGAGTAATTCGCCTGCTTTTATATTTTGTATATTGATGTTGCCGGAGAGTATTGCGTTGTTTTTGACTTTTTTGATTTTAAAGTCACTTTGGATTTTCGCATCATAACCTTGCAGGGTTAACGGTTTTATTTGTAAAAGCCCGTTTTTTGAATGAGCGACAAGATGAAGGTTGTTCCAGTGTGTTTTTTTGATGCGTAATTTTTTTATTTTAAAATCAGCATTTACATTAACCAAACTTAATAAGGCAACAGGCATTATTGCTGCTTCAGCAACTTTGCTTTTATTTTTCGACGTTTTTGATTCTTTATTAGCAGGAACAGGTTTTGGCAAATAACGATCAAGGTCAATGTTATCAACAACAAGATTAACCACAGAAGATCCGGGCATGGGTTTGAGTTTTGCATTGCCAACGATATTTGTATCATCGAGCGATAACTCTATATTTGTTAAATCAAATTTTTCTAACGACCCTTTGATATTTATTTGAGCACTTAACCGGGTGAGCGCTTTTTTATCGCTCATGTCAGGCAGCGTAATAGAGAGCTTGTCAGTGAGAGTACGGGGGTTGAATGGGGATAGTGTTATTTGGCTGTTTATATAAGGTTGAGTAAATAATTGTTTTGCGGCAATTTTTGTCTGCAGTTTTAGCGAGCTTTCAGACAGGCTTAGTTTTTTAGTATTAAATGTTTGTTTTTCAAGGTTGAGTTGCATTAATGCACTGTTAAATTGTGGTGAGAGTGGTTTTTTCAGTGCAGCCAACTTTAAATCTGATGTTAGCTGTGTTTCATAAAAAGAGAATTGTTGAAGGTTCGATGAGAAAAGAATATTACTGCTGAAATTAATTTTAGCGTCCAGAGATTTTTCCTGAAGATGAAATTGTATATTAAAAGGTATTTTAGTTTCAGGCTTTAATTTCCCTATGCTTAATTGCACACCCTTTATCGTTACTTTCTGTTTTTGTTGTTGATCATGCCAGTTAAACTGCGCGTCTTTAATTTCAAGACCATTTAATGCGACGGCGGCCAGTATATTTTTGGCGCTGGTTTTTTCTTTTTTTGTTTTGGATGGAGATTGAGCTGTTGTTTCAGCTTTAGCCTGAGATTTATCTTTTATTAAATCATCCCAGTTACTGATGCCGTGTTTATTTTTGGCAAGGTTAAGCTTTAAGCCTTCGATAACAATCGTATCTGCTTCAAGCCGTTGAGCAAGCAGGGGCCAAAATTTTGCACGCACCTGCATGTGTGACATTTTTGCAAAAGGTTGTTTGCCAAAACCTTTTGCATTGCTTATTTCAATTTTACCGAGTTCTAATCCTATCCAGGGAAAAAGCGATAATGAAATATCTCCCGGAATACTTAATTGACGACCGGTGTTTTCTTTAAAAAGGGTGATGATGTCATCTTTATAATCATTGGGATTAAATGTAAGGGCAAAACCTACAGCTGCAATTACGATAAGTATTAACAGACCGAAGGAAATTTTGAATAAAATCTTCATTTTAAAATGTGCTCATAAAATATTGATACTTGAGTATAGCCTGTCGGTAATCATCTGTATAAATGTTCTTCTGTGGTAATTGTCTATTGAGTTTTTACGCAATCAGATTGATACTTAAATCCTAACCCTACAATCTGTAGCCTTGGAGTTTATTTACATTGCGACAAGTTAAATGCCTTTTTTTTACTAGAGCCACCACCTTTATGGTGGGGATGTTTTTTATTCAAGCGACTCAATCAAGCATGGCTCAGAAGGCAGGTATTGAAATTGGCGTTGGTCTCATGGCTTTTGATTATACAGAGTATGACGATAATAATATTTTTCTTGATGGTGAGACGGGTTTAATACCGGGTGTTATTATTAAGCGTAAACAAAGCTATCAAAATCTTTTTACGGAGTTAGTGGGCCAGCTTTATGGCAATAGAATTAAGTACGATGGTCAAACACAAGACGGTGTTCCAACTAAAACGAATTCTATCGCTATTATTTTCGACAGCCATTTCAAGTTAGGTATGCGAATAGCACAAAGGCATGAACCTTACATAGGGCTAGGTTATCGCTATTGGTACCGCCATATTCTCAATGGACAAGACATTACTGGCAGGGCGGTTTCCGGCCTGCTGGAAGACTATAAATGGTTTTATGGCATACTTGGTTATGCGGCAAATTTTGCCGTGAATGAAGATGTTTCTGTTGGTTATGACTTTAGATATACGAAAATGATGAGTGCCAAAATGGACATCGATTATTTAGGCTTCTGTGGATATGATGACGCCCAGGTTAATTTAGGTAATAAATCGGGTGCCCGTTTTTCGTTACCTGTTAAGGTGAAAACAAGAAATCATGTTCTTACAGTAACGCCGTATTATGAAATAATTGATATAGGTAAGAGTAATACTATCGCGCTTACAAGAAACGGGAATTTAGTGGATTGTGATTTAGATGGTTATTTTGATGGTGCTTTAGAACCACGTAGTGAAACCCGCAATGTGGGAATCGAAGTAATGTGGTTGTGGTAGAATAATGACTAAAATAGGAATTGTGTTGTATGAATAATAATTTTAAGCGGCTTAATCAGCGAGGTTTCACCTTAATTGAAATCATGGTTGTTGTTGTGATCCTGGGAATTCTGGCAGCTGCGGTTGTACCTAAAATAATGAGTCGTCCTGAACAGGCTCGAATTGAAAAAGCCAAGCATGATATTGGTGCTCTGGAAAGTGCGCTGAATATTTATAAATTAGATAATTATCAATATCCAAGTACGGATCAAGGTTTAGAGTCGTTAGTGACCAAACCTTCTGGATCACCACAACCGCGTAATTATAAAAAAGGCGGCTACATTAAAAAGTTAAATAAAGATCCATGGGGTCAGGAATATTTATACCTCTTTCCAGGCACGCATACGGATTTAGATCTTTATTCATTAGGGCCTGATGGGCAACCGAGTGATGATGATATTGGTAACTGGAATATCGAATAACTTTTAGTACATAGCTTCAATTTCTTTCTGAAATTTTTTCACAACTAAAGCGCGCTTAATCTTTAATGTTGGTGTAACCAGTCCATCTTCGATAGTCCAGGGTTGTAGCGATAAGGATACGCGACGTACTTTTGCGTAACCGGGAAAATCATGTAGCGCTTTGGCGGTTATCTTTAACACGGTAGACATGAGCTTTTTGTTTTTTAAACTTTCAGGATCCAGTGGATCAAGCCCATGTTGTTGCGCCAGCTGCGGCCATGTTTCACCATTTAAAACGATTAATGCGCTAAGGTAAGGTTTGCCTTCGCCTACAATTAATGCCTGTTCAAAATCTTGTTCAAGTGCAATAGCTTGTTCCATATCAACCGGCGGGATTTTTTCACCGTTCGACATAATAAGAATGTCTTTAATGCGTCCGGTAATATAAACAACACGACCATCGATACGGGCCTTGTCGCCGGTGCGTAACCAACTATCTCCAGTCATTATTTCACTCGTTGCCTGATGATTATTCCAGTAACCTAACATGACCACTGGGCCTTTAATTTGTAACTCATCATTGTCGCTAACACGTAATTCAATGCCTGGCATTATTTCACCAACGCTATTTGGAATATTAAGTGAAAAATTATTCATAGTGACAGCGGGACTGCTTTCGGTCAGGCCATAGCCCTGAAAAATATTAATACCTAAACCGACAAAAGTGCGAGCGACTGTTTCGGGAAGGGCGGCACCACCTGAGGCGGCAAGCCTTAATCTGCCCCCGAGTAGTTGTTGAACTTTTGTCGCGATAATTTTATTGAGCAATGGATTTAGAATGGTGACTGGATTAAACCAGGCAGTTTTTTGCTTGAAGCGAAAATTTTTCCAGCCCACATAAACGGCCAAACGAAATATAGATCGTGCCACAATCGATTGTTTGGAAAGTTTTTGCTGCATCTTGTCATAAAAACGTTCAAAGATGCGCGGGACAGTCACAATCATAGTTGGTTTAATTGTTTGAAAATCCTCCGCAAGCTGTTGTACCGAGCGTGCATAAGAGACTTTAGCACCCGCCATCATTGGCACGTAATAACCAATGGTGCGTTCATACATGTGAGATAAGGGTAAAAATGAAAGAAGCTCAAGTGTGTGTGGATCATCAATACCAATTTTTTTTAGTAGTGATTCAGAATCAAATAAAATATTACGGTGGCTTAACATTACACCTTTAGGTCGTCCGGTTGTGCCCGAGGTATAAACAATGGTTGCTAATTTATCGGGATCACCACCGCGTTCTTGTAAGTAACCTGATTGCTTAGGCAGCCAGGTTTCAACAGCACTAAGAATTTTATCGGTTTGTGCTGTGTTCTTGCTATTTAATAACACCACGCGCTTTAATTGAGAGTCTTCATCAATGTGTACGGATAAGTCCTGCCATTGTTTATCATCATTTACGAGCAGTACTTTAACGCCGGCATCATGAAGAATATAAGCCACATTATCTGCGCGGTCATCGACATACAGAGGAACGACTACCAGGCCCAGACCTAACGCAGCTTGCTCAAAAGCGATCCATTCAATACTATTTTTTAGCTGAACGGCAACACGGTCACCTTCAGACAAATTCTCCTGCTTAAGCCCCTGTTGCCAGCGACTGGTTAAATCGGCCATTTCTTTCCAGCTAACTTCTGGCCAGGTTTTAGTCTCCCGATCAAAATAGCGATAAGCTATTCGATCTGGCGAGGTCAGGCATCGGATACGAAATAAACGGTCGAGTGTGCCGGCCGTGTTGCAAGGTATAAGCTGTGGTAGAATTCTCATATTATTGTTTTTTTTAATTTAGGGTGGTTTAGAGGATATATCATATCTAAAATTCCATCGACCAGTATTTTAGGGTTTTATATGCAAATTATTGTAAATGGTGAGCAGCGTGATGTTTTGGATGGACTCACCGCTGCACAATTAGTTGAAGATATGGATATTGCGGGAAAACGTATTGCCATGGAAGTGAATTTAGATATTGTGCCGCGCAGCATTTATGCCGAGCATGTGTTTAAAGCCGGCGATAAAGTTGAAATTGTTCACGCGGTAGGTGGTGGTTAAAATAGATAGAAATAACTCGTCATTGCGAGGAGGAACGATGAAGCAATCTCCAGACAATTACGGTATTTCATGAGATTGCTTCGGTCACGTTGTTTCCTCGTAATGACATGATCTTTTAGGGCAGAAATTAAGTACATATTTGGAAAAAAGAATGACAGATACAATTAAAGATTCGCCGCTGGTAATTGCAGGCAAAACATATTCATCCCGTTTATTAGTAGGCTCCGGAAAATACAAAGATAACGAAGAAACGCGCCTTGCGACGGAAGCGAGTGGTGCAGAAATTGTGACGGTTGCAGTTCGTCGTAGCAATATGGGACAGCGACCAGATGAGCCTAATTTACTGGATGCGATTCCTCCTGAGAAATACACCATTTTACCGAATACTGCAGGTTGTTATAACGTAGATGATGCAGTGCGCACGTGTCGTTTAGCGCGTGAATTATTAGATGGACACAATTTGGTAAAACTTGAAGTTTTAGCCGATGAAAAAACCTTATACCCGGATGTTATTCAAACATTAAAAGCCGCTGAAATTTTAATTAAAGAAGATTTTGAAGTCATGGTGTATACCACGGATGATTTATTGATCGCAAAAGAACTCGAAGCAATGGGTTGTGTTGCGGTAATGCCATTAGCTGCACCGATTGGTTCCGGTTTAGGTGTGCAAAACCCTTATGGCATTCGTTTTATTATTGAAGAATTAAATGTACCCGTCTTAATCGATGCAGGTGTTGGTACAGCCTCTGATGCAGCGTTTGCAATGGAACTTGGTTGTGATGGTGTGTTAATGAACACCGCGATTGCCGGTGCAAAAAATCCTGTGCTAATGGCATCCGCAATGAAAAAAGCCATTGAAGCAGGACGTGAAGCTTATCTTGCAGGACGTATGCCGCGTAAACGTTATGCAAGTGCCTCGTCGCCTATTGATGGAACATTTTTTTAAAGTTGAAAAAGTTATAAGTTAACGGCTTTCTATATTTATGCTTGAAGAAAAAACACTCCTTCGTCGGATTCGTTCTTTTGTTAAACGTGAAGGTCGTTTAACAACAGGGCAAGCGCGAGCCATTAAAGAACTTTTTCCTTTATACGGTTTAGATCTGCAAGATCAAAATATAAATTTTGATGATGTTTTTAATCGTATTGCGCCACGTATTCTTGAAATCGGTTTTGGTAATGGTACATCGCTTTCTGAAATAGCAAAAAATAATCCAGAAAGTGATTACATCGGTATAGAAGTTCATCGGCCTGGTGTGGGTACGTTATTAACGCAAATAGAAATGTTGGGGTTAACTAATCTGCGTGTGATGAATGCGGATGCGATTGATGTTTTAAATAAAATGATCGGCAATGATTCGCTTGATACCGTATTTTTATTCTTCGCTGATCCATGGCATAAAACAAAGCATTATAAACGTCGAATAGTACAAGAAGGTTTTGTGCAGCTGTTAAGACAAAAACTTAAAGTTGGCGGTGTTTTTCACATGGCAACCGACTGGGAAGATTATGCAAAACACATGATGCGCGTTATGAATGCGACTGAAGGTTATGAAAATACCGCAGGTCAAAATCAATATTTACCTCGACCTGATTATCGTCCATTAACCAAGTTTGAACAGCGTGGCCAGCGCCTGGGCCATGGTGTTTGGGATTTAATTTTCAAAAAAGTAAATTAATAAGATGCAATCAGATCCAGATAAACTCATTAAAAAACATCAGGAGCTGACTCACTCCGAATTAGTGAAAGTTGTTTCGCATGTGCAGCGCAATAAAGATGAATGGATTATAAATACGGTAATGATAGAAGATTGTGACGTGCCTTTTAAATTTAAACGAAAACAACAATATAAAGATCTTAAAGGTGCACGAGTCAATATGACTTATTATCCTTCGGTTGAAGTTGTTGCCGGAATGGATTTTGAAATTATGAATGTAGTACGAATAAAAAGAGCATAACGTTTATAGTAGCTTTTATATTTTAAATACTGGCACAGCAGTTTCTTCCTTTTTTTTTGACTGGTACATAGCCTGATCGACGAGACGGGAAATTTTTTCTCTAAAATTTCATCTAAATTCAACTATAACCAGGCTGCGCCTCTTACGCCGCTTGAGTCACCATGCTTGGGTGATACGAGTTTTGTTGTGACATGATCAGAAAAAATATATCTATTCCAAAGTTTTGGTACGTTGTTATACAGGCTTTGAATGTTTGACATACCGCCGCCTAATACAATCACATCAGGGTCGATGATATTAATAATGCTGGCTAAACTTTTAGCCAGACGTTCTTCATAACGTCGTAAAGATGCTTGCGCTGTTTTGTTGCCCTTTTCTGCCAATAAAATAATTTCTTTTGCTAAAATTGGATGAGTTAGTTTATTTGTTAATTGATGATCTTTTTCAAAGCCCGGGCCGGATAACCAGGTTTCGATACAACCTTGTTTTCCACAATAACAATCTCGACCAGGTAATTCTTTTGGTGTCGGCCAGGGTAAAGAGTTGTGCCCCCATTCACCGGCAATGGCGTTAGCACCAATAATGGATTGACCACGAATAAAAATACCGCCACCAGTTCCCGTGCCGATAATGACACCAAATACGATTTCAGCATCTTTTGCGGCACCATCGGTTGCTTCCGAAACAACAAAACAGTTTGCATCGTTTTCTATATGAATTTTTCGATTTAGAGAAGATTCAAGATCAGTTTGTAACGGGTGGCCAATTAACCAGGTTGAATTAGCATTTTTAACCAAACCAGTTTGTGGTGAGATGGTGCCGGGTATACCTACACCTATGCTGCCTTTTAACTGTGTTTCAGATTCAATATAGAAAATAAGCTCAACAATTGCGTTGAGTGTATTTTGGTAATTGCCCTGGGGCGCATTTATACGTTTACGTACGAGCTCTTTACCAGCATCATCAAGTGCAATGCCTTCAATTTTTGTACCACCAAGATCAATCCCAATATGCATATAAAAATCCGTCTTTAGTTATAGTAAAACAGTATCTTCGTGGCTATAAGCGGGTGAGCACATACAAAGAATATGTAGTGGAGTTGTTCCGGTGTTTTTAATGTTATGTGGTGTACCAGGTTTAATGCATAGAGTATCGCCCACGCTCACTTCAAATTTGTCATCACCTAAAAACATTAATCCCTGTCCCTGGGTAATATGATAAAGCTCTTCAGATAATTTATGGTGGTGACGGTGTGTAGTTTGTCCTGGACTAATAATGGCTTCAGCAAGACTTTGATTCTGGTTACCATGATATTTAGGGTGCATGAGCTCCCTGATTTCAGAATCATCCTTAGTGCGATAAGAATAAATATCACTGCAATGGGTGCGGTTAGTCATTAGGAAAGAATACGCATTTCTGTTATGTGGTCAAGTCGTATACAAATATTTTTATGTTCAGATGTTTCAGCAATCAAATATTCCGCCTTGTTTTTTGTATGAACATCAACAGGTGTATGATTTGTTTCTGTGACAAGCTTACCTTCTGCTAACCAGCTTAAATAAAGTTTATTCTTATGCATAATTGCTAATTCATACTGACTGTGAAGGCCGCATGAAACAGGTTTGTAAGGAGTATCGGGTTTGATTTCTTTCATAAAAAGATAATTAAAATAAATAGTTAATAGGGATGACACCTCAGTCGCTTGTTAGCCAATAATTATTGATATTCCTAGTAGTAGGGGTGTCAGTATCGTTACGGCTACATTTGCTCCGAGATATTGTGGAGAATTCCCAATATTTTCTCCGTATTTTATTGCTCCATATAAAGAGAAAAATGCGAGAGGCATAGGAAGCAGCGCTATTAAACTCAGCGCGGGCAAGTAGCCAATCAAGATATAGGCTACAATTGCCGATATTGTTGCTAATGCAAATAATCCGTAAACCATATTACTGCGATTAACTCCATAGGCAATTGGAAAATGATTACGACCCACATTGGCATCAGCTTGAATATCAGGATATTGATTAAGTAACAGGAGATTATTGACCAGAAAAAAAGGGACTACTGCTACAAGCCAGGGCAATGGTGTATATTCTCCCTCTAATACAAACTGCGTACCCGCAACCATAAGAAATCCAAAACCAATACCCGGTGCAATTAGACAAAGAAGCGGGTATCTATTAATCCATTCTGTGTAGGTAATGATTAATATCAAACCGGCTACACCTATCGGTATAATTCCTGTTCCGTATTTCCAAACAAAGAAAGCACCAATCATTAAAGTAGCTACCAAGGATGCGGCACCTACGATAAATACAGTACCAACCATTTCCGGGTTTCGGGGTAATGCGCCACTACCACCACTAAATTTTGTTCTTTTTGTTGTAAGGTCAAGCCCGCTTTTGAAATCAAAATATTCATTAAGCGTATTAACACTAATATGAGCTAATAAAGCTCCAAGTAAAGCCAGTATAAGTAATAACAGACTTACATTTGTTTGGTTCGCAATAACGATGCTCGCACCTAAAAATACACAAACAGGCGTTAAAATCAGAAATGGAAACCGCATCGATTGGGTGACTGCTTTTAATTTCATATTTCATATTTTATATTTTGTTATGCTTGGTATGGTTAACGACTGCCATCAGCGGTTGGCAAAAGTGACGTTTTTTTGTGTGAGAAAGAGCGAAGCGAACGACACAAAAAAACGTCACTTTTGACAATCCGCTGGATGTGCTTGTTAGAATTAATATTTACTTGAAATAAGACATGCACTGGTCTCCTTTAACCTTACCTAGCGACATTATAATTAATTCTTTGTTCTGTTTAATAAAAGGTATTTTTTTCTCTTCGTTTTTGTCTTCAAAACCAAAATATCTATTCATATAATAACAGGTTGAAGGTATTAAGAAATTACGACTTGCCAATGACTTTAAAAGCAGCGCTTTATTTTGATTGTATATTGGTATTATATCGGTTGCTAATGACTCTGATGTTGAGGCATCTAAAATAGCTCTCGCCACAAACCCAATGAATAATAGGTACTTCATTTCCTGTTTTGTTAGCCTTTTATTTTTTTTAAATGGTTTTGCATATTTGATGTATACTCGGCTCCATGTTTTATATTCTAACAAAGAATCATAAATCGCTTTTCCTTCATTCGTTGTTGTATTATATTTATCATTTTTAATGCTCAATAGCATATCTAACATTATTTTTGCATCTTGTTCGCTAGAGTGAGCAATAATAGGATTGATACTTATCAAGCATAACAATAGTAAAAGTTTTAAATTCATGTTGTATGCCTATTTAGTTGTTTTTTATTTTAACAGTAACATTTTTTGCATCTTTAGGGCTTATTGAATTCCATATTTTTAGAAGTTCTTGCTCTTCAATAACAATGCAGCCCTCAGACCAAGCTGCACTAGTACCCATATGAATAAATATGCCGGTACGGTTAGTTTGATCATTAGGTAGATAAATTCCTTCTCGCGGGTTACCGATTGAATTTTTCTTTTTATCCATATGTGTTGCTGAACATTGTATATATGACTTTGCTGTTATGCTATTTTGTATTTCAAACCAGCATGGCGTATCTACTGATACGTTTCCAGATGAATATTTTAATGCCCCCGTTCCATTTGTCACGTTTCTATCAACTTCAATTAAAAATGTCATTTTTTTCTCCTTTTGAATTCTAACAGTGATTTAGGCGGCACGCCGTCTAACATAAGTTAAAATTATTACATTTCTATTATTTTTATAACTTAAACCAGTGATTTAATACAGTATTTACTCATAATTAAGCTGGATGAAAGGCGGTTTGTTTTAACTTTTAATCCGGCATAAAAAGCTCAAGTAAATTATTTAAATATTGTCGACCTATATCTGTTGGTTTAATTCGTTTTAAATCCCAGTTTATCCAGCCTTTCTCTTCTGCTTGTTTTAATGCTTTTTCGATAGTGGAAACAGGCAAACCAACATGTTGCTGAAAGATTGCTGTTTCAAAACCATTATTTAAACGTAGAGCATTCATCATAAATTCAAAGGTAGCATCATCACGCGTTAAACTTTTTTCACCGGCTATTCTTTTTTTGCTTGTGGCTTTATCTAAATAATCCCGGGGTTGTTTTACTTTCCAGCTGCGCATTATTTTTTGTTCGGCTGCGTTGCTGAGTTTGCCATGTGCACCTGCACCGATGCCAAGGTAATCACCAAACTGCCAGTAGTTTAAATTGTGTTGGCATTGATAGTTATTTTTTGCATATGCTGAAATTTCATATTGTACATAATCATTTTTTGCTAAACTTGCCTGGCAAGCTACCTGCATTTCCCATAATTTATCATCGTTTGGTACAGTGGGCGGCTGATGATGAAAAAAAGTATTCGGTTCAATAGTGAGTTGATAGTGTGAAAGATGTTTCGGTTCTAACGCAATTGCTGTTTCAATATCTTCAGCGGCTTGTTGTAAGGATTGATTAGGTAATCCATACATAAGATCAAGATTAAAACTATTGAAGCCAGCATCATGTGCAAGTTCAGCAGCGCGAATGGCTTCTTTACGACCATGAATACGACCAAGCTTTTCGAGTTTATCATCACTAAAACTTTGAATGCCGATAGATAAGCGATTAATGCCCGCTGAATTAAATTCTTTGAATTTTCCTAATTCGATTGTTCCGGGGTTGGCTTCCATCGTGATTTCAATATCAGGCGCAAAAGTAAGGCGGGCACGTAAAGCTGAAATAAGTTGATCAATACTTTCGGGACTAAACAAACTTGGAGTACCGCCGCCCATAAAAATACTGCTAATACTTCTTCCCCAGAATAAGGGTAGCTCTTGTTCAAGGTCGCTGATTAATGCATTGATGTATTTCTTTTCATCTAACGGATCTTTTAATTCATGCGAATTAAAATCACAATAAGGACATTTTTGCACACACCAGGGAAAGTGAATATATAAAGAAAGAGGTGGAAGGTTAGTAAAGTTGAACACGAAATAATTTCCTGGCACATAAATTAAAGATCATTTTTGCGTGAGACTAATAAAGTTATTTATTAGCCAGCATTAATGACCAAACAATCTGGAAATTATACCTGTTTAATCCGGGAGGTTATAAAAAATAAGGGGGGAGGGAGTAAACCTTCCCCCTTATTTTTTAAGTTATGCTAAAAGATCCAGAATAAATGCTGGAAACATGTAATTTAAAAAATCAGGATATAAAGTTAGAACCGCGTACCGATACCAAGACTGATAACAATTGGATTAATTTTAACTTCCGCAGTACCAAGATCAGTTGTAGCAGTTGTTTCAATGTTGATGTAACGGATATCAGCATTAAAGAACCAGTTTTTTGTTATATCAATATCGACACCAGCCTGAAAAGCTAAACCCAATGAATTATCCAGTTTTAATGAAGTGATGGTATTCGTTGCCTTTTCACTGAAAAAGATCGTGTAGTTAATACCTGCTCCGACATAAGGGCGAACACTGGCTTTTGGCTTAAAGTGATATTGAATACTAAAAGTCGGAGGCAATTGTTTTGTTTCACCTACTTTTCCTAAACCTGAAAGTGCGCCTGTTCCTACGATGTCATGTGAGAATGGTGTTGCGGCCAAAAGCTCCAACGCCACATTTTCTTTAATCATATAGCTGAGGTTAGCAAATACTTGAGAATTACCATCAACCCCAACAGTTGCTGTTGAGCCAACAAGGCTTAAGCCAGTACTACTGTCATTTGGGTTAACATTCGCGACACCAAAACGAACTAACCAATCACCTTTTTCAACTGCTGTAACTGAAGTAGAAGTAAGCACTAACGAACCTGCAATAAGAGTAGAAATAACACTCTTTTTAAATAAACTTTCCATTATTTTCCTATGTTTAGCAATTAATAATATGGTGATATTCTTATGCTGATGAGAGGTAAGCTTTGATCTGGATTAAGATTCTGACAAAAAAGTAAGGGGTATTAGAATAATGCCATTCATTTAAGTAAAATAAATATAAAATCTTTAAATGAAGAGAATAAAAAAAGGAGAGGAAGGGGTTCCTCTCCTGTAAAGAACTCAAGGTATGTCGAATATCCATTGAGTAGAAACATGTACAAAAAATAAAGATACGTTATCTCTTTAATCTCTTGCTATAACACGGGGCTATAGTCGGATTATCTGGACTTGGGAATGTTGATCTAGATCAAATATGGGTTTGAAAAAGAAGCTATTAAAATAAAAGTTTATTATGCCGCTTTTAATGCAGTTAATAGCATTTTTAACGCCTGTCCACGATGGCTGAGCTTGTTTTTTTCTTCAGCACTGAGTTGAGCAGAACTGCATTTGTGTGTTGGCACATAAAAAACAGGATCATAGCCAAAACCGCTGTCACCTTGTGGCTCAGTTAATATGATTCCTTCCCATGTGCCCTGGCAGATTAATGGTGTGGGATCTTCTGCATGGCGCATGTATACCAAAACACATTGAAAACGAGCAGTGCGTTTTTCTTCGGGTACATTTTTTAAAGCCTGGAGTAACTTGAGTAAGTTTTTTTCATCCGTTGCACCTTCGCCGGAATAACGTGCGGAATAAATACCCGGTGCACCATTTAAAAAGTCGACTTCTAAACCAGAGTCATCGGCTATAGCAGGTAAGCCTGCTATGGCCGATGCATGGCGTGCTTTTATGATTGCGTTTTCAACAAAGGTAAGGCCGGTTTCATCAGCATCTTCAATATTAAAAGTCACTTGTGGTAGCACTTCCATATCGATGGTTGAAAGCATTTCGCCGAATTCACGGACTTTGCCTTTGTTGTTACTTGCGAGCACAATTTTTTGCATAACGTGTAACCTATTTACCTAATGCTTCAATTTGTTTTTCGATTAAATGTTCAATAGAGTTTTTAGCAAGACCTAACATTTCAGTGAGCTGTGTACTGGTAAACGGATTATCTCCTTCTGCAGTTCCTTGAATTTCAATAAAGCCACCATTGTTATCCATGATGATATTCATATCAGTATCACAATCTGAATCTTCGATGTAATCAAGATCAGAAACAGCAGTACCTTTATATACACCTACTGATACAGAAGCGATGTGACGAGTTAAAGGACTTTTCTTAATCATTTTTTCTTCAAGCATATAATTAATTGCGTCGGCCAAAGCAACATAACCGCCGGTAATTGAAGCAGTACGTGTACCGCCATCCGCCTGAATAACGTCGCAATCAATTGTGATTGAGTTTTCGCCTAACGCTTTTAAATCAATTGCAGCACGTAATGAACGACCAATCAGCCGTTGGATCTCCATGGTACGTCCACCTTGTTTTCCGCGAGCCGCTTCACGACCCATGCGGCTACCGGTTGAACGGGGCAACATGCCATATTCAGCAGTTACCCAACCTTGACCCTTGCCACGTAAAAAACCGGGAACACGTCCTTCAACAGATGCGGTACAAATGACTTTGGTGTCACCAAATTCAACAAGCACAGAACCTTCTGCATGTTTGGTGTAGTTACGGGTGATGCGAATTTCACGCATTTGTTCAGGAGTTCGGCCACTTGGTCGCATGATGATTCCTTAAATGATGATAATAGTTAGGGAAGATATTATACCTGTTTAAAATGGAGCAGCTCTGCTGAAATATGGAATAAAAATTATTCGTCCATCTCATCTTTATAATAGTTAAAAGCATCTTCAATTTCCTGAATAGCGCCATCGAGTGGTGTTTCAGATGCTTTGGTTTTTGTTTTTTTATTGGCGGTTATTTTATTGGTATTTTGCAGTGAGGTGATTTTCATCGCTAAAACTGTGGTGTTGTCACTTTTAGGGTAGCTAAGTTGTTCTGCTCGCGTGGCTAGTTTGCTGACCGCATCTTTAACACTACTCTCAATGAGGTTAGCACCAATTTGCGCGTCGTCTAAGGGTTCCCAAAAGCCATCACTGCAAAGTAATAACGTGTCATTAATTTGCAGTTCAATGCCTTTGCTTACTTTTACTTTTGGCTCTGTATTCATTACCCCAATACATTGCGTGACATAATTACGCATGGGGTGACTGTCGCGCTTTTCCAGAGTTATTTCACCTTTTTGGTAAAGGTGTTCAACATAGGAATCGTCTTGAGTGCGGTAAATAGTTAAACCATCACGAAATAAATAAAAGCGACTATCACCAACATGTGCCCACCAGGCTTTTTTATTTTGTATTAAACATAAAACGGCCGTTGAGCCCGGTTCAATAGGTGGGTTTTGTTTTTTTCCTGCTGAGCGAACAGCATGGTGGGCTTTTATAATGAGTTTTTCTAATAATTTTTCCGGATCATCAACCGGCATAATCTCATGACGTAGTGAATGTTGCACAGACTTAATCAATGTCTCTGCTGCCAGTTCGCCACCGGGCTTACCACCCAGGCCATCACCTAAAATTAAGACAACACCACCATGACTCTCCGCTACCCCCAATCTGTCCTGGTTGTTTTTGCGGTTGCCAAGTAAACTGACGCGACCTATTTCATATTGCATTTAACGGATTCACTCTACTTCTTTATTGCTGTTGGTTTGTGATAAAGATTTAATGCTTTTTAATTTGCTAAGTAAGGGTTCCACTTTTTGTGGACGTAGCATTGGGTCAACTTCCATTGCCCAATCAATGGTTTCTAATAAGTCGGCAGAATATTTTTTCTTAAATGCATTTACCGCTGGTCGCATGGTATCTTTTTCACGGCGTTTTGGTGATGGCGGCGGCGGCGTACCTTCTATACATGCTCGTATGGTTGCACCAATGGCATAAATATCTGTCCACGGGCCGACATATCCACCGGGATCAAGTTGCTCGATAGGAGAAAAGCCGGGTGTAATAACCTGGTTAGGTTGGAACTGGCGTGAATGCATCATTTCATGCACAGCACCAAAGTCGAGTAATAATGGATGCGCGCCGCTGCACAAATGAATATTGCCGGGTTTAATATCCAGATGTAATAAACCGCTACTATGAATTAATTCCAGGCCTTCAAGCAGCGGAATAAAAACTGCACCTATAAGTGTTTCGCTTAATCCACCTTTATGTTTTTTGATGTAGCTTTGCAGGTTTACGCCTTCTTCGTAGTCCATCACCATATATACTGTGCCATTGGCACGGAAAAAATTACTTACGTTTACAATATTGGGATGTTTTAGATTTATAAGCGTGCCGGCTTCCTGGAAAAATAAACGACGGCCATGGGCAAACCGCTCGACATTGGCATCAGTTGTGGGTTTTACCTTATTATTTTCGCCACGAGAGGCAAGTTTATTTGGCATGTATTCTTTAATGACAACTTTGTTCGCATCTTTGTCATGCGCCAGATAAACAATGCTGAAGCCGCCTCCACCAAGAATGCTATCAATAGTATAAATATCAAGGATCGTGCCTTTTTTGAGTGAATTATTAGATGTTTTACTCATTTATTTTTATTTTATCTTTGTTTGGGGGGATGGTATTTAGAGTAGCATAGAGGACATGTTAATGGTCATAAAGTATAAATTTGAAGCATTATCTGGCTTATAATGAGCTAACTGGCATTAGGGCCGAGATCTCAAAAGAGAGGAATATTATGGCACGCAGTATGACCGCGTTTGCACGACAAGAGCTGGTAAAAGATTGGGGTACGTTAACGTTGGAATTACGTTCAGTAAACCACCGATATCTGGATGTTTCTTTACGCATGCCAGAAGATTTTCGGAATCTTGAGCCAAAAATAAGAGAAAAAGTTTCTGCTAAATTAGCGCGTGGCAAAATTGATGTTGGTTTGAGATTTTCACGTACGGAAACCAGCAGTGGTGATATTGTTATTGATAAAGAGCTGGTGCAGCAAATCGCCAATGCCAGCCGTGAGATTGACCATATTCTTTATAATCCCAATGCTGTTGCTTCACTGGATGTTTTGCGCTGGCCGGGTGTGATTAAAACGCCAGAACTTGATTCGGCAGAATTAACCACCGCACTGTTTGAGCTACTGGAAGTCACTTTAGATGAGCTACTGGAAGGACGAGCACGAGAAGGTGAGAAATTAGCCGAGCTTATCCAGCAGCGTTGTCAGTCTATTTCAGATGTTATTGTCGAGGTGAAAAAACGCCTGCCAGAAATTATGCAAATCTGGCGTGAAAAATTATTAAAGCGCATACAAGATGCCAGTGTCGAAGTTGACGAAAATCGTCTGGAACAAGAGCTGGCTATTATTGCGCAAAAAACAGATGTTGATGAAGAGCTGGATCGTTTAGTTACTCACGTCACTGAAGTTGAGCGAGTATTAAAGGATCAAAAGCCCATAGGCCGTCGACTCGATTTTTTAATGCAAGAGTTAAATCGCGAAGCCAATACCTTAGGTTCAAAATCGATTGATACTGAAACCACAAAAGCCTCGGTTGATTTAAAAGTGCTCATTGAACAAATGCGAGAGCAGATTCAGAATATTGAATGACGTTGAAACAATGATTAGAGATGCAATTAGTTACGAATTAAAGGCCACTAAAAAAATGTTATGGAAAGGTTAGCTATATAACCATATTATATGTCAAATTTTGGGGTCTGATTTATGTTTGATTCTGTGCATATAATGTTAATTTCTAGTATAGTGTGCTCAAAATTAGTCTATATTAATATTTATTAGATGGAACAATAATAATAACTGGCAGTCTAATCACGATATGATATTTGGATTATTTTACTTAATGCTAAAACAACAGTGTCTCTTTATAAAATACCTATGAGTTTTTTACTTAATATACCGCATGCTGATAGAAAAGTATTTACAAGACATTTCTTATCTAGTGTCCATTCCGAAATACGTTATAAGCCTCTAGAAGTAGAAAAGATCTTTGATAAAAAAGAAGAATTAATTTCTGAGTTTGAGTTACTTGGTTTTAGTGAAAATAAAGATTTGATTCACGGTGAATTTAAACTTGATGCTGCTGCGGGGCAAGGTGCTAAGTTAACTCAAAAGACAACACCTATAGGTATAGTTTTTAGTAATCAATCACCAAAATTCGAATTAAAAATTGAAAAGGATAAAATGGTTTATTCTGATTTCAATTATAGTAGTTTTGAAGAATACCAAGATAAGTTTAGAACTATCTTTGAAAAAGTAAGTGAAATCCTTTCGTTCAAGGATGATTGCTTAGTTAATAAAATTGGTTTTAAAAAAATCAATTCCGTAGCTATTCAGCCAATTACTTCTTTTCAGGATAGTTTAAGTATTTTTAATACCGCGCTATTTGGTTTGGCTAGATCAGGATTATTGAAATTTGAAAAGTTTAAGATAAGTGAAGAAACAATAATCCTCGAAGAAACAAATGATAAATTATTTATACTGAGAACAAGGCTTACAAAAACACAAGAAGATGCAGTAGATGCAGTGATAGATTCTGATTTTGTTAAACTAGGAAATGATATAAATATTGATGAAGTTTTTAACGAGATATTACCTTCTTTAAATCAATGTCATTTTGATTTATTTATGTGGTCTGTAACCGATGATATGCGGAACTTAATGGAGCCTGAATAATGAGTGTTGATAGCACAATGCAGAATTTTCAAATAGATATATTTCCTACTCCTATTGAAAGAAGAGTTAAATATGATCCTTCGAGTAAGTCATTAAAAACTCTTATTGATGGTAGCGATTATGTTAGAGGTGATGTACTCGTTTATGAGTCACCAACCTTAAATCGTGCATTAAGAAATGTTACAACTCTTACGCCTATAGATGAAGGCATGGATTTGGCTGCAATAATTTCTGAATTTGAAACTTCTATAACTAAACATAAAAAAATATGGGAAAGCATCCCCACTATAGAAGATTATTTTGACTTGGATACAATAAATGATGTTGACGAAGTTGAAAGCGCTTTTTACCACGCGAGCGAAGAGTTCGGCTGGTAAAAATCTCCCCGATTCTACAGAAAAATTAACTGCTTGTTATGCTGAGATTGATACTGAAAATCGATGGCAGGGTGACATATATTCAAAAGAAAATTTTAATGTAGAATCTCTACCAAATACTACTATTCCATATTGGATGTTAGTAAATCGAACTTGCCATTTATATAAGGGTGAGGGTAGAGATATAAAACTTAGTTATCTGAATTTTATTGCTGTTCAACCAGTCTGTGATTATGCGAAAAGCACAAATAAAAATTTAAAGAAAATTATTGCAGAACTGATGAAATCTAAGTTAGAAGGCTTTATGTTTTTACCTGCTTACCCTGAAAATGATTTTCACACCCACTTAGTTGCAAATTTTAATTTGGTGCACACTTTTAGTGTCGTCAACACACCTGATGCATCAGAAAAATTATTGCAGTTATCTTCACCGTACTGTGAGCATGTATTCCAAAGATTCTCTAGATTTTTTTATACGGTTGGTTATGATGATCAAGCAATAAGAGATCCAGATTTTATTGGCGCTGTTGCTGATGAATGTAGTAAATAGCCAACAAGTTAAGTATTGCTTGCACTCCCCTTTTTTCTTATTTTGCACATTCATAATGTTTATAGCTGCGAAAAATTTCAAATCAGATACGTTTTATATAATCGGTGACAGAAATGGTGACAGACAGGTGGTTATGTATGTTTTTTATTGAGGTAAGTTGTTGTATTATAACATTTTAATGCGTTTCGATGCGTGAGCAGATTCAGAATATTGAATAGTATATATAAAGAGTTAACAAAAAATATGAATG
>CAZSCK010000029.1:0-30899 GCA_964605385.1 uncultured Thioalkalispiraceae bacterium
ATATTCGATGGCAGCCTGGGCTACTGCTTGTTTCATTTCATCTTGGGTCATTTCTCTCTCCTGCCATCAGGTTTAGGGTAAAATTTGAACTGCGGTATTATATTAAGTAAATCGAGCTTAAGCCACTATTCTATGTCTGTTGTCTTCGCGTATAAGTGTAGCCCGGATGTAGCATAGCGAAATCCGGGGTATGTTAGGAATTATTTCCCGGATTACATTTCATTATATCCGGGCTACTGCCCGGGACAGGCTTAATAGAATATGATTTACGTGTTATAAATAATAAAACCTTAATAAATAGAAAAATACGAACAAAATGACAGAAAAATACAAAAAAATGGTCGAGCAGGCCAAAGTTTATGACGTTGCGGTAAAAACACCATTAGAGTGTGCGACTGGATTATCAAAACGACTAAAAAATGAAGTTTGGATTAAGCGTGAAGATCTGCAACCGGTTTATTCATTTAAATTGCGCGGTGCTTATAACAAAATTGCGCAACTTTCAGATACTGAAAAAGAAAAAGGTGTGATCACTGCATCGGCGGGTAATCATGCGCAAGGTGTGGCACTTGCGGCAAATCGACTTGGCTTAAAAGCATTAATTTTTATGCCGAAAACTACCCCGGATATTAAAGTTTCATCTGTTCGCGCTTTGGGAGCAGAAATTGAGCTTGTCGGCAATGCTTATGATGATGCCTATCAACATGCTATGGATCGCGCTAAAACAAGCGGGATGACCTTTGTTCACCCCTATGATGATCCCGATGTTATTGCCGGGCAAGGTACCATTGCTATAGAAATCATAGAACAACTTGTATCTAAACCGGACATTGTATTTGTTCCCGTTGGTGGTGGCGGTTTAATTGCGGGTATTTCGGCATATTTAAAATCAATTGCTCCGGAAATTCGTATTGTTGGTGTAGAGCCTGATGATGCTCCTTGTATGTACGAAGCATTAAAAGCCGGAAAACGTGTGGTGCTGGATCAGGTTGGTATTTTTGCTGATGGTGTTGCGGTAAAACAAGTTGGAGAAGAACCTTTCCGTGTTGCTCAAACTTGTGTGGATGATATGGTGTTGGTTTCAACAGATGAGATCTGTGCGGCGATTAAAGATATCTTCGATGATACGCGTTCAATAACTGAACCCGCGGGTGCGTTAGCGGTTGCAGGGATGAAAAAGTATGTAGAAGATAAAAAAATCAATAATCAGCGACTTGTTGCGATTGATAGTGGTGCAAATATCAATTTTGATCGCTTACGTCATGTCGCGGAACGTTCAGAGTTGGGTGAACATCGTGAAGCTTTGTTTGCTGTGACAATTCCTGAAGAAATCGGCAGTTTCAAAAAATTCTGTGAACTTATTGGTTTGCGTGGAATGACGGAGTTTAATTATCGTTATGCTGATGCAAAAAATGCTCATATTTTTGTTGGTATCCAATTACAAAATGGATTAGATGAGAAAAATGAATTATTAACTTCATTGCGTAAAGATAATTATCCTGTTGAAGATATGACGGATAATGAAATGGCTAAACTTCATGTTCGTTATATGGTGGGTGGTCGCGGTAATGGTGTTAAAAATGAATGCTTATTTCGTTTTGAATTTCCAGAACGTCCGGGTGCGTTGTTACGCTTTTTAAATTATATGGGTGAACGCTGGAACATTAGCTTATTTCATTATCGTAATCATGGTGCAGCATATGGGCGTGTACTAGTTGGGATCCAGGTGCCGAAAGAAGATGACAAAGAATTGCAGACTTTTTTACAGAACTTAGGGTATACGTGGTGGGAGGAGACAGATAATCCTGCATATAGTATGTTCTTAAGTTAATTTAAACACGAAGAAACCGGTGCATATAACTGATGCCAATTAAAATAATGAAAATAAATACAATTGTTTTGATTATGACAATTATGTTGTTAAGCGTTATATCTGCTAGTGGTTATTATCTTTATTATGCATGGAATAGTTCAGTTGAGGATAACATTCTTGAGCAGTCTGAAACGACGGTAAAAATACTTCAAAGCGAATTTAATACATATCTTACGGCGCAACGTAAACCAGTAAAAACACTGGCTAATATGCCTGCCATTATCCAATCGTTACAGAATAAAACAGCAGAGAATTTGCAGCAGGCTAATCATTTATTAGATATATTTTGTGCCACGTTGGAAACTTTGACTTGTTATTTGATGGATCAGGAGGGGATGACCATTGCCTCCAGTAACCGCGATTCAAAGAAAAGTTTTGTTGGTAAGAATTTTTCCTTTCGTCCTTATTTTCGTAATGCCATCTTGGCTAAGCCTTTTATATACCTCGCTTTGGGAATAACTAGCAAAAAACGAGGTATATACTTTAGTCATGCAGTAACGTTTGACAATAAAATTATAGGTGTTGTTGTTGTTAAAACATCAGTATCGAGCCTTGAGCAAAAGTTTGCTAATAGTCCAGGTATTATCGCGTTGACTGGGCCTGATGGAATGGTATTTGCCTCCAATCGCGCAGATTGGTTGTATAAGAGTTTGTGGAAACTATCGCCAGAAAAAATTGAGCAATTAATTCGTTCTAAACAGTTCGCAAACGAGTTGCCGGGTTCTATTGGCCTGGTCATAAATAATCAGGGGCGGGCGGTTAACTCTGATGCAGATATCTTTTTTATGACTAAAAAGGAATTGAGTGTTATTCCCGGCTGGCAACTGACTTATCTTTATGACACTAAAAAAATTGCTATCCAACAAAGTGAAAACCTCAATCTATTGATAAGTTCCAGTATAGGCGTGTTACTTTTATTCATTGGGACGATCACCCTATTGCTTAACAAGTTTGCCAGAAGAGAAATTCAGGCTCGTAAACAGATAGAACAGAATCTGATTGAAGAACGAAATGTATCTGAAAAGGCCAACAAAGCTAAGTCTGAATTCATCTCTAGCATGAACCATGAGTTACGTACGCCAATGACCGCTATTATTGGTTATAGCCAGCTTATCGAGTTAGACGAGCACTTACCAGCGGAACAAAAAGAAAATATACGGCATGTTCTTATGGCAAGTTATCACTTACTGACACTTATCAATGATGTGTTGGATTTGGCCAAGGTTGAATCAGGCTGTACCACGTTAGTATTTGAATCGGTAGATGTGTCTTCTGTTGTTGAGGAATGTTTGGTTCTGGTAAAAACACTGGTAGATAAGCGAGATATTCATCTTAGTTGTACTGGATTAAAGGGAGCGATAGTGCAAGCAGATCGCACTCGGCTTAAGCAGGTGCTGCTTAATTTGATTTCCAATGCCATTAAATATAATCACCGTGGTGGTAGTGTTGAAGTCAATATACAGGTTGATGAAAGCAAACAATTATATCTCAGTGTGACAGATAGCGGTCCAGGTATTTCTGATGCTCATTTGCTTGAGTTATTTCAACCCTTTAATCGGCTCCATGCTGAGAATAGTGATATTGAAGGTACTGGTATCGGCCTGACTCTTTCTCGAAGTATTATTAAAATGATGGGAGGTACGATAGGGGTTGAGAGTACATTAGGAAAAGGCAGTACTTTCTGGATTGAGTTGAAATAAAATAAATTTCGAGCGATTTCCTAAAATTGTGGAAATGTATTTATGTGATCTTGTATCAACATATTTTTCTCATGAATAGAGAGAAAACGAGTTTGTCATTGCGAGCAAAGCGCGGCAATCTCCAGTTAAGTGCTACTCGTCAAGAGATTGCCGCGCTTTGCTCGCAACGACGGCATAAAAAAAGCCGATTCAAATGAATCGGCTTTAATTTTTTCAGAAGAAGCTCTGAAAAACTAGTTCATCGCTTACTTTTTCTTACGACGAGCAGTTTTCTTTTTAGATTTTTTCTTTGCTTTCTTCTTAGCTACTTTCTTTTTAGCCTTCTTCTTTGCTTTTTTCTTAGCTACTTTCTTTTTAGCTTTCTTTTTTGCTTTTTTCTTAGCAGTTTTCTTTTTAGCCTTCTTCTTTGCTTTTTTCTTAGCTACTTTCTTTTTAGCTTTCTTCTTTGCTTTTTTCTTAGTGACTTTCTTTTTAGCTTTTTTCTTAGCGACTTTTTTCTTAGCGACTTTCTTTTTAGCTTTCTTTTTTGCTGGCATGGTTTTAAACCCTCCGTTGAGCACTGATGTTTAAGGTGAAGTATAGCTAACTTATATTAAAATGCTAGTATCTTGTATAAAAATGCATCGTTACATCTTGTTATGCTTGAATATTCTCTCGTTTAACTAAATTTTATGTTTATTTTCTTTTTTTAAAACAATTTTTATACTTTTAAGTAAAAAAATAAGAAAATTTATTTATAAACATAACTTTTTATAAAATTTTTAACAGTTTTATGTTCTTTTTAATTTAATTTACAATTTTTTGTATTGATCACACTTAATTTTAAGTTTTTTAACAATAAATTTTTATAAAAACTTTAATTTTTATAAAATAGTAACGATTTTTTGTTTTATTTAACTTAAATCATGCGTTTCTTACATAAATTGGTCTTTGTATTTAGTTATTAGCGAACATTTTGTATAAAAACTTTAGTTTTTATACAAAACGTAACAATTTTTTGTTTTATTTAACTTAAATCATGCATTTCTACATAAATCGTTCTTTATTTTTAGTTTATTAGCGAACATTTTGTATAAAAACTTTAGTTTTTATACAAAACGTAACAATTTTTTGTTTTATTTAACTTAAATCATGCATTTCTACATAAATCGTTCTTTATTTTTAGTTTATTAACGAATATTTTGTATAAAAACTTTAATCTTTATAAAAAACGTAATGATTTTTTGTTTTATTTAACTTAAATCATAAATTTATGTAGAGATCTCTCTTCATTCTTATTTTTTAACAAAAATTTAGAACAATGAAACTGTTTTATTTAAATAAAGTTAACATTTTTATATTTTTAAGCTGTAAATAAGGATTTTAGTGCTTATTACTTCTTAATAATGAGTTTGGAATATAAAGAATTGAATAAATTATCTTATTAAGTCTGTTTTTAATGCTTTATGCACTAAAACAGAGAGACAAATGGTTTGATTAAGAAAGTTTTTATAATTTTCTGTCATAAAAGCTGTTTAAAGCAGTATTTTTATAAAAGTTATTGTTATATCGGTTCGAACCAGAACTTATTTGTCGTTTTGTTATTAGGGGCTGTTGATCTTTCATTTTATAGCCTACTCAAACCTAAAAAGGAACACGTCATTGCGAGATGAGCAAAGCGAAACGTGGCAATCTCCATAAAAGTGGCATTTACTATGAGATTGCCGCAGTCATTTTATTCCTTCGCAATGACGGTGCGTTATTTTTGTTAAAATGAGCTCAATATCTGAAAGATCAGCAGCCCCTAATAAATCATCTTTAAAAATAAAAAAACTGTTTTATTTTTATATTTAAGTAAAAATTTATTGATGGTTGTTTTAAAAGACGCCTTTTTTATGTGATTGGTGTTATTTGATGGTTCTTAGGTGGTAATTTCATGTTGATTAGCATTTGTTTGAAGGTTACTTAACAATAACTTCTATATTGATGCGCTTATTGCGTTAGCTTGCTGGTTTTATTTTTTATTACTAAGGTACAGACATTTTTCTGTTGCGATTGCTTGCATAGGAATATCCCATTGATTGGTTTCTAGCTGTTCTTGTTTTTGAAAGTCATATGCAATGCCTAGCAGGTTTGGTTTGTGCCAGTATTTTCGTTGCCGCAGAAAAGCCAGGGTACGATCATAAAATCCACCGCCCATGCCGACACGATTTCCTTCTAAATCAAAAGCAACAAGTGGCATAAGAATAAGATCGAGAGAAAGTGTTTTTCGCAAACGTGTTTTGTTTGAATGAACAGGTTCGGGAATACCAAAACGATTGTTTTTTAATTTTGTATCCGCTGTGTAAGGTATAAACCAAAGTCGCTGTGTATTAGGTTCTGCTAGCACTGGCAGGTAACACAGCTTTTTTTGTTGCCATGCATGTTCGATTAATAAGCTGAGATCCATTTCACCGTCATTCGGTAGATAGAAGGCAATGTGCTTACTGTGTTGAAAGACGCGGCTGGCAGCAATGCGTTCACATAATAAAAATGCTACGTGTTCACGCTCTGAGTTGCTGATTGCGCGTCTTTTATCACGTATATGCTGACGTAGGTTTTTTGTATCCATATGCTTCATTGAAACATAAAGGATGCTTGAAATACAAAAATCAAAGCAAGAATGATGAGCTGTGCGGGGAGCGCGAGGTTGGATTACGTCGTAACACGACGAATCCAAAAGCATATTGTTGAATCCGCTACCTTGATCCAGGCTTACGGGTATTTTTAAATAGAGGGAGGGCAATCCCGCCTGTACCGTTGTGATATGTGCCTTGAACCAGAGGTTCAAGTGGGAACGTCGTGAGCACGTTAGGCTTTCCGCTCGAGGGCGGACATGCACACAGTGCAACTACTCAGTGCCCGGAGTTATAAATTACGGCTCAAGGGTCTCTAATCACTGACGAATACTGCAGGGGATGCCCAAACTTGATTTTAGATGATTCTGAATGAATCTTCTTTAAATAATTTAAAGTAATTGTGTTGACAGGTTATATTTCTAATTGACGACTACGATATAAGGCGTCATCAATTTTTTCCTCAATAGTACGAATACGGTTGCCTACCGAAGGAGCTGTTTGTGATGAACCACTGTCTTGAGCGAGTAACTCATGGGATATATTAAGTGCAGCCATGACTGCAATGCGATCTGAACCAATAATTTTCCCGCTATCACGAATTTCTCGCATTTTTGTATCCAGGTAGTCTGCTGAACGCTGTAAATCATGCCGTTCATCTTCAGAACAGGCAATCATGTATTCTTTATCCAATATATGGATAGTGATGCCTCCAGCTGACTTATCCGTCATTTTCTATTGCCTTTAAGCGTCCGATCATGGCTTCAACACGGGTACGTGCAAGCTCCGTTTTTTCAATGAGGCGAGTGCGTTCACCTTGCAGGTGTGAATGGCTGTCACGCAGCGTTTTATTCTCACTTTGCAGGCGATCAATCGTTTTGATGAGATCATCAACACGGCCTTCAAGTTTTTTCAGATCCAGTTCTTCCATTTATGCCTCAGACTCTGTGGAAACCTTGTTATTATTTAATAGTATAAGAATATAGAGCGCATTGGTCGGGGTCAACGGGTAAACGGGTCAGAAAATGATGTAAAATTAAGCTTCTGCAGACGGTATTACTGTTGCACGTTTTTGATGGCGAGATTTTAAAGAGAAACAGGACGATATGAGTGATATAGATATTCAGTACGATGAAATTAATGATGCTTTGAAACGGATCAGCGTAGAACAGGATGCGGCTGAGGTTCATGGCACTTTATGCGGTTTATTTTGTACGGTTAATGGTTTAAGCGCGCCTTTTTGGCTGGATAATACCTTAACGGATGTTCCTGAAGAGGATGCGTATACGGTTGATGCTTTAAATAGTGAAAGTCGTTCTTTATTGACGCTTTTGTTTACAGCAACGGAAAAACAACTTTCCGGCGAAGATTTTGCTTTCCAATTATTTTTGCCGGATGATAACTCGGGTTTATATGCCCGAGTTGAAGCGTTAAGCAACTGGTGTCAGGGTTTTTTATTTGGTTTAAGCAAGGGCGGTTTGACTGATCCAGAGGGCTTACCGGGCGAGTTGCCTGATATCGTGAAAGATATTGTTGAGATTTCTCGTGCAGAATCTTATGAGCTGGATGATGATACGCAAGATGAAAAGGATTTCATGGAATTGGTCGAGTTTGTTAGAGTCGCAATACAACTTTTTGTCGGTGAAATGCAGCAGTTTCAGGTTGAAGAGCCGGAAGATGACTCGGAATATCATTGACCGCAGTCATTGCGACGACTGCATGGACGCAGGAGGTAGAGTAACGCAGGAGCGGTTACCGAGGAGGTACGACGAAGCAATCTCAGATTTAGTGCAATAAATTTGGAGATTGCCGCGTAAGATTTAAAAACTATTATTTTTAGATCTTTCTCGCAATGACGTGAGAGGGTTAAGCTTTTAGTTTTAATGGAAAAATATGAACAACACAGAATACAAACGTCGCCGTAAACACCTTATGCAAATTATGGGTGAAGATGCTGTTGCAATTTTACCTGCAGCACTGGTGCGTATGCGTAATCGCGATGCGGAGTTCCAATACCGACAGGATAGTGATTTCCATTACATCACCGGTTTTGATGAGCCTGAAGCGGTTGCAGTTTTAGTGCCTGGCCGGGATCATGGTGAATACATTTTATTTTGTCGTGAAAATGATAAAAAAATGGAAACATGGAATGGTTTACGTGCTGGTCAGGATGGTGCTATTGAGAAATATGGCGCAGATGACTCTTTTCCAGTTGATGATATCGATGATATTTTACCGGGACTGCTCGAAAATAAAGAAAAAGTGTATTACACCATGGGTGTGCATCCTGATTTTGATCAGCGTGTCATCATGTGGGTAAACCGTTTACGTGAGCAGTCACGTAGGGGGATTCATACGCCGAGTGAGTTTGTTTCTTTAGATCATCAGTTGCATGACATGCGCTTATATAAGAGTGCAGCTGAAGTAAAAGTGATGCGCAAGGCGGCTCAAATTTCAGCCAAAGGACACATTCGCGCAATGCAGTTTTGTAAGCCCGGTGTATATGAATATCAGCTTGAGGCCGAACTCTTGCACACCTTTATGCATGGAGGCGCGCGTTCTTCTGCTTATTCTTCAATAGTGGGTGGTGGTAAAAATGGCTGTATTCTACATTACGTGGAAAACAGCGAAATCTTAAAAAAAGGTGATTTGGTTCTTATTGATGCCGGTGCCGAGATGGAATGTTATGCCGCCGATATTTCACGTACCTTCCCTGTTAGTGGCAAATATTCTAAAGAACAACGCGCGTTGTATGACATTGTTTTAGCTGGACAACTTGCGGCAATAGAACAAGTGAAACCGGGTAATCACTGGAATGATCCCCATGAAGCTGCGATTAAAGTGATTACACAGGGCTTAATTGATATTGGTATACTAAAGGGCAAGCTTAAAACCAATATTGAAAAAGAAACCTATAAAGATTTTTATATGCATCGCACCGGACATTGGTTGGGAATGGATGTACATGATGTTGGCGATTATAAAGTTGATGATGAGTGGCGCGTACTCGAGCCGGGTATGGTGTTAACCGTCGAGCCAGGTTTATATATTTCAGACAATCATGACAAAGTAGCGAAGAAATGGCATAACATTGGAATTCGAATTGAAGACGATGTACTGGTAACAAAAGACGGTCATGATGTTTTGAGTAAAGACGTACTTAAAGATCCAGATGAAATAGAAGCGTTGATGGCGGGTTAAACAGCTATGTTGAAAGAAGACAACAACACAGATTTTGATTTAATAATTGTCGGCGGTGGTTTAGTCGGAGCCAGTCTTGCCTGTGCCTTAGCTGATTCTTCTTTACGCATCGCTATTATAGAAGCATTCCCTTTTAAATCTGATGATTCGGAATACCAACCTGCTTTTGATGCGCGTAGTGTGGCTTTGTCCTACACCTCAAAACAAGTATTTGATGGTATTGATTTGTGGCCATCTATAAACAAGCTAGGTGTTGCGGCAATTAAAAAAATTCATATTTCCGATCGTGGCCATGCTGGAATTACACGTTTAAATGCTGATGATGAAAATGTAGAAGCGCTGGGTTATGTGGTTGAAACGCGGGTTATCGGTAAAGCACTATTCGAAAGCTTAAATAAGCAAAAAAATATCACTTTAATCGCGCCTGCAAAACTTAAAAACTTTGATTTAAATGCAGATTTTGCCAGTGCCGATATTGAGATAACCAACAGTAACAATCTTGTTGAAAGTAAAACATTAACCGCTAAATTATTGGTTGCCGCAGATGGTGATAACTCAGTGGTACGCCGTTTAAGTGGTGTAAGAATTAAGCAGCGTAACTACGAGCAAAGCGCGGTGATTGCTAATATTGCGACTGATCAACCGCATAATAACCAGGCATTTGAGCGTTTTACCGATAGCGGCCCTTTAGCTTTATTGCCGATGGCGGCAACGGATGATGAAAGAAATCGTTACTCACTTGTTTGGACTGTTAATAATAGCGAACAAGAAGAAATGATGGGCTGGAATGATGAAACATTTTTACTTAAGTTAAAGCAACGTTTTGGTGAAAGAGCAGGGCAGTTTACTCATGTCAGCAAGCGACATGCTTATCCCTTAAGTTTAATGCGAGCGAAAGAACATGTGCGTGAACGTTTAGCAATTATTGGTAATGCCGCACACACTTTGCATCCCGTTGCCGGACAGGGATTTAATTTGGGCTTGCGTGATGTTGCAGCACTGTCTCAGGTTATTATAGACGCGAGCCGTGAAAATAAAGATATTGGAAGTTTAACGACATTACAGATATATGCCGATTGGCGTAAGCGAGATCATATTCAAACCGCAATGGCCACAGATGGACTGGTGAGGCTCTTCTCGAATAATTTTTTACCGCTTGCCGCACTACGTAATTTAGGATTGTTAGTTGTTGATCTGGTACCACCACTTAAAAAAGTTTTTGCCCGTCATGCGATGGGATTTGTTGGAAAGCTACCAAGGCTGGGGCGTGGGCTGAAGTTATGAAAAATTACTGTCATTGCGAAGAAACGATAGTGACTGCGGCAATCTCTAAGTTCATTACACTAAATATGAGATTGCCACAGTCATTTTATTCCTTCGCAATGACAATGAAGAACTAAATTTTAGGTCATATCGTTATCTTATGAATAAAGAAATTGAACATTACGACATTATTATTGTTGGTGCTGGTATGGTAGGTGCAACGCTGGCTTGCGGTCTCGCCGAAGAAGCTGAAAATCTTAAAATTGCTGTTATTGATGCAAATGAACCTAAAGACTGGGACAAAGACAGTTATGACATGCGTGTGAGCGCTATCACTCGCGCCTCGCAAACGTTGTTTAAAAATATTGGTGTGTGGGAAAAAATAGTTGAGCAACGAGTCAGTCCTTACCGCGATATGTTTGTCTGGGATGAGGGTGGAAAAGGTGAGTTGCATTTTGACAGCGCAGACATGGCTGAGGCAGATCTTGGACATATCATTGAAAACCGCGTGATTGTTAAAGCATTACACCAACGACTAAAAGAACTTCCGCAAATCGAATTACTTTGCCCTGCAAAGTTAGAAAACATTGAATTTAATAATGATAAAGCTAATTTGGTTTTAGATGATAAAACGGAATTGTCAGCAAACCTTGTAGTGGCTGCCGATGGCACTCGCTCATGGGTAAGACAGCAAGCTGATATAGCAGTAAAAGGTTGGGATTTTGATCAAGCCGCGTTGGTTACCACCGTTAAAACTGAAAAGTACCATCAAGACACCGCATGGCAGCGTTTTTTAAAGACGGGACCGTTAGCTTTCTTACCTTTAACTAATGGCTATAGCTCCATTGTATGGTCAACCTCACCCGAAGAAGCTCAACGCTTAACTAAAATTTCAGAAAACGAGTTTGCCTTAGAAATCGAACAGGCATTTGAAAGCAAACTCGGCAAAATTGAATCCGTTGCTACACGTGCTGTTTTCCCTTTACGCTTATTTGAAACATTAAATTACGTTAAGCCACGTCTTGCTTTAGTGGGGGATGCGGCACATACGATCCATCCTTTAGCCGGCCAGGGTGTTAATTTAGGTTTAGCCGATGTTGCAAGTTTAATAACAGTGGTTGTTGAAGCACTGAACGATAAAAAAGATGTTGGTGACTTTAAAATATTGCGTCGCTATGAACGCTGGCGTCGAGCGGATAATCGTTCAATGTTGGTGGCAATGGATGGTTTAAAAAGATTGTTTGGTAGTGAGTTATCCGCAGTAAAAGATTTACGCAGTTTGGGTTTGAATATTACTAATAAAATAACGCCGTTAAAGAACCTTATTATGCAGCAGGCGATGGGGTTAAAATGAAAAAACTAAAACACGAAAAAGAATTAGTAAAACTTGCGCTTGATTTGGTGATGTCCATTGCTGAGAAAAAAGGCGTAGTGAAATTTGATGCCACAGACTCATCGAAAGATAAGGTGGAGTATGTTTATCGCTTGCTGGTACATGACAAAGTGTTACAACCTCTTGTCAAAGGTCAGGTAGATCAGCCGAGTATGAAACATAAACTGGCATGCTGGATGCAGAAACAGCTGCCTACCGATCACCCCTTATCTAAATAAAGTTTCGTCATTGCGAGCATAGCGAAGCAATCTCATAGTGAATCGCACTTTTCTGGAGATTGCCGCGCTATCGCTCGCAATGACAGGATATTAAAATCGTCTTTGCAACGACAGATTTCCTCTAATTTCATCAAAAACAGTTAATATTTCTCCCACTTGGCCGATATATGAAATATCCGAGATATATCAGAGGTCCGGCATGTGGAAAACACACTTTTTTAAGTGGTTAAATTCAGAAAAGAAAAACAAGATGGTTTCGTCTTCATTTTCGCACGCCTATGTTCATCCCTGTGTTATTAATAACAAGCCACATATTGTTTATCCACGTGGTTTGCAGGAAAGCTCTCCTGGTTTATTCGCTAAACTTAGCCAGTATTACCAACAGCAAGGTTATGCTTTAAAAGAAGATCAGCGTTCAGAGAAATCCTCAAATAAATATAAAAATGAACGGAAAAAATGGGCTCCTATTCTTCTATTTACAGCAAGCCTTCTTTTTGAAAGCAGTGCTTTTGCAGATATTGAGCTGGTAATTGATGAAGCAGCTTCTGTGCAAGAACAACAGCAAGTAGAACTTCAATTAATTTCGAATAATAAAATTAGAGAACAAATTCAATACAGCGTAACAACTGCAAGTAAAATAAAAGAACCGGTAAAAATTAAATCAGGTTTGGCACAATCACTTTTTGAAATACTAAATAAACGTTATCAAAAACAAAAAACAGATCCGGATTATATTGTTAACGATCTAAAAGAGATTGCTAATTATTATAGTAACTTCCCTGAATCGGTGACTTTAATTGAAGAATTAAAGAATAAAAACTGGTTTTTGTCTTTTGATGAACACAACTGGGTAACGACGGGCAGCGGTAATATGTTGATGGTGGATAAAGCCGTAATTCATTTTAATACTCGCTCTGCTGCACAACTTCGTTTAAATAACGGCTGTGCAGATAATCCAGTTTGTATTGCATCACCCGCAGATGCGCTGCTTCATGAATTACTGCATGCTCACAGTATGCTGGTGAAAAGTGAAGAGTTCATTGCGCAAGGCGGCATGAATAATGTGATTTATCCTTATAAACATGAATATGCCGTAATTGATGCAGAGCGTAAACTTTATGCCAATATGAGCACCCAGGATAATATTAAACGCCCACAACGCCGGGAACATAGCGGGCGTACAGTAAAGGCGCATTGTCCTACATGCATTAAATAAAATAATTATTCAATTATTTTTCTTTTTTCTGCAATCAAATCCATCCTCCATTCGTCTAGCTATTAACAGGCACAAAGCGATCTCATGTTTTGTGTTTTTGTTAGTTAAATTTATGGAGGAAATATGAAATATGAAAAATAAAAATCAAGTTATGCAATCAACCATCGCGGGTATTCTGGCTCTGGGCGCAACTATGGTGAGTACATCCGCTTCTGCTGTGCCAGATCAACCTAAATTTTGGGAAAAGTGTGCTGGTATTGCCAAAGCAGGAATGAATGATTGTGGTTCTTTAGATGGCAAACATGGTTGTGCCGGTATGGCGACAAAAAGCAATCATCCACAAGAATGGGTTTATGTGCCTAAAGGAACTTGTGCGAAGATTGTTGGTGGTAATGTTAGAAAAATTAAACCGGCTAAAAGTTAATAGTGATGGACGTGTTTAATCAAACGCGGTTAAAAGATAAAAATGCACAGTCAATCTCCGGTGTGGGGATTGGCTTGCGTTCACCGCATATCAATGAAATTTTAACGAACTTACCTGCGATCCCCTGGTTTGAATTATTAGCCGATAATCATTTGGTGGAAGGTGGGTTGATTCCATTGCAGCTGGAACAGATCTGCCAGCATTATCCTGTTACCTTTCATAGTGTTGGCCTTTCACTGGGTTCAATAGACCCATTGGATTTTAATTATCTTGGCAAACTTAAAAAACTCATGCAGCAGTATGAGATTGCCTGGTTATCTGAGCATTGTTGTTTTACTTCAGTTGATGGTTTCCATTCGCATGACTTATTACCCATACCTTATTCAGAAGAAAGTTTGGCTTATATGGTTACGCGTATATCACAGGTACAAGATTTTTTAGGTGAACAAATTTTACTGGAGAATGTCTCAAGTTATATGAAGTTTGCGGAAACAACGCTCGATGAAGCTGATTTTATTTCAGAGCTGGCAGAACAAGCAGACTGTTTATTATTAATAGATGTTAATAATATTTATGTAAATCACATCAATCATGGCCTGGATGTAGACAAGTACCTCGCACGTTTGCCATATGAAAAAATTAAAGAAATACATTTGGCAGGTTTTGATGATCGTGGTGATTATATATTGGATGCGCATAATAATCCGGTTGCCGAACCTGTATGGCAACTTTATGAAAAACTTATTCAGCATGTCCCTGGCGTGCCAACCTTAATCGAGTGGGATAATGATATACCTTCATTACAACGACTAATTGAAGAGTCACAAAAAGCAGAAGTTATTATGAATAAATATAAATCTGGATATGAAAGTTATGTCATTAGCTAATATAGAAAAAAGATTTGTTGGCCGCTTATTAAAATCGCAAGGAAACGACGCTGGTTTTTTATCTGAGTTGTTGCCGCTTCATTCTATTAGCAAAGAAAAACAGTTGTCAATTTATCGCAGCAATGTGAATGGGTCGCATCAAAAAGTATTGGGGCAGGTTTATCCTGCTTGTTTAAATGTTTTAGGTGAAGATTATTTTAATCAACTTTGCCGGGTTTATCGTTTTGAACATCCATCAACGGATGCCGATTTAAATAATTATGGAGAATATTTTTCTTTATTTCTGAATGAACAGCTTGAACTGCATCAGGAATTAATTGGACTGGAATATTTAGCTGATCTTGCATGCCTGGAATGGCACTGGCATGCAAGTTATTACGCTAAAGACGACGAGACGTTTTCTTTTGAGAAACTGGCTTTAGTTGAGGCTGATGTTCAAGATAAAATATATTTCAGAGTAAGTGATTCATTTTCATTGCATTCAAGCATATACCCGTTGTTGGAAATATGGAATGCAAATAAGAATCTGGTTGAAAATATTCAGGAGTTCCATATGCCTGAGTCAGAAAGTTATTTTTGTATATCAAGAAAAGAGTTTTCTCCTGTAGTTGATTTGTTAGATTATGAGCAGTACATATTATTAAAATCCCTTTCCGATGGCATGTCTTTAGTTCAACTAACAGAGCTTGATAGCGTGTACGATTTTGAAAATAAACTAATGAGTTTTATACAACAAGGCTGGATTACTGGGTTTTATCTTCAGGATTAGTTAGACTTTAATCAGGATTAACATAGGGTTCTTTAGATGTTTGATAAGGAAGTTTTACAACAGTTATATCGCTATGCATACAGTTTAACCTGTGATGAGCATGATGCTTACGATCTATTGCAGGGTGCGATAGAAAAATTTATAAAATCGAATGCCGTGGCAAAGCAACCAACTGCGTATATAAAAAAAATTATTTATAATCGTTTTATTGACGATTGTAGAAGACAAAAAATTGTGCAGTTTGAAAACCTGGAAGAGGCAGCTTTACCAGCCGATTTTGATGTTCAAACATTAGAAGAGTTACTGGTTAATGAGGATATGGCAGAACAAATATTACAAAGCCTCGAGCCGGAGGAACGTGAAATAATGTATTGCTGGGCAATTGAAGGTTTTTCAACTTCAGAAATCGCAAAAAAACTTGAAAAGCCAAAGGGAACCATACTTTCAAAAATTTATCGTATGCGAAAAAAATTAATAGAACAGTTTTCTAATAACTCCAATGATGTTATGGAGGTAGAGCTATGAAAAAAGGAAACCTTAAAAATGTAGTGCATGATTTTGTTGAAAAAAAATCGCTTTCAGATAAACAGCTGGAATCATTAATGCAGTTACAACAAACAAGTGTTGAAAAAGAAAGCAATGTGAAATATCGCTGGATAGCAGTTGCAGCAGTCTTTTTTATTATGATGGGAAATGTATTTTATTTTTCTATGTCACCAGAACTCGCTTTAGAACAGCGAATTGGCAGTGAAGTCGCAAAAAATCATATCAATTTAAAGCCGCTTGAAATTCAAACTTCAAGTATGAAAGTAATACGTGGTTTTTTAACCGAACTTGATTTTTCTCCAGTTGAATCTATTTTATTGAAAGGGGCTTCTAAAAAATTAATTGGTGGGCGTTACTGTTCTATTCAAGGTGTTACTGCTGCACAACTTCGTCTTAGAGATAGTGAAACAGGCCAAATTCAGTCTTTGTATCAAACCGTTTATGATAAAAAAGTATTTTATGACCTGCCATTACTTAAAGAAAATCAAAAGCCGATAACTGTTTACTCAAAAGGGCTTGCCGTGGATATTTGGATTGAAAAAGGTATATTGTTTGCTTTAACCCGGGAAACTAATAAATAAAATTTCTAACCAAGTATGCGAATTTAGGGTATCTTTAAGTCTATGGACATTCTAAATACAATTGCTATCCTGCTTACCTTATCCGCAGTATTCAGTTACCTGAATTACCGCTTTATTAAACTCCCTACCGCAATCGGTATTATGCTGATTTCATTAGTATTATCGTTGTTGTTGTTAATCAGCGGCAAACTCGGGTTTTTCGATGTAGCACATCAGGCAAGCGGATTAATTGCAGGCATTGATTTTCATACAACGCTTATCAATGGCATGCTAAGTTTTTTATTGTTTGCCGGTGCATTGCACATTAATCTGAATGAATTAAGCAAACAAAAATGGGTCATTTTAATTTTAGCAACAGTGGGTGTGGTGAGCTCCACCTTTATGATTGGTGGAGTAAGTTGGCTCATATTAAATGCGCTCGAACTTAATATCAGTTTTATTTATTGTCTGTTATTTGGTGCATTAATCTCACCGACTGATCCGATTGCAGTTATTGGAATTTTAAAAACAGTCGGTGTACCTAAAAGTCTTGAAATTAAAATTTCTGGTGAGTCCCTCTTTAATGATGGTGTCGCGGTGGTTGTTTTTTTAGTCCTGCTTGGTATTGCGACAGGGCAGGGTGAGGCTACAGTATCTTCTATCGGTATACTCTTTGCTCAGGAAGCCATTGGCGGTGCAGTATATGGTTTGATTATTGGCGGACTTTGTTTTTATATGTTGCGCTCGGTGAATAATTACCAGGTTGAAGTCTTATTAACACTGGCTTTGGTGATGGGCGGTTATGCCTTTGCAACAGCCATTCATGTATCCGGCCCCATTGCGATGGTTATTGCGGGTTTATTAATTGGTAATCATGGCCGTATTCTCGCTATGTCAGGTAGTACACGCGAACATCTCGATAGTTTTTGGGAATTAATTGATGAGATTTTAAATGCGGTTTTATTTTTATTGATTGGTTTGGAAGTCCTGGTTCTGGTTTATCACACAGAATATTTTCTTGCTGCTTTGGCTATTATTCCCATCGTTTTACTTTCTCGTTTTATTTCTGTCGGTATACCTATTCAAGCGATGAAAAAAGTACGTGAATTTAGTCCTGGTGTAGTGCGTTTAATGACCTGGGGCGGTCTACGTGGTGGTATTTCAGTGGCCCTGGCGCTTTCTTTGCCACAGGGAATTGAACGAGAAGTTATTCTTGCGGTGACTTATGCTGTGGTTATTTTTTCAGTTCTGATTCAGGGCTTAACCCTAGGCTCGCTGGCAAAACAGGTGCAAATGGAAGCATTACGTGCCCTGGTTAAAAAACACGTCCACTAAGGAGAGGTTTTCCTTTCATTTTTTAGGCACAAAAACCTCAAATATTTAACTTCATCCTTTCGGTGAGAATAATTTTCAATATTCTGCGATTTTTAAAATAGCCAATTTTATAAAGGAAATAGCATGAAATAAGGCTATTTTATGTTAATTGCTCGAATATTGAGTTCTATTGTCCCTTAATAAATTACTGGTTTTGTTCCCTGCTCCCGCGTAAAATACCCCTCTCGATTCAAATCCCAGTGGGAGAGATTCTCAGCTTATTAAGTATGAGGAGGCCGAAGGCGCAACCCGTCCGGAAACGCTCAGGCAAAAGGACTACTGGAAAGGAATGGTTTTTAAATTCCGAATCGACTCTGGAGAGAGATTATATGATCCTTTTCAGGGATAGCGAGAAATTAGAGAGCAAGATAAAATTGATGAAAAAGCGGAATGTACATAAGTACATGAGCGTTTTGAAGAAGTTTTAGTGAAGCGATCTGACTTCGCAGCATTCCTGAAATGGCATCAAATCCGCCGAAGGGGCTCAAGCTCTCAGGTTAAAGGACAGAGGGGCGACACAATATTTAAATATATTAATTGCGATATTCAGATCGCGGTTTATTATAGATATGGTGTCGCCCTTTTTTTATTTAACGAACCGGTAAACAGAGCAAACATGAGTAAAAAGTCTCCAGTCAGTAATGTAAGAATCCCCGTGTTCAATCACTCGGCTGAAAAAAATGCCAGCCGCATGCCAATGTGGATCCGTCAGCCCTTAGGCTCAAATAAATTCTCTGATACCGCAAAAGCCATCCACGCCAATAGTTTAAATACCGTATGTGAACAAGCCTCTTGTCCAAATCGTGGTGAGTGTTGGTCACACGGCACAGCGACGTTTATGTTGCTTGGTGATACCTGTACCCGTGCTTGTGCATTTTGTAATGTTATAACAGGCAAACCAACCTGGTTTGATGATGACGAACCCACTCGTATAGCAACTGCAGTAAAAGAAATGGGCTTGGATTACATTGTACTCACTTCGGTAAACCGTGATGATATGAAAGATGGTGGCGCAAAAATTTTTGCTGACACTATAACTGCATTAAGAAAAAACAAAGCGGACATTGGTCTGGAATTATTAACGCCAGACTTTAATCGCTGCCAGCAAGAAGCGGTTGAAATTATTATGTCGCAACTCAACCAGGTAAAAGATGAGAATGTTGAAACCCAAATGGTTTGGGGGCACAACGTTGAAACCATTCCTGATTTTTATAAAACCGTGCGCAAAGGTTCAGACTATCAACGTTCATTAAAAATGCTTGAGCTTGTTGTACAACAAGAAGGTATTGAGGCCAAGTCTGCCATCATGATGGGTATGGGTGAAACCGAAGCACAAGTCACCGAAGTATTAAAAGATTTACGCAGTATTGGTGTACAACGTATCGCAATGGGACAGTATTTACGTCCCACACGTTACCATTTGCCGGTTAAAGAATATGTTGCGCTGGAACAGTTTGAAGAATATGAAAAAATTGCTAAGGGCTTGGGTTTTACTTGGGCGAAGTCGGGGCCAATGGTACGTTCTTCGTATCATGCAGAAGAAATTCAGAAATAGATTTAAGTAAGAACAAAAGTAAAAATATAGCCGTCATTGCGAGGAAACATTGAAAAAGTATTTTTCGATGTTGACGCGGCAATCTCAAAGTAAGTACTCCGTAGTATGAGATTGCCGCGGTCACTTTGTTCCTTCGCAATGACAAGAAACCATAATTTAAAAAGTGAATAAAAACATGAAAGCAACACCGTTACATGATTTACACGTTTCATTAAATGCACGCATGGTTGATTTTGGCGGTTGGGATATGCCGATCAATTATGGTTCACAAATTGATGAGCATCATTTTATTCGACAAGATGCCGGTATGTTTGATGTTTCGCACATGACCATTGTTGATATGAAAGGCGATAACGTTAAAGCCTTTTTACAAAAGTTATTCGCTAATGATGTTGCGAAATTAAAGGATGCCGGTAAAGCACTTTACTCTTGCATGCTTAATGAAGAGGGTGGCGTGATTGATGATTTGATTACTTATTACATCAACGATACGTTTTATCGAACCGTTGTTAATGCATCAACCCGTGAAAAAGATTTAGCGTGGATCAATAAACAAGCCGCTGAGTTTGGTGTAGATATTATTGAACGTGATGACTATGTGATGATCGCAGTACAAGGCCCTAATGCGCGTGCTAAAGCTCACAAAGCACTAGGTGAAGATGCTGAAGAAAAACTCAATGACATGGCACCTTTTTTTATTCGTGATTATAACGATTTATCAGTAGCCCGCACTGGTTATACCGGTGAAGACGGCTATGAAATTATGGTGCCAGAAAAAGATGCGTCTGCATTATGGTCTCGTTTACTTGAAGAAGGTGTTAAGCCATGTGGGCTAGGCGCACGTGATACGTTGCGTTTAGAAGCAGGCATGAATTTATACGGTAGTGATATGGATGAAACCATTTCACCATTAGAAGCGGGTTTAAACTGGACAGTTGCATGGAAACCAGAAGAACGTGATTTCATTGGTCGTGCAGCAATTACTAAACAAAAAGAAGCCGGTGTTAAAAACAAATTAGTCGGTTTAGTGTTAGAAGGTAAAGGCGTTATTCGTAATCACCAAAAAGTGGTTGTTGAAGGCATAGGTGAAGGCGAAGTCACAAGTGGTAGCTTCTCACCAACATTAAGCCAATCAATTGCTTTTGCACGTGTACCTGCTGAAACAGGTGATACTTGTAAAATTGAGATGCGTGGAAAACTTTTAGATGCAAAAGTAGTTAAGCCGCCATTTGTTCGCAACGGAAAATCTTTTCTTTAATAGATAGGTAAACTAATTTTTATACGTTATTTTATTTAAAAACAAAGAACATAACGTAGCCTGGATGCAGCACAGCGGAATCCAGGAAATATATTTAAAAATATTAACATTATAGAAGTTTCAAAGAGGATAAAAAAATGAGCAATATTCCTAGTGAGTTACGTTACACAAAATCACATGAGTGGGTTAAACGTGAAGAAGATGGCACATTAACAATTGGTATCACTGATCACGCACAAGGTTTATTAGGTGATTTAGTTTTCGTAGAAACACCGGAAGCAGAAGATACTTTTTCTGCCGGTGATGACTGTGCGGTTATCGAATCAGTAAAAGCAGCATCCGATGTTTACTGTCCTATTGATGGTGAAGTGATCGCAGGCAATGAAGTATTAGCTGATGCTCCTGAAACTATTAATCATGATGCTTTTGGTGATGGTTGGATCTTCAAGTTGAAGCCAGAGGATGAAGGGGCGTTCGACGAACTAATGAGTGCAGAAGACTACGCAGAAATCGTCGCCGAAGACTCTCATTAATCCACTTAAGCTACGCTGAGCGGCGTTAAATACTTTATTTAAAAATACTCACGTACTTATTGTACGCTCAGCTTTTTAAAAAAGTATTTGCCTTGTCAGCGCAGCTTAATTGAATTAATAATTATATGTTGCGGAGCAACATATGTAGGTCGGTCTTCAGGCCGACGGCACGAGATAAATTGTCTGTTTACTTAAATTATTCACTCGAACCTGTCGGCCTGAAGACCGACCTACAAAAGATAATAAGTATTTGTTTCATCGCAAGTCATGAAGCGACTACCAAACTAGGGAATGGAATGAAGAGACTCAAATAAAGACCGTCTGCCGCAGGACGCGGCAGTCGAGCAGCCACGAGCACAGGGATGTGCGAAGGTAGAGTAACGCAGGAGCAGTTGCCGAAGGATGGTAAGCTCTTGCGAGTCTTGATTTGAGTCTCTTCGTTCCGTGACCGGAATATAATAAATATTACATAAACGTTAATTATCGTTTAATAACATAAAGCTTAAGGTGTAAAAGCAATGCCATTTATTCCGCATACTGAAGAAGATGTTAAATCAATGCTTGCCGCGATTGGCGTGGACAGTATTGAAGATTTATTTGATGAAATCCCTGCTGAGTTACGTGCAGAAGGTTTAACGAATGTTCCTGCTGGCGTGAGCGAGATGGAGATTTCTCGCATCATGCATGAGCATGCAGCAAAAGATTCTCGTACTTTATGTTTCGCAGGTGCAGGTGCATATGAGCATCATATTCCCGCAGCGGTATGGGAAATTACTACGCGGGGTGAATTTTATTCTGCTTATACACCTTATCAAGCAGAAGCGAGCCAGGGCACGTTGCAACTGCTTTATGAATATCAAACCATGATGGCAAGTCTAACAGGCATGGATATTTCTAATGCCTCTTTATATGATGGTGCATCTGCACTCGCCGAAGCGGTGTTAATGGCTATTCGTGCGAATCGTAAATCAAAATCAAAACGTATTTTAATGCCGCGTACGGTTAACCCGCAGTATCGTAAGGTTGCGCATAATATTTGTAAAGGCCAGGGAATTACCTTTGAAGAGTTAGACTTTGATATGGAAGGCGGTCACATTCGAGTTGATAGCTTACCTAAAGATCCCGGTGACTTCGCTGCACTCGTTATTCCACAACCTAATTACTTTGGTGTGCTGGAAGATATTGATGCATTAACAGATTGGGCGCATGAACATAAAGCATTAGTGGTTGCGGTTGTTAATCCAACTTCACTCGCACTATTAAAAGCACCTGGTAGTTGGGGTGAGAACGGCGCTGATGTTACTTGTGGTGAAGGCCAGCCTTTAGGTGCGCCGCTATCATCAGGTGGTCCTTATTTTGGTTTCATGGCGTGCCGTGAAAAATATGTTCGTCAAATGCCGGGTCGTATTATTGGTCGTACGGTTGATTTAGATGGTAAAGAAGGTTTTACACTTACCTTACAAGCGCGTGAACAACATATTCGCCGCTCTAAAGCGACCTCAAACATTTGTACTAACCAGGGTTTATTGGTCACTGCAGCAACCATTTATATGTCACTGGTTGGTCCTGATGGTTTAACCAAGGTTGCACAAGCCAGCCATAACAATACCGAAAATCTTGTGAAAAAATTAGAAGCCACAGGCAATACGCGTCGTTTATTTAATCGTCCTGTTTTTCATGAGTCGGTGATGCAGTTTGAATTACCGACGGAAGAGCTTATGAAAGAAATGTCTGAACGTAGCATTTTAGCGGGTGTTGAGATGAGTGAAGACTATCCTGAGTTAGGTAATGTCATGTTAGTTTGTGCAACGGAAACGAAAACCGAAGCGGACTTACAAACCTATGCAGATTTAGTGTGTGAGATGACTGAAAATTCATCGTCTAAAAAATGCTCAATTAAACCCGTGGTGTCATAAATCAAGTTGGCTTAAGGAAAATAAAATATGTTAATTTTTGAACAATCAAAAGCTGGCCGATTAAATACAGCTCAGCAGCCAGCTAATGTAAATGCTGTAACTGATATTCCCAGTGAATTTTTACGCAGCGATAAACCTTTATTGCCAGAAGTATCTGAAATGCAAGCGGTACGTCATTACACAAAGTTATCAACAAAAAACTTTTCTATTGATACACATTTTTATCCGCTGGGTTCATGCACAATGAAATACAACCCGCGTGCATGTAATACCTTAGCAATGCTTCCTGGGTTTTTAAACCGTCATCCGGAAAGTCCTGCAAACATGAGCCAGGGTTTCTTAGGTTGCATGTATGACTTACAAGAAATTTTAAAAGACGTAACAGGCATGAAAGAGGTTTCTTTATCTCCTATGGCCGGTGCACAAGGTGAGTTTGCCGGTATCGCGATGATTCGTGCTTATCACGATGCAGCGAATGGCGGTAAAGGTGATCCAGAACGTACCGAAATTTTAGTCCCGGATGCTGCGCATGGAACAAACCCTGCAACGGCAACCATGTGTAACTTTAAAGTACGTGAAATTCCAACCAACAGTGATGGCGATGTTGACATCGAAGCATTAAAAGAAGCGGTTGGCCCACATACTGCGGGCATCATGTTAACCAACCCATCAACACTGGGTGTGTTTGAACGTCGCATTAAAGAAATCGCTGATATCGTACATAAAGCTGGTGGTCTACTTTATTATGATGGTGCGAACTTGAATGCTATTTTAGGAAAAGTAAAACCGGGTGACATGGGCTTTGATGTTATTCATATGAATTTACATAAAACATTCTCAACACCACATGGTGGTGGTGGTCCAGGTGCAGGACCTGTTGGCGTAAGTGAACGTTTGATTCCTTACTTACCTGTACCGATGGTAGTGAAAGATAACGATGAGTATCGTGTTATCACTGAAAAAGATAATGCGCAGAGTATTGGTCGTTTATCAGCATACATGGGTAACTCCGGTGTGCTTTTACGTGCTTATATTTATGCACGTTTATTAGGTCGTGAAGGTATGACGCGTGTTGCAGAGTACGCAACATTGAATGCCAATTACATGATGAAAGAATTAGAGAAAGCCGGTTTCGAACTTGCCTTCCCTAATCGTATAGCAACGCATGAATTTATTGTGACCTTGAAGAAGCAAGCCAAAGATCTTAACGTAAACGCAATGGATTTTGCCAAACGTTTATTAGATTATGGTTTCCATGCACCAACAACATACTTCCCATTATTGGTTCCTGAATGTTTCTTAATTGAACCCACCGAAACAGAAGCACAAGATGCACTTGATGGATTTATTGCCGCAATGGTTGAAATCCAAAAAGAAGCCGAAACTGACGCAGAAAAAGTGAAAGGTGCACCGTATACATTACCGGTTAGACGATTGGATGATGTTAAGGCAGCTAAAGAGCTGGATTTAACCTGGTCTGCTGAAAGTTAATAAATATTAATTTATTCTTGTCATTGCGAAGGAATAAACATGACTGCGGCAATCTCATGATGGTATTCTCTGTTATTGAGATTGCCACGCTATAAAACACATGGCTCGCAATGACAATATAAGTAAAAATAATAAATTATTAAGGATAATAGAAATGGCAAAACCAGGGAAAACTGGGTTTAGTCGGCTTTTTGATGCTTTTGGTTATTCATGGTTAGGCTATAAAGCGGGTTATCAAAATGAAGCGGCTTTTAGAGAAGAATTATTCTTAGGAGTTATTTTAACACCTGTTGCTATTTATTTTGCAGAGACAAGTGTTGAGCTTGCTATCCTTCTCGGTAGTTTGTTTCTTGTGCTAATAACAGAGTTATTAAATTCTGGCATTGAAGCTATTGTTGATCGTGTGAGTGATGAACATCATGAGTTATCAGGACGCGCAAAAGATCTCGGAGCAGCAGCAGTAATGACTGCGCTCATAAATGTGATAGTCATATGGGCTATCATCCTTATACCAAAATTTTTAAGTTAAAATTTATATATAATTCGGAGTTAACTATGTCAGCATTAATCTGTGGTTCATTTGCTTATGACACTATTATGGTGTTTCACGATAAATTTAAAAATCATATTCTTCCTGAACAAGTTCATATTTTAAATGTTTCTTTTTTAGTGCCGGAAATGCGCAGAGAGTTTGGTGGTTGTGCTGGTAATATCGCGTTTAATCTTAAGTTGTTAGGTGAAGAACCATTACCAATGGGTACTGTGGGTACAGATTTTGCGCCCTATGCAGATTGGATGGATAAGTTTGGTATTAGTCGTAAGTATTTAAAAGAAGTTGATTTATATACGGGACAAGCATTTATTACAACGGATCAAGATGATAATCAGATCACTGCTTTCCACCCGGGTGCAATGAGTCTTTCACATGAAAACAGTGTATTAAAAACCGAAGGTGTAAAAGTAGGTATTGTTGCTCCTGATGGACGTGACGGAATGTTGCAACACGCAGAACACTTTGCAGAAGCGGGGATTCCTTTTATATTCGATCCAGGCCAGGGTTTACCAATGTTTAATGGTGATGATCTTATCGCTTTTGCTGAAAAAGCAACATGGATTGCATTGAACGATTATGAAGCTCAACTTTTTGAAGAGCGTACCGGTAAGTCACCTAATGAAATTGCTGAAATGGTGGATGCTTTAATTATTACCCGTGGTGGTAAAGGTTCTCATATTTATAGCAAGGGGCATCGTCATGAAATCCCCGTTTGTAAAGTGAGCGGTTTAAATGATCCAACGGGTTGTGGTGATGCTTTCCGTGCAGGACTTCTTTACGGTATTTTGAATGATTTAGATTGGGAGACAACCGGACGTATTGCATCATTAATGGGAGCAATAAAAATAGAGTCGAGTGGTACTCAAAATCATGCATTTACTATGGATGAGTTTAAAAACAGGTACAAAGAAAATTTTGGAAGTTCATTTTAAATATTAAAATGAAAGTCTGCAGGTGTGTAATGCTATTCAGTTAAGAATGTTATTCGAACCTACATCCCTTAACTGAATAGCATTACGCATCTGCGAGATTTTTTATGTGAGTAATTGTGATGAGTGTACCTGTAACAGCAGAATCGATATTAGAATATTGGTATTCAGAAAAAATTAAATCGCAATGGTTTAATTCATCGCCAGAATTTGATCAGGAAATAAAATCTAACTACGAAAATATTTGGCTCGAAGCGCTTCGAGGTGAGTATGCAACATGGAGTGAAAGTGCTACAGGTTGTCTTGCCTTAGCAATTATTTTAGATCAATTTCCCTTAAACATGTTCCGCGGTGAAGTAAAAAGTTTTAGTTCTGAATCTATGGCGATCAAGATAGCTAAAAAAGCAATTGGACTGGAATTCGATAAAAGCATTGAAAAAGAAAAACTGTCATTTTTATATATGCCCTTAATGCACAGTGAAAATATTGATGATCAAAATCTTTCAGTTAAATTATTTGAACAAGCGAACCGGGTAGAAAACTTGAGGTTTGCAAAACATCATCGAGATATAGTGAAAAAATTTGGACGTTTTCCTCACAGAAACAAAATATTGCAACGAGAATCTTCCCAGGATGAAATTGATTATCTAAACTCAGACAATGCATTTACAGGATAATTAAATTATGAATAAATCGGTTAAAGCGGCACTCTTGTCCGGGTTGATTTTTCCTGGTGTAGGGCAATTATCAATTGGTTATAAAAAGCGCGGCTGGCTTATAATTTTTGTAATTTGTGTTTTTCTATATTTGATTATAAGTGAAATTATACAGCAAGCTGCGAGTATTGTTGAAAAAATGCAGGCGAGTGGTGTTGCGCTGGATATAGAATCTATCTCGAATAAAACTTCGGAGCTGGTTGGGTTTTCTGATGATTCATCTCTGAATATATTATTAGTGTTACTTATTCTGGGATGGATTGCTTCTGTTATTGATGCATATTTTCTAGGTGCAAAATAATATAAGGAAATATGTGTGTTTGCAGGGCTATTTTTAGTCCTTTTTTATTGGATATACTATCTGTACAGTATTAGGTGTAAACTTCGTTTTACATTTCTCTTTATTAAATTATGGTTGAATTTTATGTCTTTACCCGAATTACGATTGAAAAAAAACGAAGACCGTCGATTACGAGCAGGTCATCTCTGGGTTTATAGTAATGAAGTTGACACAAAACAAACGCCATTAAAAGAATTTTCCGCTGGACAATGGTGTCATGTAACGAATAGTCGCGGCCGGGTTTTAGGCACGGCATATGTTAACCCCAATACTTTAATTTGCGCACGTCTAGTCAGTCGTTTTGAAAAACAAACGTTAACATTAAATGTTTTAATGAAAAAAATTCAGGAAGCATTAAGCTTACGTGAAAAGATTTTTTCTGTGCCGTGTTACCGTTTGATTTTTGGTGAGAGCGATGCATTACCGGGTTTAGTGGTTGACCGTTATCATGATATTTTAGTTGTGCAAGTTACTACTGCGGGCATGAATAATATTCAAGACGATATTGTTGAAGCCTTATCTGAAGTAATCAATCCAAAAACTATATTGTTACGTAATGATAGTGCTTCTCGAGATCTTGAAGGACTGGAACGTTATAGAAAAACCATTTTAGGTGAACTACCTGAGCTTGTAGAGCTGGAAGAAAACAATACACGTTTTGTTACCTCATTAGAGCAGGGGCAAAAGACAGGATGGTTTTACGATCATCGTTTAAATCGTTTACGTACACAGCAATATGTAAAAGATAAACGTGTCCTGGATGTTTTTAGTTATGTTGGTGGCTGGGGTGTGCAAGCATTACAAGCAGGTGCCAAAGAAGTAACTTGTGTAGACAGTTCCGGGTTTGCTTTAGGTTTGGCACAGCAAAGTGCAGCATTAAATAACCGTGAAAAATATTTTAATACTATGGAAGGTGATGCTTTTGATATATTAAAATCTTTAGTAGAGGATAAAGCTAAATTTGATGTAGTGATTTTAGATCCCCCCGCATTTGTAAAACGCCGAAAAGATTTAAAAGAAGGTAGTCTTGCTTATCGTCGTATCAATCGTTTAGCAATGAACTTAATTAAGAATGAAGGGGTTTTAGTTTCAGCATCATGCTCTTATCATCTTGCACATGAGCAGCTACTTAATGAAATTCGTCAAGCATCTTATCTGGCTAACGTCGACTGCCAGGTACTTGAACAGGGTCACCAGGGTCCTGATCATCCCATACATCCGGCAATGAAGGAAACGGATTATTTGAAATCATTTGTTTGTCATATAAAAAATGGAGCAAAGAAATGATCGTTGATTTTGATCCTGTTGCAATTTCAATTTTTGGCTGGGGAATACACTGGTATGGTTTGATGTATGTTATGGCGTTTGTTAGTGCATTTCTTCTGGCGCGGCTACAAACAAAACGACAATATAAAGACTGGAATTACCAGCAAATTGATGACTTGTTATTTTTTGGTGGCATGGGCGTTATTCTGGGTGGCCGTATTGGTTACGTATTGTTTTATTCTTTTTCTGATTTTATTAGCAATCCCATTATGCTCTTTCAGGTATGGCAAGGCGGCATGTCTTTTCATGGTGGCTTGCTTGGCGTATTAGTCGCTATGTTTTTATTTAACCGTAAATATAAAAAAGGTTATTTTAATATTCTGGATTTCGGTGCACCTTTAATTCCACTCGGTTTGGGTTTTGGTCGAATCGGTAACTTTATAAATGGTGAACTTTGGGGCAAACCTACCGACTTACCCTGGGGAATGATTTTTCCTGCTGCGGATAATTTAACACGTCATCCTAATCCTCTGTATGAAGCTATTCTTGAAGGTTTAGTTTTATTTATTATTTTGTGGTGGTTCAGTGCAAAACAGCGAGCAAGAATGTCTACTATTGCTGTGTTTTTTATCGGTTACGGTATCTTCAGGTTTATGATTGAATTTGTACGGGTACCTGATGCACACCTCGGTTATATCGCCTGGGGCTGGTTAACTCAGGGGCAGATATTAACGATTCCTATTATCATTACTGGTTTTGCCTTGGTGTGGTTTGTTCAAAAGGCTATAAAACCTTGATTTTTAGGGATTTAGTGTTAGTTTTTTTAGTATTGGAATACTCAATAAAATAAATATTGCTTTTTTGGCTGTTATGTAACGAAAGGTACATATCAGGCCCTATAGTTTAGTGCAAAATGCCCGCATTAATTTTCGTTATAAGGTTCCTTAATTATGAGCAATACATTTATTAAAATAATTTCTTTTCTTTTTATGAGTTTGTTGTTTTTTTCTGCTCCAGCAAATTCAGCCGATTCAAATGTACTCCTTAAGCCTTTTACCCTGGCTAAAATATATAAAAATTCAACACTAACCCAGGTTTCAGAAAAAGTTAAAAGGCAACTTACCAGAGCTGGTTTTAAAGTTGTTGGAACGTATGCGCCGAATAAAACCATTAAGATTTTTATTGTGACAAATTCCATTTTGTTAAAAACAGCTGCAAAAAGCAAGTTTGGTGGTTTTGGTGCAGCAATACGCGTTTCTGTTACGCAGGTGAAGAGAGATGTGCAAGTTGCTCATAATAATCCGACTTACATGGCGATTGCCTACAGCATGAAAAACTACCTGAGCTCTACGCGACAAAAGCTGGCAAAAACATTAGGCTATGTAAAAGATTTTGGTGGCAAAGGTATTCCTGCGAATGAATTAGGAGATTACAACTATGCCTTTGGTTTAGAGGGATTTAATGGTTTCATGGATCTGGCTGAATATAAGTCACATAAGGCGGCTTTAAAATTTGTTGAGGCAGGTTTTAAAAGAAGTTTAAAAGATATGAAAAAGGTGTACCGCATTGATATCCCGGGTAAAAAGCAGTCTGTTTTTGGTATTAGTTTGAAAAATGATAAAAATGATCAGAAGTTTTTAAACGATAGTTTTGTTATGGATATTATTGACAATAAAGAATTACGTCGTAGTGCACATTTGCCTTATGAACTGATGGTGATTGATAAGCGAGTAATTATTATGCATCCACACTTTCGTTTAGCAATTAATTTCCCGGACTTACGTATGTTTGGTAAACACAGCTTTGGTAAATTAATGGATTTACCCTATATCTATGAAGAGTTTTTTGTTCAGCTAGCTGGTGGAGTCTGGCCGATTCCTGAAGAAGAGTATTAATTTTAGTATTCTCTCTATTGATCACGATGTATCAGTGGAGTGAAATTTTCATCAGGCTTACTCGTTCTTCTTTTCTGCTTCGACTACAGGACAACTTTCAGATGATTCCTGTAGTTGATGCATCGTTTGCTCATCTGTTTGTAATAATATCATTGCCGCTTCAGTGGTACGCATGCAGAGTTGATAACCCCGAACCATGTAAGTACGCGGGTCACCAAAAACAGATGTTGATGGTGTTGCAATGACGGTCCCCGCCATCACACCCATTGAGGCAAGACGCTGGCGTAAGGTTTCATCACCAATTACGGTTAAGACAATACCTTCTTCACCTCGTCGTAGATCGGCAGCACTGTAAGTGTCTCCGCGGGAAGCTGCGGCAAGTAATAAATTACGTTTGCGCATAGCCCAAGTACGTTTTGCATACATCCA
>CAZSCK010000030.1:0-5341 GCA_964605385.1 uncultured Thioalkalispiraceae bacterium
TATGAATAAATCACAAATAACAACCTATTGGCAGAAACTGCCCTGGACTGAAATTAAACTTAAAGCAAACAAGCATTTGCCTCGGTTTGTTTTTATTCTCCTCATTATATTGATAACGCAAACCTTTGCGAAATTGACCTGGGAGATTTTTACTCCAGCTCAAAAATCGACTTCTTATATGGTTAAGCCTTCGGCGGTGCGTGTTAATACTGCGGCAGTAAGTTCAAGTTTGGATAATGTGGGAACATACCATTTATTTGGCGACGCTAAGACACAAGCCGTTGTGCAACAAAAAGTGATTGATGCGCCTGAAACTCGGTTACGTTTAGATTTAAAAGGTGTTTTTGCTTCTTCAAATGCAAGTGAAGCTTTGGCGATTATCTCTAGCAGTAAAGGTAAGGATAAAACCTATCATATTGGGGATAAGGTAACGGGGGGGGTGTTATTACACGCGGTTTATGCTGATCGAGTTATTTTGAAACGCAACGGCAAGTTAGAAACATTACGTTTACCGAAGCCTAAAGTGGACAGTAAGGCTTTTTATAGTCCGACTGCAACATACAAGGGACGTTCGTCAGCTAGTGTTACTTCAAATCAAAGCCAGTCTAAACGCTTACGAGAAATGCGTGATACCTTGTTAAAAGATCCTGCAAAAATCTGGCAACAGATTCGCATTAATCCTGTGATGAAAAACGGAGAAGTGCAAGGCTATACTTTGGCACATAATGATCAGAAATTGATGCAAGCATTAAACCTGCGTAAAACAGATATTATAACGGCTGTGAACGGACAGTCTTTAAGTGATCCAGCGACGCTGTACGGTTTAATGAGTAGCTTGTCGGATCAACAATCGCTGGAATTGACCGTTGAGCGAAACGGTCAGCTGCAGACTATTCAACTTAATTTCTAATAGCTATTAACTGGGTTTTTGGTGCAATGTTGTTTCTCTGTAATTAAGAGATAGAATTTATTCCCCCTCCTCTTAGGGAGGAGCAAGGGGGATGAAATAGCTTTAATTCACCCCACCCTAGCCCTCCCCTTAAAGGGGAGGGAACAAATCAGCATGATTTATTGATTTTTCAAGGTCTTACGTGAACAATATAAGGGTTTTTAGCAGATTTTTAGTGTAAGATTATTCGCTAAGTTTCAGTATATATAAATAAGAATAGTAAGGTTAGGGTATGCGGCAGGATGCGAAGTTAAATTTTAAACAATCATGGCAATTTTTTATTGCGAGCTTGTTTGTGGCTTTTATTTTTATTTCGGCTCCGGTGAATGCAGCCAAACCTTCTGCTGGCACTAAAGTTACGCTTAATTTTAATGCGACTGATATTAACGCAGTAATTTCCGCAGTTTCAGAAATGACCGGGCGTAACTTTATTGTTGATCCCCGGGTGAAGGGTAAAGTAACTGTCATATCACATCGAGCTTTAAAATCATCTGAGATTTATCAGGTTTTCCTTTCCGTTTTAAAGGTACATGGTTTTGCCGCGATTCCAGGCAAGAATGTTACCAAGATTGTTCCCGAAGTTAACGCGAAGCAAGATGCGATTTCTACAGGTAAAAAATCCATACCTTTTAGTGATGAGTTTATTACCCAAGTTTTAGAAATTAAAAATGTAGACGCTGCACAGCTTGTTCCTATTTTAAGACCCCTGGTTCCTCAGCGTGGGCACTTAGCAGCTTACCCGGGTTCAAACGTTTTAGTTATTTCAGATTCAGCAGCGAATATTCGTCGTTTAAAGGTAATTATTCATAGCATTGATCAAGCAACGGGTGATGACATTGAAGTGGTGATATTACAAAATGCCTCGGCAAGTGAAGTGGTCCGTATCATTCAACAGCTTTCATCTCAGGATCAAAAGAAAAAGAAAAACAATATTATTGCCGATGACAGAACCAATAGTATTTTATTGGGTGGTAACAAAGCGTCGCGGTTAAGAGTGAAAGCTTTAATTGCTCATTTAGATACGCCTGTTGATGTGGGGGGAGCCACTCAGGTGGTGTACTTGCGTAATGCTGTCGCCAAAGATTTAGTCCCTGTGTTAACAGGTGTAAGTAAAAGCGTTAGTAAAGCAAAAGGTAAAAAAGCCGGTGCCGCGGCAAGCAACATTAGTATCCAGGCAGACGAAAATACCAATGCTTTAGTGATCACTGCTCCACCTGATGTATTTAGATCTTTACGCTCAGTGATTCGCCGTCTTGATATACGTCGAGCTCAAGTATTAGTTGAAGCAGTCATTGCCGAAGTCTTTACAAATTCGGCTCAAGAGTTTGGTATTCAGTGGGCGGCAGGCTCCAGGGATAGTGGTTATGCCAGCGTGGTAAATTTCAGTATTGGTACTGGCATTACCGGTTTACTTAGTTCACCCCCTTCTTTAGGAGATGGTTTAAACCTGGCAGTAGGGGATCCTGATGCTGCTAATCCAATTGGTGCTTTAATTCGAGCATTAAATTCAGATGGCAAATCAAATATTCTTTCAACACCTTCACTTTTAACTTTAGATAATGAAGAGGCAGAAATTGTAGTTGGTCAAAATGTACCATTTGTTACCGGTTCCTTTTCCGGTACCGGTAGCGGTGGTAGTACACCATCTAACCCATTTCAAACAGTACAACGTGAAGATGTTGGTTTAACCTTAAGAATTACACCGCAGATTAATGAAGGTGATGCGATTAAACTCAAAGTTGAGCAAGAAGTTTCAACAGTCAGCCCAAGTACACAGGGTGTAGATATCATTACCAATAAACGTTCAATCAAAACCAATGTTGTGGTTAATGATGGGCAGATGATTGTCCTAGGTGGGCTTATTGAAGAAAAACTCAGTGAATCAGAACAGCGAGTTCCTGGTTTGGGTGATATACCTTTATTAGGCTGGTTCTTTCGTTATAACAAAACAGAATTAGTTAAAACAAATTTGATGGTTTTTTTACAGCCCACGATTCTGAAAGATGCGGCAATTACGGCAGCATACACGGGTGATAAATATAACTTTATTCGTGCCAAACAATTAAAGTTACGTGAAGATGGTTTGAGTTTGGCAAATGAAGAAGACTCACCGTTACTCGCTGAAAACAAACAGTTCTTGAAATTACCATTACCTTATAGTGAAGCAGTAGAAATAGAAGACGGTAAAACTAAATCATTAGAAATAGCAGTACCACCGACTATGATGGAGCAGGTTAATGACAAGCAGTCAGAATCAACCGATGGTGGAAAGCAGTAATTTAGAAAGCGCCAGTTATGCTGACGTAGATAGCTTGCCTTTTGCCTTTGCACGTCGTTTCGGTGTGCTAATTAAAGAAAGTGATATGGACACTCTGTCTTTGACTTGCCGGGCAACATTGGCGCCTCCCATTCTTTTAGAAATTCAACGTTACTTTCAAAAGACCATAAAAACACAATCTGTTGAAGGTGATGCCTTTGATGCGTTATTGCAGCAATACTATGAAGATCAATCACAACAAAAAGGTATTGAGTCGTTTGACGATGAGCTTGATTTATCCGGTGTTGCTGAAGCTTTGCCTGAGCCCGAAGATTTACTGGACGCTGAAGATGATGCGCCGATCATTCGCTTAATAAATGTTTTGCTTGCGCGCGCAGTTAAACAAAATGCCTCAGATATTCATATTGAACCTTTTGAAAATCGTTTATTAATTCGAATGCGCGTCGATGGTGTTCTGCAGGAAGTAATGCAACCTCCACGTGCTCTGGCCCCCTTAATTGCATCACGTATCAAAGTAATGGCAAAGTTGGATATAGCAGAAAAACGTTTACCTCAGGATGGACGTATCTCATTACGTATCGCAGGTCGTGCCGTTGATGTGCGAGTTTCAACAATGCCATCGGGTCATGGTGAACGCGTGGTCTTGCGTATTTTAGATAAGCAGGCGGGGCGACTGGATTTACAGAATCTAGGCATGGATAACGAGACCTTAAAACGCATGGATGAAATGGTGCATCGTCCACACGGAATTATTTTAGTGACTGGACCAACCGGTTCAGGTAAAACGACAACCTTATATGCTGCGCTAGGTCGTGTTAATAATACTGATCTTAATATTGTCACGGTAGAAGATCCTATTGAATATTATATTGATGGTATTGGGCAGACGCAGGTAAATGCCAAAGTTGATATGACTTTTGCGCGAGGTTTACGCGCCATCTTACGTCAGGATCCTGATGTGGTGATGGTCGGTGAAATTCGTGATTTAGAAACGGTACAAATTGCAGTGCAAGCGAGTTTAACAGGACATACTGTTTTCTCAACCTTACATACCAATACTGCCGTGGGTGCCATTACACGTTTGCGTGATATGGGCGTAGAACCCTTCCTTCTTTCATCCAGCTTAATAGGTGTACTTGCACAACGTTTGGTACGAATATTATGTAAAGAATGTAGAACGCCATATCAACCGGATGAGAGTGAGTGCAAGTTATTGGGTATACCGGGTGACAATCCACCAACTTTATATTTACCCAATGGCTGCGAAAAGTGTAACCAATCAGGTTATGAAGGGCGCACCGGTATTTATGAATTAATTGAAGTGGATGATGAACTTAAAAAATTAATTCATGATGGTAGTGGTGAACATGAGTTGGAAAAATATGTTCGACAACATTCACCAAGCATTCGTGCTGATGGTATTCGACGCATTCTCGCCGGTGAAACATCGCTTGAAGAAGTATTACGTGTTACTCGTGAAGATTAAGGCGAAGTGTTATGAGTGCTTTTGAATACATTGCATTAGATAAAAAAGGTCGCGAGAAAAAAGGCATTGTCGAAGGTGATTCTGCACGTTTGGTCAGGCAACAGTTACGCGAACAAAACCTTGTTCCGTTAACGGTTACTGAGGTTAAAAAACAAACTGGCAACGAAAAACATAATATCTTTGTTTTAAACCAACGTATTAGTACTACTGAACTTGCTTTAATGACTCGTCAACTTGCTACCTTGGCGCGATCCGGTATACCGTTAGACGAAGCTACCGCAACGGTCGCACGTCAAAGCATAAAACCTAAAGTAAAAAAACTTCTTTTAGGTGTTAGAGCTAAAATACTCGAAGGTCATACCCTGGCTGATGGTTTACGCGATTACCCGCATATTTTTTCTGAAATGTATTGTGCAACTGTCGCCGCAGGTGAGCAGTCGGGACATTTAGATGTTGTGTTAGAACGTTTGGCTGATTACACCGAACAACGCCAGCAACTACAACAACGTTTGAAACTTGCTCTCATCTATCCCGTTATATTAACCGTGATGTCGATTCTTGTGGTTAGCGGCTTATTAACTTACGTTGTGCCTGAAGTGGTAAAAGTTTTTTCAGACACAGGCCAACA
>CAZSCK010000030.1:5441-6807 GCA_964605385.1 uncultured Thioalkalispiraceae bacterium
ATGTTAATGGGCTTATTAGAGCCTTTATTGATTGTGGCGATGGGCGGTGTAGTCTTAATTATTGTACTGGCTATTTTGTTACCTGTGCTTGACCTTAATCAACTGGTTAAATAAGTTTGATTTAAATTAATGTTGCTTATTAAAAATAAAGGTTTCACTTTAATTGAATTATTAGTTGTAATTGTTTTACTTGGTATTGTTACAAGTTTTGCTGTTCTGTCGATGGGCTCAGGCAGTGCTGAACGAAAAATGGAAGAAGAAGCTAAACGTTTACATGCGTTAATAAAGTTGGTGCGTGAAGAATCTATTATCCAGGCAAAAGAAATAGCGATGGAAATAAACAAACAGGAATATATGTTTCTTGAATATAAAGATAAAAAATGGATTCCTTTAACAGGTAGAATATTTCATGCTCGTTCAATAAAGGATGAGTTAGAGTTTAGAGTAGATACTGAAACGCAATCTAAAATATTCGAGTCAGAAAAACAAAAACTATTACGATTGTATTTTTTATCAAGCGGAGAACAAACACCGTTTGAAATGAAAATTAATGTAAAGGATATACCTCACCCTTATTATCGTTTGGTTGGTCAGTTTAATGGCAAGCTTAAACTTGAGCGTGTAAATGAATAAGGGGATTGAGATTGATTAGTAAAGGAAAAATTATCAACAGTTGTCCGTTTGAGATAATGCGAGGCAAGCCGGCTATGAAGCTGGTGTTGCCAAATCAAGACGCGCAAATGCCATCCTTGGCTGCTCGACTGCCGGTCTGGCCGCCAAGGATGGCGGACATGCAAAAGAATTGTCGGGAACAATTCTTGCCTTGCGGCAGACGGTCTTTATTTGGCAACACCAATTCCATATCCTATGTTTTGTACTCGCTTCTGTATTAGCGGGGCAATGGTGAAATTTATGCAATTTCAAATATTTGGAAATAGTTATAAACAAAAAGCCTTCACTTTATTAGAAGTACTGGTTGCGCTTGCTGTTCTTACGATGGGTTTAGGCACAGTGATTAAAGTAGCAGGAAGCCAGGCATCACAACTAGGGTATTTAAAAGATAAAACAATTGCTTTGTGGGTGGCGAATAATAAAGCGAATGAAGTGCAATTGGATAAATGGCCGAATACAGGAACATCAACAGGCCATGAATTTATGGCAAACCAGGAATGGGATTGGAAATTAAAAGTATCTAATACACCTGACAAAGATCTACGCCGCCTGGATATTGAAGTAAACCGCGCCAATGAAGATGGAGAGCCGGTTGTGCGCTTTATCGCGTTTACTGGGAAACGAAATACTAAAAGTGCAGTGCCGTGAAAAATGTAAATTTAAAACGCGGCTTCACTTTATTAGAGTTACTCGT
>CAZSCK010000030.1:6907-10008 GCA_964605385.1 uncultured Thioalkalispiraceae bacterium
TTAAAATATCAAGAACGCGGTGTTGCTCTCATCACAGTGATGTTAATTCTTGCATTAGCCACTATTCTCGCTGTTTCTATGTCATCCAGACAACAACTGGATATTCATCGAAGTGCGAATGTATTTAATTTTGAGCAAGCCTATCAGTATGTATTGGGTGCGGAATCCTGGGCAAAACAAATTCTTAAACGCGATTTCGATGATAATAAAATAGACAGTTTAGACGATGACTGGGCCAGGGTATTACCACCTTTGCCTATCGAAGGCGGCCAAATGAGTGGGCAGATAGAAGATTTACAGGCACGCTTCAACCTTAATAACCTGGTGCAAAATGGTAAACCCAATAAACTTTATGTTGAGCGTTTTAAACGATTATTACGTAATATTGAATTGAATGAAGATATGGTTGCGATGATTGTTGATTGGGTGGACTCGAATGAACAAACAAGTTTTTCTGGTGCAGAAGATAATGAATATTTGAATTCATCACCTGCTTATCGCACGGCTAATCAGCCGATGGACGATGTGAGTGAATTATTGTTAATAAAAGGTGTTGATTTTGAAGCGTATGAGAAATTACGCCCGTTTGTTTGTGTGTTAAAGTCAGAGACAGAAATTAATGTCAACACCGCCTCCGCAGAGGTATTAAGCAGTATAGTAAAAGATATTACACTTGAAGATGCGAAGAGTCTGGTTGAAGATCGCAATAAAGAAGCTCATAAAAAAGTAGAAGACTTTTTACAGCATCCATTATTAAAACAGAAAAAAGTTAAAAGTGAAGGGTTAAGCGTGAGCAGTCAATATTTTCAGTTGAATTCAACAGCGCAAATAGAACGGATCTCTGTGGAGTACACAACCATTCTTCAGCGTGAAACTGATGGTAACGTTATGATTTTAAAACGCAGCCGGGGTGTTTTATGAGCGCACCTTTTTTTCTTTTTTTGCCTGCCAGAGGTAATGAAACAACCACGTTGGAATCGATTACGTTAAGCTGGGTATATGAAGATGTAAATAATAAATTAAAATTAGCTCATGGCTTACTTAGTGATGCGGCAATAGCAGCAGCACAAAAATATATTACTATCATTATACCTGGTGAAGATGTTTTGTTTTTAACTGCCGAAGTTCCAGGAAAGAATGTTCAACGTATTCAGCAAGCAGTACCTTATGTTCTTGAAGATAGTGTAATTGATGATGTTGATAAACTTCATTTTGCTATAAAAAAATCAAATTCTGACAGTTTAGATAACAAATATAGTGTTTCGATAATCAATAAGGATTATTTTGAATCTGTAATTCATCAGCTTGAAAGCGCAGGCATCTACGCTGATGCAATGATCGCAGATTATTTATTGTTAGCAGAAAATACCAGCTTGTTTTTTGATGGTGTAAGAGTTCTTTTTAATAGCCGTAAAGTAAAATTTGCTTCTTCTATCGATAGCGCGATTCGCCTGGATGGTGAATCTTTAAATAATAATGAAAAGTTAAAATTAATTAACTGCGACAGAATCTCAGGTGAAAATCAAGCATTAACTAAATTATTAGAGAATATTGATTTTATTGAAGAGCAATGTGAATCACATCCTTTATTATGCCTGGTGAAAAAGCGTTCAAATAATAACGTTAATTTATTACAGGGTAGGTACAAGAAAAAGAAAGATTGGTCGCAGGCAGGTAAAACATGGTTGCCAGTAACAATATTGTTTTCAGTATGGTTGGTTGTGCAAGGTGGTTTATTTATTTTTGATTACATTGGATTAAGCAAACAAAATGATTTGTTAAATACTGAAATAACAAAAATATATAAAAAGACATTCCCTAAATCGCGTCGAATAATTGATGCAAAAGCACAAATGCAACAAAAACTAACAAGTCTGAAAAAACGTAAAGGTCAAAGCGGCCGAAGTTTTTCTGAAATGTTATCGAATAGCGCGAGTATTTTTTCTCGGACTAAAGGATTGGTGATTAAATCATTACGTTATTATGATGGACGTATAAATCTTGAAATACAAATTTCAAGTTTACAGGCGTTAGACAAATTGAAAGAACAACTAAATAAAGAGAAAGGTTATCAGGTTGAAATTCAAAATGCGTCATCCGGAAAAGAAAAGGTAACTGCTCGGTTACAAATTATTGGAGCAGGCTCATGAAAGACTGGTTTTTAAGCTTAACCCAACGTGAACGTACTATGGTTCAGGTTGCTGCTTCTGTTGTAGCGGTTTTTATGATTTATTTGATTATTTTAGACCCCATCAGCAGCAATTATGCGAAAAATAAAAAAAATGTCGCTACTGCAACAGCTACGCTTGAGTGGATGCATTCTGCTGCGGCTGAAGTAAGACAACTGCGTGGAGGACGTTCATTACCTGATCGGCCACAAGGAAAGCAGTTTATTCTAAGTACGGTTGATCGTAGTGTACGTAAAGCTGGTTTAGGCAGCGTGATGAAACGAGTACAGCCAGAAGGTGATACAGGTGTTCGAGTTTGGTTTGAGGGTGCGTCATTTGATGAGTTAATAAAATGGTTGTCTACTATAGAATCTGCAAATGGTTTATCTGTTAATGAAATTAATGTTGAACAAACAGAATCAACGGGTTTAGTTAATGTGCGGGTGTTTTTAGATTCATGATGAAAATTAATTATTCTTTACCCGATTTTTCTTTTAATAAGAAAAATATTCAATACATTTTAATTATTCTTGCCCTGTATTTGTTTTTTTTGATAACAAGTTTACCGGCAACTGTGATTTTGTCATCTATTACATTACCCAATAATATAAAGCTATCATCTATATCCGGTACTATTTGGTCGGGTAAGGTAAGGCAGTTTAAAGTCTCTGGTATCGATATGGGTTCAATTAAATGGGAATTACATCCATTAAATTTAATTATGGGTGAGTTGTCTGCTGATCTTTCAGTCGTTAATGATAAACAATACATTAATACAGAAGTTAAGCTTTCATATTCCGGGAAAATCGAACTGGAAGAAACTCGCTTTTTAGTTGATTTATCTTCATTACAACCTTTAATCTATGGAATGCCTTTTTCATATGCTGGCAAAGCATCAGGTTATTTTCCAGTTTCATTTTTTCATAAAAATAA
>CAZSCK010000030.1:10108-30296 GCA_964605385.1 uncultured Thioalkalispiraceae bacterium
TAAATAGTAATTTTAAACTTTGGCGCTAAATTAATTTTATATTAATCCATATCGAGTTTTTTTATTCGATAGCGCAAAGCGCGAAATGAAATCCCTAATAATTTTGCTGCTGCTGTTTTATTATATTTGGTTTTTTCTAATGCTTGCTGAATAACTTCTTTTTCTTTTTTCAATAAAGTTGGATCAAGTAAATTCTGATCTAATGCAAGTTCATCACTATTTTTAGTTTCTTTATTGGTATTATCCGGTAATTGAAGATCACTCAAAGTAATAACATTGTTTTCATGTAAAGTCATAGCGCGTTCAAGAATATTTTCCAGTTCTCGCACATTACCCGGGAACGAGTATTCATTTAAAGCTTTTAATGTTTCTTTATCGAGTTTCGGAGTTTCTGTTTGCCATTCATCGGCAATTTTTTGTAGCAAGTGTTTTGCTAAAACAGGAATATCTTCTGCATGTTCCCGTAAACTTGGTACCTCAAGTTCAATTACATTAATTCGATAATAAAGATCTTGTCGAAACTCACCATTATCAGTTAGTTCACTTAAGTTTTTATGCGTTGCACTTAATATGCGGACATTAATAGGAATTTCCTGCTGGCTACCGATAGGTCGAACAGCCTTTTCTTGTATTGCGCGTAAAAGTTTTACTTGCATTGCAAGAGGTAAGTCAGCCACTTCATCTAAAAATAAAGTGCCACCATCGGCAGCTTGAAATAAACCTTGTTTATCGGTGTTTGCACCGGTGAAGCTGCCTTTTTTATGACCAAAAAACTCACTTTCCATTAGTTCTGCAGGAATAGCGCCGCAGTTAACAGGTACAAATTTTTTATCAGCTCTTGGTCCTTGTTCGTGGATGAGTTTAGCTACAAGTTCTTTACCAACCCCGGATTCTCCATGAATATAAACAGGAGCCTGGCTGCGCGAGAGCTTTTGTATTTTTTTCCTTGTTTCTTTTATTGCTTTTGATTGACCGAGCAAACCTTGTTGTTGTTCGTAATTTTTCAGGCTCTCTTCCTCTGCGGTAGAGCTTGAAAGTTTAAGTGCGGTATTAACAAGGTTGCGGAGAATATTAAGATCAACCGGTTTGGAAACAAAATCAAATGCACCTGATTTTAATGCTTCAATCGCAAATTCCATATTTCCATGCGCAGTGATCATCGCGACCGGCAAATTGGAAAATTTTTCCTGAATATATTTTATTAACTCGATTCCACTACCATCGGGTAAGCGCATATCCGTTAAACAAAGATCAAAGTTATGTTCGCTTAATAATTCTTTAGCTTGAGTAATATTTTCTGCGCTATAGGTTTTAATATCCATGCGTGAAAGGGTGATATCCAGTAACTCAAGAATATCGGGTTCATCATCAACAATCAGGGCTGTGTGTGTTTTTTGAGTCATTGTTTTAATGCATTTGTCTGCGTGGATCAGAGAAGGTCAAACGAAAACAGCTTCCTTTACCTGCATTTTTTAAAAGAGTTAAATGTGCCTGGTTACATTCTGCCAACTCACGAGAAATATACAAGCCTAATCCTGTGCCTGTTTCGGCAGTAGTATAAAAGGGTTCAAAAATGTGCGCTGCGGTTTCTTCGTCAATCCCTTCACCATGATCAATTATATCGAGATAAGGGCGGTTATTATTTTCCGAGATGCCAGCATGAAATTCTATTTTGAATTTTTCTTTATGCTTGGGATTATCCATTGTATGACGTAAACCGTTTTCACATAAATTAGTTAATATCTGTTGTAAATGGCTAGGGTCAAAACGTACTTGTATATTTTCTTGCTGTGCTTCAATAAGAAAATCATCTCGTTGTGTTTGATTACCGGTCATGAAATCAGTAAGAAAGGTTTCAAGGTAGTTATTAAGTTCAACTAATTGCGGGTAACTTTGATTACCGCGACCAAGTTGCATCACATTTTCAATAATGGTGTTCACTCGTTTGGAATGGTCTGCGATAATTTGTGTAAGGCGTATGTCAGCTTCATCCATATTACGGGACTCTGCGAGTAATTGTCCTGCATGGCTTATTGCACCAAGAGGGTTGCGAATTTCATGTGCAATACTGGCTGTTAACCGACCTAAAGCAGCAAGTTGTAATTGTTGTGCTTCGCGCGACATTGCCGAGGCATCTTCAAGAAAAATGAGTGTGGCGGGATTTTCTTCCTGGCTGAGTTGAGCAAAACGGGGTAATAAACTGGGATATTCCGGAGATAGCGGTAAAGGGGATGAAGCTGTTTCATTATCAGTTTGCCAGTTTTTATAACTATTATTTAATTCTTTATTTAAGGCCGATAGGTAAGGGTTATTAACTACTGAAGGCATACCTAACATATGCCAGGCGGATTCATTAATAAGTCGTAATTTATTATATTGATCGATAACCATAATGCCGGTTTGCATACGCTGAATAATATGTTCAGTTAACTGCGACATATTGGCCAAATCAACACCGCGTTTAAGCGCGAGTGCTTCACTTTCACGGATATGTCGGGCAACGAAGTGAGTAATAATCGCCGTAGTAAAGAAAGTAACGCCTAAGATACCTGCTTGCAATGAACTCCCGTCTAAATAAATTCCTTCCAGCTTGTTGTAATATTCTTCAAATAAAACCGCGATACTGGCAATTGAGGCAAATAAAAGTGAGTGACGTCCGCGAATTACAATACTGCCACCGGCAATAGAAATTATAATGAGGGTACCTAAACCACTTTGTATGCCGCCACTGGCATGCATAAGTAAAGTCGTGAAAATAATATCACTCAGAATTTGAATATGGATTTGTAGATTAAAGTCAGGTGTACGTAAACGAATCATCATGCCAAAAACTAAAGCAGAGATTAAATAACCACCGCTTGCACCATAGAACAAATAAATATTATGCGAAGCTAATTGCGGGAAGGGATTACCGGTAAAATAAAATGTAACAAATAAACCTGAAATGAGTATGCGGTATAAGTTAAGAAAATTAAGCGGCCCCCAGGTATAAGCCTCATCGTCGAGAAGTAATGGGTTAGAAGTGGCTTGCTTCGAGAAAATATTAAACATTTAGTTAGTCTTGTTTTTCTTCCAAATGTTTCTGGCTGCAGTAAAACTTTCCTGCTCGTTGTAATGCTTCATTTTCAGGAACATGTAATTGGCAAATTTCACACCGTACCATTTTGGTTTCTTTTTGAGTTGGTGTGGTTGAGCTTTTATTGGCTGCCCAGCGTTTAAATATTTGGAATACGAGGTAAATAATCAAAGCTATGACAATTAGGCGGATCAGGTTCATATTGAGTTCATCTTTATGTAGTAGTGGTTTCATCAATAGTAACGATAGTTCTTGCTACTGGCGATATTTTTTGTAAATAAATTTAATTATGTCGTTAAATCAGGCTGTTTTTAGTTAAAAGTTGTCCCCGCCACAGTTGTAGCTTATATTTCGCTTTGGTTTTCAACTCAACTGGCTACTGTGAATATAACAAACAAACGATCAGACTCCGATAAAACTTTACGTATTGCGATTGCGCAGATTAATTTATTGGTTGGCGATATAGAAGGAAATGCAAAACGTATTCTTGAATGGATTCGGCGTGCCCGCGACGAAAATCAGGCCGATGTTATTATTTTTCCTGAGTTGGCATTAACCGGATATCCACCAGAAGATTTGTTACTCCGTCCCGGCATGTATGAACGTATTAGTCATGTTTTAGAAGAACTCAGCCAGGAAGTTAAAGGTATTACAGCATTAGTGGGTTTTCCTGAGAAAATAGATAAAGGCACTTATAACGCGGTTGCGGTTCTTGAAAATGGTTGCTGTACTGCGGTTGCACGAAAAAACTATTTGCCTAATTACAGTGTTTTTGATGAAAAACGTTATTTTATTTCATCTGGTGAAAGCTGTGTTTTCACAGTAAATAATGTGCCGTTGGGCATTTGTATTTGTGAAGATATTTGGCATGCTGAGCCAGTCAAACTAACGCTTGATGCTGGCGCAAAGCTCATTCTTAACCTTAATGCCTCACCTTTTCATGGGCAAAAAATACATGAGCGTGAAGATGTTGTTCGTCAGCGAGTGAGTGAAGTCAAAATACCGATTGTTTATGCGAATATGGTGGGCGGTCAGGATGAGCTGGTTTTTGATGGTCAGTCCTTCGTTATTGACGGGGAGGGGAACCTTTCGCATCGTTTAGCGGCCTTTGAAGAAACATTGGCGATTGTTGATTTTGAGAGTGAAAGCTTAAAATCGCTTGGATCGTCTATTGTTGCCCCCTTATCGGAAGAAGCGAGTGTTTATCAGGCTTTGGTGACAGGAGTGCGAGATTACGTTACTAAAAATGGCTTCCCGGGCGTGGTTATTGGCTTGTCGGGTGGCATTGATTCGGCTTTAACCCTAAGTATTGCGGTCGATGCATTAGGCGCAGATAAAGTTGAAGCGATAATGATGCCCTCATGTTACACCTTAGACATGAGTGTTGAAGATGCCAAAGAACAAGCGGAGCTCCTGGGTGTTAGCTTTAAAGTTATTCCCATTGAAGAACCCTTTAATATCTTTCTCGAATTATTAGCTGATGAATTTTCGGGGACAGAGGTAGATGCGACCGAAGAAAATATTCAGGCACGTTGCCGCGGTTTATTGCTAATGGCCATTTCAAATAAAAAAGGCAAAATGGTGCTAACCACTGGTAATAAGAGCGAAATGTCAGTGGGTTATGCCACATTATATGGTGACATGGCCGGCGGTTATGACGTGCTTAAAGATGTCAAAAAGACCCTGGTTTTTCGCCTGGCGGAATATCGAAATTCTGTTTCGGTAAATATTCCACGGCGTGTGATTGACAGGCCCCCTTCAGCTGAATTGGCTCCTGATCAAAAAGATACCGATTCTCTACCTCCGTATGAGGTGTTAGATGAAATTCTTGAAAACTATGTTGAGCAAGATATGGGATTGGAAGATATTGTTGCAGCTGGATTTGAGCGAGAAATGGTGCGACGAGTACTGCGTATGGTCGATATTAATGAGTATAAACGGCGTCAGGCAGCCCCTGGTATTCGTATTACTAAACGGGCATTTGGCAGGGACAGGCGTTACCCCATTACTTCTGGCTATGGTCGAAGCCGAAAATAACATTAAAACGTCTTTAGAATTCGGCTCAATGGTATTGCCGGTAACTTTTTCCTGTTAAAGTAGACATAGTTGCAAGGATTATTGCATGAGGAATAAAAATGAAAAAAATAGAAGCAATTATTAAACCTTTTAAACTGGACGATGTTCGTGAGGCCTTATCAGACATTGGGGTTAATGGCATGACAGCTTCAGAAGTGAAAGGCTTTGGTCGACAAAAGGGGCATACCGAACTTTATCGTGGTGCAGAATATGTTATTGATTTTTTACCAAAGGTAAAAGTTGAGATAGTTATTTCTGATGATCAAGTTGATGCATCTATTGAAGCGATAACAAATGCTGCTCGGACAGGCAAAATTGGTGATGGCAAAATATTCGTCAGTGAAGTGTTACGCGTGGTTCGTATTAGAACTGGTGAAGAAGGCGATGCTGCGATTTAGATAGCCAAAGATTTCAAACATAAAAAAACCGCTGGATATTTTCAATATATCCAGCGGTTTTTTTTAGGCTTTTATTTTGATTTTTTAAGCTGTATCGTTTTTTCGTGTTTGGGATGATTAAGCTCCAGTACACGAAAAGCATCATTCGCAAGATCATGCATGCCTAATTTACGATACGAGTCGGTCATTAAGGCTAAGGCATCAGGAATAGAGCGAGTACCCTGGTAGTTTTCAACGATGTATTTTGCTCGATTTGCAGCAGCTAAATATGCCCCACGACGTTGATAATAATTAGCAACATGAACTTCATAGCGAGCAAGACTTTCACGTAATTCTTTCATGCGCTGAATGGAGTCAGGCGTATAACGACTTTTAGGGAAACGCTGAATGAGTTCAGAAAAATATTTAAATGCCTTACGAACAGATTTTGGATCTCGTTCAGAAGGTTCCTGATCAAACAATTTATCCATAAATGAAATAGAATTATTAAAACTGGCTAAACCACGTAAATAATAGGCATAATCAACGTTATTGTGGTTTGGATGCAATTTGATAAAGCGGTCTGCGGCAATAATTGCCGTTTCAGGTTGCTGATCCTTATAATATGCGTAGGCCATTTCTATACGTGCGCGCTCTGCATAAGTGCCGTAAGGAAAACGGGATTCTAATTTCTCATAGTGTTGAATTGCGCTTTCATACTCACCGTTGGTTAATAACTTTTTTGCTTCCTCATAGAGCTGAGCAACGGTCATGCCATAGGTTTCATCATCAATACCACCTGATGAGGCACAGCCGGTTAAAAATGCGGCAAATAAGAGAGCTGATAAATTTAATAAACTGGAAAAACGCATGCGTGCTAACCTATTGGTATTTAATTAATTAATTTTTCATATTATACCTTAGATTGGCCGCTAGGTTACAGGTTAGAGATAGACTAGAGCGCTGTTATATAAAAGCATGCTCAATTTAATAAAATAATGAGATTTTCGAATGAATGAAACAGAAGTTTTTGAAGGCACAGTTCCAGATGAATGGGCTGGAGAACGGGTGGATCAGGCTTTAGCCAAATTATTCCCCGATTACTCGCGCTCACGCCTGAAAATATGGTTAAAAGATGGACAGATATTAGTCAATGGTGAGGTTAAACGGCCAAAAGATAAGATTTTGGGTGGTGAGCATGTTGAGCTAAAGGTCGTTTTGGCCTCTGAGAATGTTTGGCAAGCGGAAAATATTCCTCTTGATATTATTTATGAAGATGAGCATCTTTTAGTTATTAATAAGCCCGCTAATATGGTGGTGCATCCTGCTGCTGGTAATTTTAATGGCACTATGCTGAATGCATTACTTCATCATGCGCCTGAGCTGGAAGCGATTCCTCGAGCGGGTATTGTGCATCGGCTGGACAAGGAAACCAGTGGTTTATTGGTTGTTGCTCGTACTTTAACCTCACAAAAATTATTGGTTGAACAACTTCAGGCGCGTACTTTTTTGCGTGAATATGATGCGATTATTCGTGGCTCAGTGACGGCGGGCGGCACAATTAATCAGCCCATTGGCCGACACCCGATTAATCGTAAACGCATGGCTGTTAACGATAAAGGTAAGCCTGCGATCACCCATTACCGCGTTAATGAGCGTTACCGTTTGCATACTAAATTAACCGTAAAACTCGAAACGGGAAGAACGCATCAAATTCGCGTACACATGGCGTATATTAATCATCCTCTTCTGGGCGATCCTGTTTATGGTGGGCGTTTTAAAATCCCCGCAGCAAGTGATGATACCTTTATAGAAGCACTAAAAAGTTTTAAACGTCAGGCACTTCATGCACGACACCTTGGCTTGATTCATCCTGCCACCAATGAATTTATAGAATGGGAAGTTGAAGTACCGCAAGATATGCTTGATTTACAAAACGTATTACGTCTTGATTTTGAAAAACATAAAGACGATTTTAAAAGAAAAAAATGACAGTAAATTGGTTACAAGCAGATTGGCCGGCGCCAGATTTTATTAAAGCCGGCACAACTTTGCGCCAGGGTGGTGTGAGTCGCGGAGCTTATGAAAGTTTTAATCTTGCTACTCATGTGGGTGATGAATTAGCTTTAGTTAACCAAAATCGTGCGATCTTAACTCGAAGTTTAAATTTACCCAATGCCCCGCAATGGTTAGAACAAATTCATAGCATCAAAGCTGCTTTATTGCCAAATGAAGAATCTATTCCAAAAGCCGATGCAGCATATACAGTGGAAAAAAATATTGTTTGCGCTGTGATGACAGCAGACTGCTTGCCATTATTGATTACGAATAAACAAGGTAGTTTTGTGGTTGCGATTCATGCCGGTTGGCGTGGCTTATGTGATGGTATTATTGAAATGACCATTAAAAAATTAGCCGTTGAGCCAGAGTCTTTGTTAGTTTGGTTAGGCCCCGCTATTAGCGCAGATGTTTATGAAGTAGGAGAAGAGGTATATGATGCCTTTACCAAAGCTGAAGTTGAAGCTAAACAAGCTTTTACCTCCGTGTCAGAAGGGCATTGGTTATTTGATATTTACCAATTGGCAAAGTTACGCTTGAATAAAATGGGTGTGAAACAAATTTATGGTGGCGATCGTTGTACTTTAAGTGAAGAAGAACAGTTTTTTTCTTATCGCCGCGATGATGTGACGGGGCGAATGGCCAGCATGATTTGGATTGATAAGACAAGTAACTAATTAAATAACGTACGAAGAGAAAATATTTTATGTCATTACTAGGTTGGATCATTATTTTTAGTTTATTGGGCGGTGTTCTTAGTGTTATGGCGGCATCTGTATTTTTATTGATTAATGATAAATACCAGAAAAAGTTATTACCGCATACAGTAAGCTTCGCAATCGGTGCTCTATTAGGTGCTGCTTTTTTAGCATTATTACCTCATGCAATGCTTGTAAATAAAGATGTAGATTTTCATGATCTAGGCTTAACGCTTCTTATTGGCTTGTTGGGTTTTTTTCTACTCGAGAAAATGGTGTTGTGGCGTCACTGTCATTCCAGCCATTGCGAGGTGCACACACCGAGTAAAAGTAATACATCCAGCGAGGTGCACACACCGAGTAATACTGATGTAGCAGAACACAATCATAACCATGAAAAAGACGTTAGTGGTACTTTAATCATTATTGGTGATGCGGTTCATAATTTAGTCGATGGTGTTTTGATTGCAGCTGCATTTATGACTGATATTGATCTTGGTATTGTTACCGCACTGGCTGTGGCTGCACATGAAATCCCTCAGGAGATAGGTGACTTTGCTATATTATTAAATAGCGGATACGAGCGTAAGCGTGCATTATTTTTTAATGTTTTAGCGAGTATGGCAACAATAGTGGGTGCTGTGATTGCTTATTATAGTTTGCAAAGTATGCAGCATGCCTTGCCGTATATTTTAGCCATTGCCGCATCAAGTTTTATTTATATTGCTGTCGCAGATTTGATTCCGGGCTTACATAAAAAAACTGAATTACGAGAAACTATTCAGCAAATAACGTTAATTGCATTAGGTGTGACGGTCATTTATTGGGCTCATTCAACACTGCATTAAAAAACCATTGCATGAATAGTGAGGAGCTAGATAAAGGCGTTTACCCTCCATAATATTTTTTATGTGGGGCACGATGAAATCTTCTTTAAAATGCTCATGTACATTGAACAAGGATGTTCAGGTGCCGTGTAGCACAGGGATGTGCGAGAACGGCCTAATTGTACATTCCGCTTTTTCATCAGTTTTTCCTTGTTCTCTAACTCCTCACTATCCATGCAAAGGTTTTACTTTGTTATAGCTATATTTTAAACATTAATTTTTTATCGAAGGAGAAAACACCATGACAACAGAAAAAAACAAATGGTACATGGTGACGTTAATCGGCAAGGATCGAGCTGGTATTGTTTCTCACGTCACCGCAGCGCTTTATGAGGGTGGTGGTAATTTAGGCGAAACCAGCATGATGCGTCTCGGTGGTAACTTTAGCATTATGATGATGGTTGAATTTTCTGGTAGTACTAAAGAACTACATGATATTTTGAGCACAGAGACAGACTCATTGGACTTACATCTTCACATTGATAAAATCGATGCAAAGTTACATGAACATAGAATTCCAGATGTGCGTATTTCAGTTTATGGTGCAGATCGTGCGGGTATTGTAAGTAAGGTCACCAGTGTTCTTACTGAAGCGGGTTTAAATATTCTTGATTTAGAATCAGATGTTGCAGGTGATAAAGATAAACCGCTTTATATTATGCATATTGAAGGTGAAGCTTCTGAAGGTATTAAAGTACTGGAGTCTGCATTACAAATCGTGAAAGATGAAAATGGTATTGATGCCGAACTGGTCGAAATTGATACAATGATCGGTTAAAGAAAAATGGCCGTGTTGGATATCATCACCTACCCTGATGCTCGTCTTAAGCAAATTGCAGACGAGGTTAAAACCTTTGATGCTGAACTCTTAGCATTTATTCAGGATCTTGAAGAAACGATGGCCGCAGGTCCGGGTGGCGTTGGTATTGCTGCAACACAAATCGGAGTTATGCAACGAATCGTCATTGTTGATGTTTCAAATTATCCACGACTTAAAAATGCTAAACATCATGGTCCTCTTATTCTTATCAACCCTGAAATTATAGACTGGCAAGGCATGAAAAAAGGCCGGGAAGGTTGCATGTCAGTCCCCGATTTTACCGGTAATGTAATTCGTGCTGAAAATATTGTTTTAAATGCATTAGATGAAAGCGGAATACAGCAAGAATATGAAATGGAAGGTTTTGAAGCTCGTGCCGTACAACATGAAATAGATCATCTCGATGGATTGTTATTTTTAGATCGATTGGTTAGTCGACGAAATGATTTATTTAAGAGAAAAAATAATAAATAGAAAGGTTGTTAATGATTGAGCTTTTAGCCATTACAATTGGTGTAGTTTTAATTATATTTATTTTAGTTGGCCACAAAAATCATGTTGCTGATTGGGATAATTTCATTATCAACATCATAGATGGCTGGATAAGAATTTACTGTCGCTACTATCACCATTTCATATATCAACCCATCCCAGTTCTTGATAACAAGCCAACCTTACTTGCATGCAATCATCTTTCTGGCCTTGATCCCTTTCTAATCGTGGCTGCCTGTCGCCACCCAATTCGTTTTATGATTGCAAAAGAAGAGTATGAACGTTTTGGTTTACAGTGGTTATTTCATGCTGCAGGTTGTATTCCTGTAGAGCGTTCGGGGCGTGTTGAAGTCGCATTTCGTACTACTCTTAGTGCATTGCATAATGGTGAAGTCGTTGCTTTATTTCCGGAAGGGGGGATTAATCGAACAGGCAGACCATTACGAAAACTTAAAGCAGGCGTAATAAAACTGGCGAAAATGGCTAATGTGCCGATAACAGCGTTAAGAGTTGAAGGAATGCGCGGCCAGGGTCATACCGGAGTGGCTCTTTTGTTACCCAGCCAGAGTCGTTTAACTGTATTGCCAGAATTAGATTGTGGCAATACAACAGATGAAGACTGTTTAATACAACTTGCGCTATTCTTATCACTTAAAGGCTAAAGGTTCGGATTTATAAAATAAAATACAAAAAATAAATGGAGATTATATCCATGTTTGAGAATATGAATTTAACCATGAGTTTAACGTGGTCTGATGGGGCTCAATATCTGTTATATATATTAATAATAGGTTTAGTCTGGTTGTTCCTGCATGATGTATTACAAAAAGGACACGCTATACAGAGAAATTATCCTGTCGTTGGTCACATTCGTTACATGTTTGAAAACATGGGGGAGTATTTTCGTCAGTATTGGTTTGCAGGTGATCGTGAAGAACTTCCCTTTAACCGTGCAACTCGTGCGTGGATTTATCGAACGGCAAAAGGTCTTGGTGGATTGTTGGGCTTTGGTTCAACCAACGATCTCAGGCAACCCGGTTCGATTATTTTCGTTAATGCCGCTTATCCCATGCTGGAAGAAGAATTTACCGATGTTTTACCCGTTGTGATTGGCCCGGACTGCAAATATCCCTTTGCAGCCAAGTCAATTTTTAATATTTCAGGTATGAGTTATGGTGCTATTTCAGCAGCAGCCGTGCGTGCTTTATCTAAAGGAGCGGGCGCTGCCGAAATCTGGATGAATACAGGTGAAGGCGGACTTTCGCCTTATCATAAGGAAGGAAATTGTGACGTGATCTATCAGATCGGTACTGCAAAGTATGGTGTACGCGATATGCAGGGAAACTTGAGTGATGAAAAACTACTCGCTGTATCTAAACATGTAAAAGCTTTTGAAATTAAATTATCACAAGGTGCAAAACCGGGTCGTGGTGGCGTTTTACCTGGTAGTAAAGTTACTGCTGAAATTGCAGAAATCCGCGGTATTCCAGAAGGCCAGGTTTCCAGTAGCCCAAATCGTCATAAAGAAATTCGCAGTGCAGATGATTTGCTGGATATGATTAACCGGGTGCGCGATGTTACCGGAAAACCGGTTGGCTTTAAGTCTGTACTCGGTTCCGACAAATTTCCTAAAGATTTGTGTGAAGCTATTTTAAAGCGAGGCATTCAATATGCGCCTGATTTTATTACAGTTGATGGAGGTGAAGGTGGCACCGGAGCTGCGCCACAAATTTTGGCTGATCATGTTGGTTTGCCGATAACAGAATCTTTGCCACTATTGGTTGATGTTTTAACAGAATATGGATTACGTGAACGAATCAGAATTATTGCCTCGGGTAAATTAGTGCACTCCGCAAAAGTTGCCTGGGCCTTATGTGCAGGGGCAGATTTTATAGTGAGTGCGCGTGGTTTTATGTTTTCGTTAGGCTGTGTTCAATCCATGCAATGTCACAAAGACACTTGTCCAACCGGGATAACGACGCACAGTAAATACCGTCAGCGTGGTTTGGTTGTTTCCGTTAAATCAGAACGTGTTAAAGAATATGCACATTGGATGAATTATGAAGTTAATGCCTTGGCTCATTCTTGTGGTTTGGGGAATGCGCGTGAATTTAAACGTGAGCATATTCGTATTGTACAATCTCCGGGTATTAGTTGGTCGCTTGATGTTATTCATCCTTACCAGGCACAGACAAAAAACACTTAAATACTTGAAAAGTCAAACTATGCCCTTATCTATCATGTAGTTATTTTTAAATCTTCTAATGGGGAAATAAATTATGCGCATGGATAAACTGACCAGTAAATTTCAACTCGCTATTGCAGATGCTCAAAGCCTTGCAGTAGGGCGGGATCACCAGTTTATTGAGCCACTCCATTTAATGAGTGCTTTGCTTGATCAGGAAGGCGGCACAGTTAATCATTTATTTATGCAGTCAGGTGTTAATGTTAATGTATTGCGTTCGCAATTAGGTGAAGCGCTTGATCGTCTGCCAACAATTGGAGATGCAACCGGCGATGTTCATCTTTCAAACGATCTTTCACGATTACTAAATCTTACCGACAAACTCGCACAGCAACGTAAAGATCAATTTATCTCTAGTGAGTTATTTGTACTCGCTGCAATTGATGATAAAGGCACTTTAGGTGATCTGTTACGAAAAGCAGGTTCTAATAAAGCCGCACTCGAAAAAACAATTGAAAATGTTCGTGGTGGCCAGCCGGTTAATGATGCTAATGCAGAAGAACAGCGTCAGGCACTCGAAAAATATACCATTGATTTAACCGAACGCGCGGAACAAGGAAAACTTGATCCGGTTATTGGTCGCGATGATGAAATTCGTCGCATTATTCAGGTTTTGCAACGTCGTACTAAAAATAATCCAGTGATCATTGGTGAGCCGGGTGTCGGTAAAACTGCCATTGTCGAAGGCTTGGCACAACGTATTATTAACGGTGAAGTTCCTGAAGGTCTAAAAAATAAACGGGTTTTATCTTTAGACATGGGCGCGCTTATTGCCGGTGCAAAATTTCGTGGTGAATTTGAAGAACGTTTAAAAGCAGTATTAAGTGACTTGTCTAAACAGGAAGGACAAATTATTTTATTCATTGATGAATTACATACCATGGTGGGTGCAGGTAAAGGCGAAGGAGCCATGGATGCAGGTAATATGTTGAAGCCTGCTTTAGCGCGAGGTGAATTGCATTGTGTTGGCGCAACAACTCTCGATGAGTATCGTCAGTACATTGAAAAAGATGCCGCTTTAGAACGTCGTTTTCAAAAAGTATTAGTGGATGAACCGACTGTTGAAGACACGATTGCCATTTTGCGTGGTTTAAAAGAAAAGTATGAAGTGCATCATGGCGTGGATATCAGTGATCCTGCGATTGTTGCCGCAGCAACTTTATCGCACCGTTATATTACTGATCGACAATTACCTGATAAAGCCATTGATCTCATCGATGAAGCAGCAAGTCGTATTCGTATGGAAATTGATTCTAAACCGGAATCAATGGATAAAATGGAACGTAAGTTGATTCAACTTAAAATTGAATGTGAAGCATTAAAGAAAGAAACAGATGCGGCATCTAAAGCCCGATTAAAAAATCTTCAGGATGAAATTGATGTATTAGAACGAGAGTTCAGCGAGCTGGATGAAATATGGAAATCTGAAAAAGCAGCTGTTCAGGGAACGCAACATATTAAAGAAGAACTGGAACGTGCTCGTCAGGAACTGGAAACTGCACGACGTGCCAGTGATCTTGCACGTATGTCAGAGTTACAGTATGGACGCATTCCTGATCTGGAAAAACAACTGGATATGGCTTCTCAGGTTGAAATGCAGGAAACAACCTTGTTGCGTAACTCAGTAACTGAAGAAGAAATTGCAGAAGTCGTTTCCAAGTGGACCGGTATCCCTGTCACAAAAATGCTGGAAGGTGAACGCGATAAACTTTTAAATATGGAAGACGTGTTACACAAACGTATGGTTGGACAAAATGAAGCAGTAAAAGCCGTATCGGATGCTATTCGTCGTTCACGTGCCGGGCTGTCTGATCCACAACGTCCTAACGGCTCATTTTTATTCCTCGGGCCAACCGGTGTTGGTAAAACAGAGTTAACAAAAGCGTTAGCAGAATTTTTATATGACACGGAAGATGCGATGGTGCGTATTGATATGTCAGAGTTTATGGAAAAACATTCTGTTGCCCGATTGATTGGTGCGCCTCCCGGTTATGTTGGTTATGAAGAAGGCGGTTATTTAACCGAAGCAATCAGACGCAAACCTTATTCAATTATTTTGTTAGATGAAGTTGAAAAAGCACATCCTGATGTTTTTAATATTTTATTACAGGTATTGGATGATGGTCGTTTAACAGATGGCAAAGGTCGCACGGTTGATTTTCGTAACTGCGTTATTGTGATGACCTCAAATCTGGGTTCACAACAGATACAGGAGATATCTTCTCGTAATACTGATTCAGATGATCATTATGATGAAATGAAAAAAGTGGTAATGGAAACAGTAGCTGAACATTTCAGACCTGAGTTTATTAATCGTATTGATGAAGTTGTTGTTTTCCATCCGTTAGGTAAAGATGAAATCCGTTCTATTGCAAATATTCAATTCCAGTATCTACATGATCGTTTAGCAGAAAAACAAATTGATATTGAATTAACAGAAGCTGCATTAGATCAACTGGGTGAAGCAGGTTTTGATCCGGTATATGGAGCAAGACCTTTAAAAAGAGCAATTCAACAGCAGATTGAAAATCCACTGGCACAAGATTTATTGTCAGGTAAGTTTTTAGCCGGAGATGTTATTCATGTTGATGCAGGAAGTGATGGTTTAGTCTTTACTAAGTCAAAGAAAAAATCGGCTGTTGCTTAATAAATTAATAAGGTACTGGAGCAATTCCGGTATCTTTTTATTTATAAATTAATTTGTATAATGCGTGCTTTAGCATCAGCATAATGATGTTGAGTTATTACTCCTTCATTTCTTAACCTTCTTAACTCATTCATTTCAATGTCCAGCATCTGGCTTTTGTCCATTGTAACAACCTGGCTTGCAGATAAACTTCGTAATTTTATTTCTTCAATGAATGCCTTAAATTCTTTTTCATCAGGTTTGTTATATAACAGACTTAATACCCCACAGTTCCCATAACGACTTTTGAATTCGATAACATTTGGTGACTGGTATAAAAACATTAAAAATGCAGCAAGACTTAACAACAAAAAGATAACAACAAAAGGCAATAACCTTTCCAACTTACCACTTTCCTGAAAGTAAAAAATATAGGCGGTATACGCCAGGGTTGCCATTGAAAAATATAATACGGCCAGTAACCATTGCCAGGAAAATTTTCTGTGTCGTATTGGCCAGGGTGCGAGCATACTTAAATTTAAGTGGTAACTATTATTGTTTATTAAGCTACTTGTTGTGACTTTAATAAATTTATTATTATAAATCTCAAATATACGCTTTTCACCACGAGCATTGGATTCCTGATGTAAGCTTGAATTGTGTGTCTTTTCATTCATGTGCAGAAGATATTACCTGAATTATTCTCAAGATATTACTAATATATGAGTCACATTTAATTTTGAGCCAGGTAACATGAACTATTTGGTGCTTGTGAAGTCTGATATTGCACATGATTACTGGCATTGAGGGCTATTTATGATAATAAAAAAACCGCAAGATATTATTTCTTCTGAAATTACTGATCATGCTATTTATCTTGAAAGACGAAAATTTATGACGTCTTCTATTGGTTTAACCGCAGCAGCAACACTTTTACCTCTAAAAACTTCTGTTGCAGGTTATGGTGGTAAAGCCCTGAATTTTAATAAAAACACTCAATTTGATACTACAGAGGAAAAAACCTCTTTTGACAAAATCACCAATTACAATAATTTTTACGAATTTGGTACCGACAAGTATTCTCCCGCAAAAAATGCTCAAGCTTTAACAGCTGATCCCTGGTCATTACAAATAGAGGGTGAAGTTGAGAAAGCAGGCACTTTACATCTGGAGGATATTCTTAAACAACATACATTAGAGGAACGCATTTATCGTTTACGTTGTGTTGAACGTTGGTCAATGGTTATTCCCTGGATTGGTTTTCCATTAGCAGATTTAATTAAACAAGCGAAGCCAACCTCAAAAGCAAAATATGTTCAATTTGAAACTCTGAACCGTCCAACTGAAATGACGGGGCAAAACCGTAATGTTTTGCCTTGGCCTTATGTTGAAGGCTTGCGTATAGATGAGGCGATGAATCCATTAACGTTAATGGCAGTTGGGCTTTATGGTGAAGTCATGCCAAAACAAAATGGTGCACCTTTACGTTTAGTAGTGCCATGGAAGTATGGTTTTAAAAGTATTAAATCCATTGTTAAAATTATTTTTACAGATAAAGAACCTGTCAGCAGTTGGACAAAAGTTGCACCCAGTGAATATGGTTTTTACTCAAATGTTAATCCGGCAGTTGATCATCCACGTTGGAGTCAAAGAAAAGAACGTCGTATTGGCGATTTTCTAAAACGTAAAACTTTACCTTTCAATGGTTATGCGGAACAGGTTGCGTCTCTCTATACCGGCATGGATTTAAAAAAATATTTTTAGTATGAATAGCCTGAAATCAGATAACGGCGTTTACCCTCCATTATTATAATGATGTGGGGCACGACGAAAAACCATTTCAAAATGCTCATGTACATTGAGCAAGGATGTTCAGGTGTCGTGTAGCACAAGGACGTGCGAGAACGACCTAATCGTACACTCGGCAACTGCTCCTGCGTTGCTCTACCTTCGCCCGTCCATGGGTTCGTCCGCTTTTTTGTTAGTTTTTGCCTTGTTCTCTAACTTCAGACTATCCATGTAATATTTATTAACTTTTGTAATGTTGAAAAATGATTAGATTTATAAAGCCCATAATTTTTATTTTTTGTTTGTTGCCCCTGGTTTTATTATTCAGAAATTTTTATCTGGATGAACTAGGAGCAAATCCATTTGAGGTGCTGACACGCAGTACGGGCGAATGGACATTGAGATTTGTATTGCTGACGCTGGCAATGACTCCGTTACGTCGTTTAACGGGATCAGCATGGCCATTGCGTTTACGTCGCATGTTGGGGCTATTTGCCTTTTTTTATGTCTGCGTCCACTTGCTAACATATCTGTGGTTAGATCATTTTTTCGATTGGGAAGAGATTATTGTAGACATCGTGAAACGTCCTTATATTACTTTGGGTATGTTAGCGTTTACTTTGTTATTGCCCCTCGCTCTAACTTCAACAAAAAAAATGATGAAACGCCTAGGTTATCGTTGGAAATCATTACATAAATTAATTTATGCCATCGCAATTCTTGGTGTGCTTCACTTTTTACTCTTAGTGAAGGCAGATTTAAGAGAGCCCATTATTTATGCCTTTATATTAGTGGCCTTATTTATAATAAGGTTAAAGCCCGCGTTATTACAAAAATTTAACTTAAACCCTCAATAATTTTAGTGCAAAATGCAACCTACCTTGTCTTAAATGCATTAAACAGTATTTATTGACGCTTTATTTTCCTTATTTTTCCTCTCATAGTATTATTATGTCTTCATTTAGGTATATAAGTTATTGATTTATATCTGTTTATTATTTCTTTATAATCAGCCCGCGATAAAGTTGATAGCTTTTAGTCATCTTTATGTCGTGGCTTTGTCATGGCATAATCGATGGAATTTATAGAATAAATTAAGCCACTCATTTTAGAAGTCAGATAATAATTACAGGGAACGATTGAGATAAATAATCCAGGTTGTTTCCATTACTTTTAAATATTCATAATTTAAGAAATTTTTCAGGAGAACATCAATGTCACTCAATCGCCGTGAATTTATGCAAGTCATGGGTATGGCTGCTGCTGCAGGTATGTTACCAGGCTGTGATAGTAAACCAGGTTCAGGAAATGCCACCGTTGCTGCTGGAGCACCGGGTGATGTTTATAACATTCCAAAATTTGGTAATGTGACTTTGATGCATATGACAGATTGTCATGCACAGTTACTACCTATCTATTTCCGTGAGCCGAACGTCAACATGGGTGTAGGTAGAGCACTTGGTCAGCCTCCTCATTTAGTGGGTAACAAGTTATTAGAACATTTCAGTATTAAAGCTGATTCTTTAGAAGCGCATGCATTTACTTACCTTAATTATAATGAAGCAGCAAAAACTTACGGTAAAGTGGGTGGTTTTGCACATTTACGTACGTTAGTTAAAAAAATACGTGCAGATCATGGTGCGAATAAAACATTATTATTAGATGGTGGTGATACCTGGCAGGGTTCCGGTACAGCTTACTGGACGCGTGGTAAAGACATGGTTGGTGCATGTAACTTATTAGGCGTAGATGTAATGACGGGTCACTGGGAATTTACATACCTCGATGAAGAAGTTATTTCAAACGTTAAAGATTTCAAAGGTGACTTCGTTTGCCAAAACGTTTTTGTAAAAGAGGATGCTTCATTTGATTATAACTTTGCAGACTTTGAAGGTTATAACGAAGAAACGCAACGAGCTTTCAAACCTTACACAATTAAAGAAATGGATGGTGGTATCCGTGTTGCTGTAATTGGTCAGGCTTTCCCATATACACCAATTGCAAATCCAGGTCGTTTTATTCCTGACTGGACCTTTGGTATTCGTGATACAGAAATGCAAGCAACGGTTGATGAAGTTCGTGCAACAGAAAAGCCTGATGTCGTTGTAGTCATTTCACACAACGGTATGGATGTAGATTTAAAAATGGCATCCGTTGTTTCTGGTATTGATGTTATCTTCGGTGGTCATACACATGATGGTGTGCCGCATCCTTCTGTTATTAAAAACAAAGGTGGCAAAACATTAGTTACTAATGCAGGTTCAAATGGTAAATTCCTCGGTACAATGCAGTTAGATGTTCGTAATGGTAAAGTACAAGACTTCCGTTATAAATTATTACCTGTTTTCTCTAACTTGTTAGAACCAGATGCAGAAATGGCACGTTACATTGAAGAAGTACGTAAGCCTTACTTAAGTACTTTGACAGAAGAATTAGCTGTTGCGGATCAAGTTCTTTATCGCCGCGGTAACTTCAACGGTACATTCGATCAAATTATTTGTGATGCACTGCGTGAAGTAGGTGGAGCGCAAATTTCGCTTTCTCCTGGCTTCCGTTGGGGTACAACAGTACTACCAGGTCAAACGATTACAATGGATCATGTAATGGATCAAACCTGTATTACTTATCCTGAAACCTATGTTCGTGAAATGAAAGGTTCTATGATTAAGGCAATTCTGGAAGATGTAGCGGATAACTTATTTAACAACGACCCTTACTACCAACAAGGTGGTGACATGGTACGTTTAGGTGGTATGGATTACACTATGGCACCAAAATTAGGTTTTGGTAAACGTGTTACAGACATGGTTCTTGATGATGGTACCAAGATAGAAGCGAACAAGAGCTACACCGTTGCTGGTTGGGCTACTGTCGGTTCTAAAGCACCAGGTGCTCCAATTTGGGATGTTGTTGCTGAATACTTACGCTCTGAGAAAGTTGCGAAAGTTAAAAAACTCAATACACCAAAGATTGTTGGTATGGAAGGGAACCCGGGTATCGCTTAATTATACTTTGGTTTACTCATGAAAAAGGGAAGCTTCGGCT
>CAZSCK010000031.1:0-28040 GCA_964605385.1 uncultured Thioalkalispiraceae bacterium
ACATAAATTTAAAAAACACATGAATTTAAAGAAAAATTAATTAAACATGTTTCTTATAAATATGAGGCCCTGAAAGTTATCAAAACAATCGATTCCATTATCATATTTAAAATCATTGAACATATCGAAACAGTCGACAATACAAAAGGTGCAATGGGTATTGAAAATATAATAAGCTTTGAGCAAGGTGAAACGGAAGGTAACTGGTAAATCACACAGGAAAGAATTTTCTCTGACGACGAACTAACTCACGATAAAAATCGTGGTTTAAGCTAAAAAACTATAAAAATCTCACACCAAAATTGTATCCATGTGCAGCTAACTGCACATGCTTTACTTCACCGGCAACATTAACAATGCGTTTTTCTCCATTCTGAATCAGATCAAAAGTTAAGTGAAGCAACTCACCTTTCAATCGTGGCATATCAGCATATAAGCCCATACCTGAAGTCGAAATATCATTTGATTTTACAGTCGATTTTTTACCATCAACCGAATCCAGTAAAATATCTCTATCAAATAGTGTGCGACGATGTTTCCTTTTATCCATAAATTGCTCCTTCCCCCCTATATTAAAGCTCACAAATAAGTCTAATACCAGAAAATCATTATTAAATATTTATATTACCATAATAAGCCAAAGTACTTATTTTTCTTTATTAGATTTTTCTTCTTCAGCTTCCTGATAAATTAACATTTCTTTTTCAATTTCTTCTTTACGCTCAACCAAAAATATAAGCCCTAATCCAAAGCCAATGGTTGCGCCACTGACATGAGCAATAAAATTAATCGCAGATTGTTCTTCTGAAAAATAAAGCGCATAAATATCCCAGCTGACATACCATGCAGCTAAAAGCCAGGCAGGAACTTTAACGATTCGAAAAATAACAAAAAACCATAAAAAACAGCGAATATTTATTTTAGGCATTAAATAAACAAAAACACCTATCATACCCATAACTACACCTGATAAACCCAAAGTAGGTAATGCTTCATTAATGTTCACCATGGCCAGGGAATATGATAAATGGGTACCAATGGCTAACGAGCCAAATACTAAAATATAACGTAACATACCCAAAATCATTTCAATTGATGCGGCAAAAGCAAAAAAGAAAAACAGATTTCCCAATAAGTGATCCCAGCTGCCATGAGCAAAAGCCGCTGTAATCATATTTACCAGGTTATAAGAATGAGGTTCATACATGAGCTGTGTTGTTAAATCATTTTCAACATCACCTAACCTGAATTCACGATACTTTTCTTCCAACATGCCGCGAATATAAATAATATTAATAGCATCACCACGGATAGCTTCAATATCAAGTCTTTTTATATATTCATCTATTACTGAGTTAGGGTATTTACTCGTATGTATATTATAAAAAACATCACTACATTCCGTTTTATAAATTTCACTTATTTTTTTCTTGCTATCTTTAGTAGTATTCTGCTGTTCCAGCATTGATACTTTTTTTATAACAAACCAAAATGTCCGATCATGTTTTAACTTGCAAAACTTTTCTGTTGCGAGTTCTATATTTTTTGAACTGGCACCTTGCTGTATAAATATATACACAGCAATAAGACAAATTAAGATCGTAAGCAAAGGGATACGATTAAAATTAAGATCAACACGAAAAGGGAAAAACAACATTCAGGTAAATTCCAGCCAGTTATTTTTACCATTCTGTCAAATATGCGGGAAAATGAAAAGAACTTGTTGCAACAGAAAAGAAAAATAAATCAGGCTTCTTTATTCCATATCTGTTTTAAATTCTTCATGGCAAAACGGTCACCGTCGTACTCATAGTCAACAAACACAAGACCAAAACCTTCATCAGTCACGCGTACAACTCGAGTATTAAAACTAACATTTGGATAAACAGAACTTAAAAATTGCAGCTTAATATGTGCACCTTTAGGCAAAGTCGGTTTATCATCAATACAAATAAAAACGCCAGCATTTGAAATGTCGCCCGTAACAGCTGTAATTTCTCCAAAAACTGAATGGCTCAATTTCACTGGAGCATTCACCATTTGGCGTAACTTATGTCTTTTATCTGTCATCAATATTATGCTTCGCTACTATAGATTATTCCGCTAAAGTATAACGTTAATTATACGGTTAAAAACGGTTGATAATCACATTTTCTAACTTGATTCTACTTATTACGATACTTTTATGATTCTAACGCGGTCAAATCTCATGTTTTTTTCATGCCAATAAATTCTTTCTGGCTATTTTAAAGAAATTATTCATCCAATCACTAAAATTTATAAAAAATCAGATGCAATAAACATTGATATTGTTTTGGAAATATTAAAACGTGAGAATCACAGATGAAAGCAACTAAAATTTATAACAATCAATATTAATAGATAGTTTTTCGTCGTGGCCTTATTCAGAGGCAATGATGTAAAACATTTTCTGGATTGATTTGGAACACTTGAGGTGGGTATCGCAGTTTCCTGAATTTCTTTTCGGGTGATTTCACTCTAAAAACTTTACCACTACTTCTGATTCAGTTTGCCTGATACAGCACACAGAAAATAAAACGTCCAGGTTTATTGGCCGTAAGAATAAGGACGTTTCCGTCGTGTCGCGTTTTAAATCCTTAAAGGAGTTTAACTTAATCGCAGCCCCTCCTCCTGAAATATCGTTGATTACACCATCCACACGGCCAAGCTCCGAGTGATATAGTCTTACAGGAGTACTTACCAACTTTCGAGTATCAAATCGACGTTCATTCATACCGAGCACCTATATTTTATTCTAGTAATTATAGACGCATATAAGATATCAGCACTTTATATTTAACTTGATCCAGATCAATTTTATACCCCCCCTTTTCCGGCATATTTATACAAAGTCTAAAAATAAATAAAAGGTACAAAAATGCAAAGCAAAAATGCACAAATCGTTAAAATTAGTAATATAGGCTGGTATGTTGAAACACGAACAGGATTAGATGGCCCCTTCGAGTCTGAAAAAGAAGCAGACACTTTTCTGTATTTAATTAAAAGCAGTAATGCAGCCCGGGTTGAGTTTGCCGGTTTACAATATTCACCCGCAGATTAACTATTCTGATTTTTAACCTGTTGGCTCGGCAGGCATAGTTTGAGCCATTGAAGTGCGTTTTGAAAACAGTTCAAACCAGCTGCTCAACTTAGAACGATTAACTCTCCAATTTTCATTTGAGAAACGAAAATCAAGCCAGCCTAATACACAAGCTATACTGAGTACACCAATGTCCAGCTTGTCACCCCAATCAGGCACAGTATTTTCTAAATAATCTAAACCACGTTCGACTGAATCTTTTTGTGCTGCATCCCAATCAACAGACTGTTTTTCAGGGGCACGTTTTTTTCAAGAAAACGTAATACGCCTGAATCCAGAATTCCATCAGCTAAAGCCTGTAAACGCAAAACCTGCCAGCGAGACTCACCTTGCGGTGGAATTAATTTTTCACCAGAATGAAGAGAATCTAAATATTCACAAATCACACTGGAATCATAAATAACCATTCCATCATCTGTAATTAATGTCGGAATTTTTGATAAGGGATTTTCAGCCGTTAAGATATCTTCAGCTTGCCATGGATTCGTTTTAACCCATTCAATCTGTGTATCTAAACCCGTTTCAATTGCAAAAACATTAACTTTTCGAACAAAGGGTGAGGTGGAGGAATAATAAAGTTTCATAATAAACTTTGATTAAATATCCAGTATTATTGTTTTATTCATCATTTTTACTTTTAATATCAGTCGCTGTGGTTTTTTCAACCGTTGTACCACTTGGCCACTCACCAAAGGGATACGGGTGATAGTCAGTATTAAAAGTAAGAAAGGTTAATATTTGATAACTATACGTGCTCAAACTCAAACCCAGCTTTACCAACCGCTCGTTAGTTTTACCCGTAATGACAGTCAAAACAAATTGAAACAGGATAATGGCAAAAATTATTACTTTTGCCACGCTATAAAAAACCAAAAACATCAACATGTATAAACCACGTAACCACGTTTTAGGTTCGCGAATATGTTTCTTTAATTCTTCATCCATTATCTTTTCTCTTTTTGATATTCAGATTACTTATTGTTTGCGCGTAAAAACATAATTATTACCTTTTGATAAGGTTTTATTAAAACAATAACCGTCTTCATTAAATAACTTAATATCTTCCGGGTCACTTAATTTATTTTGAATAATATATCGACTTAACATGCCTCGTGCTTTTTTGGCATAAATACCAATCATTTTATATTCGCCATTCTTAAACTCTTTAAATGCCGGAGTAATGATCTCAGCATTTAACTCTTTTTCTTTTACCGACTTAAAATATTCATTCGATGCCAGGTTAATCAAATAATCAGATTTTATTTTTTTTAACTGCTTGTTTAAGCCTTCTGTAATATCTGAACCCCAAAATTCATATAAGTTTTTACCGCTATCTGTTTTTAATTTTGTGCCCATCTCCAGCCGATAAGGTTGCATTAAATCCAGAGGACGTAACAAACCATAAAGCCCAGAGAGCACTCGCAAATGATTCTGGGCAAACTTGAAGTCATCTGCTTTAAATGATTCTGCATCCAACCCGGTATAAACATCACCTTTAAAGGCAAGAATAGCCTGTTTTGCATTTTTTACAGTAAAAGGTTTTTTCCACGATTCATAGCGATCAAAATTCAAACCTGCAATTTTTGCGCTCACCTTCATCAAGTCTGAAATATCCAGGGAGGAAAAATTCCTTAAGCGATTAATTAATTGTTGTGATTTACCTAAATAATCCGGGGTCGTAAATACTTTGGTCTTTGGTACCGTTTCATAATCAAGCGTTTTAGCGGGAGATATAACTATTAACATTATTTAATCTACATCGAATTAAGAATAAAAAAGGAATTATACTAAAATAATACGAGTTTAAGAACGACCTAAAAAAACATTTTTAATTTTTTTACTGTGGGATAAAGCATTAAATTCAGTGCGCAATTCTTTTAAACAGGAAAGACACAAGCAATCGTCATACTGCGTACTACTGTATTCAAGCTGCTCCGCTGTCATTTCAATTTTTGAGCACTGACACAATAAAATAGAACCTGTTTTGCACTCAAATTCAGCAGAACAGCGTGGGCATTGCTTTTTCTCATGTTCAGGCATAATTTATTTTCAATTTCCCGCTTTTATTTTCTATTTCTTTTCTACAGGCTCAAGTTTTTTTAATTTAGCATCATGCATGCTAGTTAATAACAATTCACCTTTTTCATCAACTCTAAATTTCCCATAACGCGCATTTTGGTACACCTTAGCCTGACCTTCCTGAAAGAAAAAAGCATTAGTTGCAAATTTAATCGTATTGTTGCGTACGCGATAACGCATAAGAACCTCATTACTCGCAAGTGGTTCCTCATCTTCTAAACGGTTAAAATTTGCAACAGCATGTTCAGTTAAGCTAACGACAACTCGACCATCCGTTGCATTCAGGTTATTCCTGCGCCAGCTGTTATGTTTACCATCTTTTGTTGGCAGATGTTTGTATATATCCGTTGCTAAAGCAAATCTTAAAGCCATGTAATCTCCTTGCATTAAAGAACGAGGATCAACCGGTGCCAGCTGAAGATAGACAACCTTACCTTCTTTAAGATGAGACTCTTTACCTGAGATAGACCAGTTAACCAGCAATAAAACGATCATGCCCGCTATAATTGCAATCTTATTTCGCATGTTTTATCTCCTTGTTAGCAAATAACACCCGCCGTATTAACCAACTCGCGAGTAACAATAAAACACCTAAAATAAGCAAAAATTGTGACTTAATTAATAACGTTGACTGTAAAGTGTAGTAATAAGCCGAAATATAATAAAGTAACGAAGCAATACCTAACCCGGTTAAAATACGGTTGCCGTTGGCATAACCCAGCAAAACAATCATTATCCCAACCGTAAGACCAAACACTTTTAATGATGCAATAATGAATACCAGCGCGCCTATAAGAGCAGTATTTGCAATACGACCCGGTACTTTTATATTTTGTCGAATGAGTAACTGCCAAACAACATACAAGATCACCATTCCAGCCAACAACTCACCAACCCAGGGCTGTACTAAACTTTCTTTATATCCAGACGTAGCATTCCAGAACATAATATAAAAAATGCCTGTGCTGGCCTGATATAACACAGCCAATGTCAGACCATAACCAATGGGTTTAAGTTTTTGCTGGTATTCAACCCACTTAAATTCATTTAACCAAACAATTGCCACCGCTAACATAATAAATGCGGTCTGAATAAAATAAATATGCCAAACCGCCAGGGCAATATTTAATGCGATGACTGCCGCAAATGCTGACCAGACACGATGAATACTGCTTGGCATAAACCAGGCAAGAACCACTTGTACCATTCCTAACAATACCCAGTTAAGGGCATCACGAGGAGAAAACCAGTTAAACAGATCAAGAGAAACAAACAACAACACTTGTCCGGAAAAACTCACTGCAAGTGCAAACTGAGAAGAAAAATCACTATCTGATTTTTTAAGCAGCATCATATAAGCAAGGAAAATCATGATGCAGCCAACAATAATGCCTGCAGTTTTATTATTAAAAACAAATTCAAAAGCAGCTCCAATAAAACCTAACATAAATGCTGCTGCCAACCAGCCAGAAAAACCAATGAGTAAACGTACATACCAGGGTGATTCAATATTTTCATACGAAGGTACATCACCTGTAACAATTTTTTCAGAAACTAACTCTTTCCAGAGCGATGCTCTTTTTTCACTAATAGGAAGACTCATGACAGCATCTCCTTCTGAATATGTTTAAGCCATTTTGCTGCAGCTGCTGCCATAGCAATAATGATAAGTGTCAAAAAGAAAAAACCGCCAACAGGATCCTGATGATCTAATAATTGATTTGCCAGGAAACTGGTTATCACAACAATAGCAGACAAACATAAACCCGCCAGCATAAATAAATCAGGCTTGACTCGACGATAAACATAATAAAGTGCTGCCAGCCAGGAAAAATAAAATAAGACAGCCAATGGCTCAGAAGCATACTGATCAAAAATTGCCGTCAACATAAGAAAGGTAATTGAAAAACCACTGGCAATCGCAATTAACCAAACCGCCCAACGTTCTCGTAACCAACTCAATCGTATTGCCGCTAACTCCCAAATAATCCAGGCAACTGAATTAAATATAAATAAAACCCAGAACACATGCTCCGTTGTACTAAAAACAAGTCCAAACAAGCCACCCATCGCCTGAAAATAAAGCATGATACTGAGGTTTAACAATACAGCCCAAATTAACCAGATTGATGCAAACTGCGCAACAATCGCCCAGGGCAATATCAACAAAGCCCAGTTAAAAAATAACTGCCAGGGATCAGCTCCGGTCTGATAAGTCTGTCCATACAAAGCCAGTAACACACCTAATAAAATTGTCGCCGCCGTTATCGAAACTTTTGCAGCAACTTTATCGACATCCAGTTTCCAGTAGGCGAAAATACAAACAACAATAAACATTTCAACCAAAGCAAACTTGGCAAAGCGCCCCATTGCATCCCAGTTATAAGCAATGAAGAACATCATCGCAAAGGCTAAAGCCAAACCACCCAACCACAAAAGCAGGTTTTCAAGAAAAACAGACCAGCGCAAACCATCCGGTAAAACACCCGCTGCAGACAAGGCTTCTTCTGTTTGATCTTTCTTCAGATCACCCTGTTCAATCCAGTGCAATATTAGTGAGCGCTTCGATTCCATTCTTCACCTCTTATGATTATTGTTTTAAGATTAAGAAATATATTTTTTGTTAAGGCAATATCTTCTTCCAAGATCAGTTAAATAATATTTTGTTCCATTTGTGCTATTAATAACTTCTGCATATTTTTTTTCAATTAAATAGGTCAGCGCGTTGGTTGTTTCGATGATATTGATATCTATTTTATCTGAAATAGACTTCGGTAAAACGCCTGTTTCTCCACTTTCAGCTAACACCTTCAATACAGTTTTAATATTTTGCTTTTTAAGCTTATCCATAGACGTTTTAACTGGTTTTCTTTTTTTAATTTTATTTTCTGTAACGGGTGAAAACTCACCATTTTCATTCCAGTGATCTGTCGCTTTTTTCAAAACATCTATTTTCATTTCCGCCGTCGATTTTGCACGATGAAATATTTTCTTTAAAAATCCAGTCACAATAAATTTCATATAAAACTTTTTATACCATTTAAGCCATAACGGTGCAGCACTGGAAAATATAAAAACAATAAACCAAAAAGGGACTTCAATTGTTTCAAAGAAAAAAAACATAAAAATTTAACTCCATTTAATTTTTACTATTTTGCGATATAACCCTGTTTAATGCAGTATTTTTTACCTCGAGCAGCTAGATAATATTTTGTACCACTTCCGGTCACAACCGCCTCAACAAATTCATTATTTTCCAGATAAGAAAGTGAGCTTTTAATTTCATTACTTTTAATTTCTAAATCATCAGCAATTGACTGAATTAACATACCCGCATCACCATTCAAGGCTAACGTTTTCAAGACGATTTTTACATAAGGTTGCTCTATTGAATTAGCATCATGTTTACGTTGTGATTTTTTTAATTCTGCTGTTTTAAGATCATGTTCTACACTCGCATTCCAGTTATCCGTTGCCTTTTGAAAAACACTAGTTTCTTCATCAGCTGAATCATCAAAACCACTGAATTTCTTTTTTAAAAAACCTGACTTAATAAGTTTTTTATAGACTAACTGATACCACTTAATCCACAGAGGAGCCGCACAACCAAAAGCAAAAATCAAAAACCATAAAGGAACGGGGAATGTTTCAAATAAGAATGACATTTTAAAATTAACTCCATTTAATTATTACAATTAAATTATTTTAGTGATTTAATCTTTTTGAAAGTTCATCAGCACAGGTTTTTATTTCTTTTTTTAATGGATCTTTTATTTCTGCTACTGTTCCTGGTAGAAGATAATTCACCTTGGTCACCAGGCTCAGCATCTCATCCCTGCTATAAACACCATCCTTCGCAGATTGATACTTAACACATGCTTCTTTATATGCAGCAAAATCAATATTTTTCAAAGAAAACTGATCACCATACATAAAATACAACGCAACCGCGATTATGACTAAAAATGCAGTAGGGTAATATTTTTTATCCAATTTAATCTTTCCTGTTTGAAATCATCGATGAAAAATATTGTTTATCTTGGCCTGTTTATCGACCAGTTTCAACCACACCTATCTATTTGAATACAAAGGATATTATATTATAAGATAGTGAAACTTACTAAACTTTACTATTTCTGCTTTAAATGCGACAAAATTATTTTTTCTAATATTAGAGGATATTATTACAAGTAAAAAGGGGCTCAAATTCTGCCCCTTTTCCACTTATTTCATTTTTTACCGATTTGGTCTTTTATCTTTTTTCCTACGACTTTTTTCCCATTCCTTCTCATATGTTTTTTGTTTCTTTTGGTGCTGTTCATACCACTTCAAATTCCGAAGCTGTTCTTTCCTGTTTATTTGAGGATCAGAACGATAATCGCGACGAGGTTGATATTTTTGTATATGTTGTTTATTTTTTAAGTAAGGCTTGTCACCTTCAATTCGTGTAGTCACACGTTCTCGCGAATCAAGATGAATGTGAGGCGGTAAAACCTTTGAACGTATCCAGCGTTTACCAGACGGATAATAGTAAAATCCTGTGGAAAAATTGAAATAAACCTGAACACCTGGATAATAATAATAATCATAATAAAACGGGTAATAATACGGGTAGTATGAATGACGCGCCGGTCCGCTATAATATGGATGGTAAACACATCCCGATAGAACAACAATAAAACTTAGGCTCAATGCAAAGGGCTTAAAAGTTCTAGATAATTCCATCATCTGTCTCCTATAAATAATAAACTTTATCTCTAATAAATATGGACCATATATTAGAAAAATCCCACTGCTTGAGTTGGCGTGTTAAAAAAACAGAATTTGCCCCCATGATCTTCCTTGATCTTATACGGGATAAAGGGGCCTATATCAATTAACTTATCGACCGCGACCTCTACCACCACCAGAGCTAAAACCACTTCCACTTTGACGCGAACCGTATCCTGAACCATAACTACTACTCTGTTCTGAACGGTTCTGACTACCTGATCCACTACCATCACCTTTCCTATAACGGTTCTGGCTACCTGATCCACTACCATCACCCTTTCTATAACGATTCTGGCTACCTGATCCACTGCCATCACCCTTTCCATTTAAATCTTTATAGAGGGCACGTTCTTCATCATTCATTGATTGCAAACGGCTTTGCAATTGCATTTGAGTCTGAGTTTGTTGTGCCTCAGTAATATCATCGGCATAACTCATTGTGCTAACACATAAAAGAAGAGAACTTCCAATTAATGTTATTTTTTTTTTCATAATATTTTCCTTTTGTCTGTATATAATTTAATTAGTAAGAAGTGCAATGCTTAAAATAATTAAGCCAGAGCCTCTCTAACACAATCATTATGCTAATAAACTATTTCACAAAAATTTCTATATCGATTTATTTTGTTACAAATTATTTCAATAAAATCATTGTTAGAAAAAATAAACAAAAAAAAGGGCCGCGATTTGCTGCCCTCTTTAAATATACGCACAAGTGCCGAACCTACTCAGCCAGAGTCAAACCACTCGGAACACTTGCAGGTACATCATCACGATTATCAACACTGCTCGGATCCGTTAGAGCATTCAAAAAATCAATGATTCGATCAACATCTTTAGAGCTGTAGCTCATTCCATGCAATTCTGTATGTGCCGCAATTTCTGCAACCCGAGCAGGATCATTCATAACTATAAAATCCAGAGCATCCAAATCAGCACGTGAAGGCAATTTAACCTGAAGCCAATCATAATTATTAATTCCTTTTACAGTATTAATATGATGCTGAACCATTGCACGCAACGAGTTATACGAACCACTATGACCATAAGGCGCATTCAGTGCAACATTACGCAGTGAAGGTGTGCGGAACTTATAGCGGTCGGCTGGATCACCGGTAACCTGTTCACGACCAAAGTCCTCATGCCCATCAAAACCATCACCGCGGCCAGCGCCAATCTGAGGCATGGCTATCGCGTGGAATGTATGATCCGTTTGTAGCACGCCACTATGGCAATCGGCACAGGAATTTTCGTGCTTATTTTTTCGGTAAAATAATTTCATGCCTTTTTTGGCATTATTGCTCATGGCATTTTTATCCCCGCGTAAATAACGATCGAAGGAACTGTCATCTGCACGCCAAAAAACTCGCTCGAAAGCAGAAAGGGCATTGGCTGCATGAGCATAAGTAATGTCTGAAGCTTTATTAACATCATCAAAAGAGTTGATGAACATATCCACGTACTCGGGAATCTCTTGTAAGCGCATAGCGAGTTGATCCCAAACACCACCAGGGCCAGCGATATTGCCCGCAACTACGGCATCTGCGATGGAGTTTTCACCTGCCTGACCAGCCATTTCAGTCACCGAGGCAACCGGGAACATTGCCTGACAAGCGACGATATTTTCCAGGTTATCCGGTAAACCAGCACCAACAGGTGTCTTGCAACCGCTCGGGTATGCGTTATCTAATTCAAGGCGACCATCATGAAACATAACGGTAAATTCTTTAGCGCCTTCATTCCAGACATGGGGTGCATTACATGGCACTCGTTCATGTACTGCATCTGTTCCCGAACCGGTATCTCGAGTTACACCCAAACCTAAACCACCTTCACCGATTGGCAAAGATAATCCATCACCCGTACCGGCCAATGGATGGTGACAGCTGGCGCAAGAAATATTCTTGTTGCCGCTGAGAATCTTGTCGAACATAAGGAGTCGTCCTAACTCAACCTTGTCCTTTTGTGGTGCACCACCATCATGGAAATCGTTGTCTGTCAGTGGTGCTATTTTTATTTTGTTATTATCTGCCAGTGCGGAACCTGCCATTAATAACATTGAAATAACTAATGCAATAATACCTTTATTTGCTTTCATTATATTTTCCTTTGCCAGATTTTATCAAATTTGTTGCTGTGGTTAGATGACGCAGTTGTCAATCTGACCTAATACGATGTTCATCATGCCGGTAAACTATTTCATAAACATTTCTGTAAAAAGCTAATTTGTATCAAAATATTTCAATGAAATTGTTGTAAGGTACGGAATAGATATGAGTAATGAAAACAAAAAAGAGATAATCCTGATTGTTGATGATGATCTGCGGTTACAACAGCTATTGATAAAATATCTGGGCGATCAGGGCTATGCCACTTTTGCAGTGAGAGATGGCGAAGCAATGCAAAGCTGGCTAGAGAAACATAGCCCTGATTTAATCATCCTCGATCTCATGCTGCCTGGTGAAGATGGTTTGTCACTGGCACGAAGTATTCGACAAAAAGAAACTACTCCCATCATTATTTTATCGGCTCGAGGTGAGGAAGTGGATCGAATTATTGGTCTTGAGGTTGGTGCTGATGATTATCTGGCTAAACCTTTCAACCCACGTGAGTTATTGGCGCGCATTCGTGCGGTATTACGTCGAGGCAATCAAGCCATCACAACCACAGAAAATTTAGAAACCAATAGCTTATCGAATACTGTGCCAGTAGCCACACCGGAGCATATTTTTCAGTTTGGAGAATTCAAATTCAATATAGAAGAACGAATACTGCTGCAAGATGAGAAGGAAGTAATGCTGACCAGCGGTGAGATGGCGTTATTGATTGTTCTGGTACAACATCCAAACCGTGTGCTCAGTCGTGAGCAACTAATGGATATGATCAATAAAGGAGATAATGATCCCTTCGACCGAAGCATCGATGTTCGCATTACCCGCTTACGACATAAGATAGAAAAGAACAGCGCAAAACCCAGTTTTATTCGAACTGTCTGGGGAGAAGGATATCGTTTTACTCCCGGCACAAACTCAAACAAGTGATCAATTAATGAATCTTCCAAATACACTTTTTTTTAAAACGGCATCGACGTTAATCATTAGCCTGCTGTTACTCTCAATCGTTATTCTGGCAAGCACTGCTTATTTTGTTTTAATACCGGTCGGTAAACGTTCCGCAGATGATCTTGCTGCCCTGCTGGTTCTTTCGGCACAAACGTGGACAGAATTACCACCAGAAACTCGCCCGGATTTTGAGAAAGAATTAATTAATGCGCATGGCATCAGGTTATTTAAATCTGAACACACACTCGATACACCAAAAAATAAAAAATTCTTTCTTTATCAGCAACTATTACAACAAGCTCTGGAGACACGTCTCATTGAGTCGAGCAAAATTACCTTTGGTACAGATAAGCAACAACCTGACTGGATATGGTTCAACATCCTGATACATAAGCAAACACTGCGAGTTGGTTTTTCAGAACAACGTATTGGTGCCCGACCACCCATTGCCCTACTGGCTATCACCATCGCAATTTTTGTTCTGGCGATTAGTGCAGCTCTTATCATCGCGAGACGTTTATCCCGTCCTCTTGCGTTACTCTCCGCAGCGACAACAGCAGTGGGGAAAGGAGAGAAGTCTCTTGTTCCCGAAAATAAAGGTCCAAAAGAAATAAATACCCTGGCACGTAACTTTAACCGAATGTCGAATGAAGTTTCTGAGCTACTGGAAAACAGAACAACGCTGCTTGCCGGCATTTCTCACGACTTACGAACGCCACTTACACGTATACGTCTTGCCCTGGAAATTAACGCCGATGCCATTGATGCTTCACTTGTTGAAGAATTTGAAAATGATATAGAAGAAATGGAACAACTCCTTGAGCAGTCACTATTGCTTGCTCGTGGAGTGGAGAAAAAAGAACCCTTACAGCAACAAGATCTGGTTATGTTGTTATCAACATTAGTTGCACAAATTGATGCTGAATGGCAGACACAACAACCAGAAAGTGAATCTCGACTCGAATTTCAAAAAGATAAAACATTGAATACTAGCTGGCTCTTGCCAATAGCGAAACAAAGTTTGTTACGGATCTTACACAACCTGATAGAGAACAGTATGCGCTATAGCAACAACAAGCCCGTGACTATTCAATTAACCCGACAGGATGATATTCCTTTAATTACCATTTTAGATCGGGGACCCGGTATCCCGGAGGAAAAACGGGAAAGCGTGTTCCGGCCTTTCTATAGATTAGAAGGATCGCGTAACCTGATAACTGGCGGCAGTGGCCTCGGTTTGGCAATCGTACGTCAACTTTGTCAGGCTCAGGGCTGGAAGATCACACTCCACCCGCGTACTGGTGGTGGTAATGAAGCCCGTTTGTTACTCGGCCATTCCTGAAATTATACTTACAGGCTATAAAGCAAAAGAAATATTAACCGCACCAAACTTGGTTTCGTCTTGCTGACCTTCGAATTCTTTTGATCTAATCATATTGCTTATGGAGAAGCGCATCCCCCCTGTTTGAAAAACAAATCCATACTGAAAATCAGCTACCAGTGATTTTTTATCCACGCTATGGCTATCGCTGAAAGTATTACCATCTAGAAAAATATTCCTGGCAATGGCTCGTCCTTCTATGCCAGCAAATAAATACCAGTTGTTTTGCTGGCTAGGTTTGAATAAGGACAGCCCCGGAAATCCGGGACGTATATTGGGTGGCGCTAAATCGTTATTAAGATGTGTGCCAAAACGAAACATAACGCCAGTTGCAGCATAAGTATAAACATTACCTATGACTAAATTGATATGTGGCGTCATACCATAACTCAAAGACCCAATTGGTTTTACCTGTTTCCAGAATCTAGTATAAGAGACACCAAGAGCTAGTTCATCATGTAACTGGTTATCCCAACCATTTGCTTTATCGATACCGATTAAATCATGAAATCCACTCTGTACTTCTTCTCCCAGTGCACTCGGCCCAACAACACCTAAAGTTACTTCAACTAAATTTCCAGTATCAATATTATTATCACTGGATACACTGGAAAGCATTGCCGCACTTACGTATAAATATCCCGCATAAGGCCGATCATTAACGATGAGAGCGGTAGCTTCAGTATTATCGGGGGTAAAAATTTTTTGTCCTATTCTGTAGTTAACACCATTAACTTTGCCATCAGTGTCAAATGCCCAAAGAAATGTAGCAACATTTTCAAGCCACCGGGCACGATCTCCTATTAATGTTCGAGATATCTCAGTTCCATGGGTGTAATAACGATCACCCGATCGAGCAAAAAAATCATTTTCAAGTTGAATACTCCAGTACTCTTCTTTTACAGAATCCATGGCTACATCATAAGCAAAAACATGTTGCAGACTGATGACATATAGAATAAAACTAAAAATTATCCCATAATGATATAACCTCAAAGTTAGCTTCTTTAACATTATAATCAAGTCACTTCTGGTAACGGTTGAGGCGTTTTACTCACTGAAATATCACTGCCAATCCAACGATCCATCACCACACAGGCAGTTAAATCACCACTAACATTCACGGTAGTTCGACACATATCCAGAATTCGATCAACGCCGAGGATCAAAGCAATACCCGAAGCCGGCACACCAATCCCTTGCAAAATCGTCGCAAGAATAACAATACCGACACCCGGCGTACTTGGAGAACCAATGGAGGCACCAATGGTGGTTGCGGTGAGCAGTAATAAATCACTCAGAGAAAGATCGATACCAAACACCTGAGTTAAAAACACCGCAGCGATAACTTGATAAAGCGCAGTGCCATCCATATTCACTGTCGCACCTAATGGAATAACAAACTGTGCAATCGATTTGCGCACACCCAGCTTTTCGTGAGCCGTTTTCATTGATAAGGGCATCACGGCAGCAGAACTCGAAGTAGAAAAGGCTAACAGCTGAGCTTCTCGAATTGCGCTTAAGAACTCTTTAGGGCTTTTTCCGGAAACAAGTTTAACAATTAAAACATAAACACCTAACAACAACAGCAACCCCAATATAACTGTTGCCACGTAAACTGACATGCCGAGTACTGCATCAATACCAATCCGAATAGTGACGTCACAAAGTAAACCAAAAACAGCAAGTGGTGCAATGATCATCGCCCAATTAACAATTTTTAATGTAACCGCCTGAATACTATTCATTAAATCCATAATCAATTTGCTTTGACGTTTTTCTAATGCAAGCATCGCCACCCCGATAAAAATGGCATAAATCACAATGGCGAACATATCTTTATCGATAAGTGATTTAAAAAGATTTGAAGGTACAAGTTGTACAATATGTTGCGGTAAATCAATATCCACATATTCGGCAGACGCAGCAGTTACTGTGGCAGGTGTATCACCGATCATCATCTGTACTAAATTAGAATCAATAAAATTGCCTGGCTCTATTAACATTGCCAGACTAATTCCGAGTACAACCGCGATCGTCGTTGTCATAACAAAGTACGGTGTAATTCTTAAACCAACTTTTTTTAAAAATTCTGAATCACCACTGGATGTAATGCCAATAATAATTGATGATATCACCAGCGGAATAACCACCATCTGAATAATAGCCAGGAACAACTGACCTGGTAACGCTATCCATTGCGCTAAACCATACGCGAGTGAATCAGAAACCAGTGCAACACCAGATGGTGATAACAATAATCCAATTCCAATACCCAATACCATTGCAACTAAAACCTGCACCCAAAGATGGGTGCGTATAAGTAACGGCTTTTGATTTTTGGTTTGTTTTTGCATCAGCAATAAACCTTTTTTAAATAGTCATTTATCTTTTGATCTACTTCATATAGCGGCATAACAATATCATCGTTCAAGTGTAAAATATAAATACTTTCGCTTTTCCATTATTAAAATTAATACATCCTATGACGAAATAACCAGCCAGACAATGCCAGCGTCACCACACCAAGAATTAACATTGGCCAGTATTGATTAATCAATAATCCATAACTAACACCTTCAAGAAAAACACCTCGAACAATAATAAGAAAATAACGTAACGGATCGAGATAAGTTAGCCATTGTATAACTTCAGGCATATTGGCAATCGGTGTGGAAAAGCCAGAAAGAATAACTGCCGGAACTAAAAACAGAAAAGTCCCTAAGATAGCTTGTTGCTGAGTAACGGAAATGGCAGAAATCATCAAACCCATGCCGGTTGCAGAAAGTAGGAAAAGCAGCAAGCCGAGATACAGTGCACCTATATCGCCACGCAGTGGGATATTGAACAGCCACACTGTCAGAATAATAATAACAGTCGCTTCAACAATCCCAATCACCAGGCCGGGGATCGCTTTGCCAATCAGAATTTCTACCGGTCGTAGCGGAGTCACTAGTAACTGATCAAATGTTCCTGCTTCGCGTTCGCGAGCTACAGACAAGGCGGTGACCAGTAAGGTCACCACCAGGGTCAGCAAACACACAATGCCGGGAATAATAAACCAGCGGGACTGAAGGTTTTCGTTGTACCAGTTTCGCATGAGCAGTTCGACTTTAGGCCCTGCCTTACCATGCGTTAACAACCAGTCATGATTAAAATCCAGCAAGATTGTGCTGACATAATTCATTGCGATCATTGCCGTGTTGGAGTTACGACCATCAAGAATAAGTTGTACCGAAGTGCTTTTACCACGCAACATATCAGCACTGAAATGTGGCCCAATATTCAGGATCAACAACACCTCTTTGTTATCAATCAGCGGAGCGATGTTCATTTCATTATTGATCGTTTTGATAACATCAAAATTAGGAGAGCCTTCTAGATGACTAATTAACTCACGAGAAGCACTGCCTGTATCCTGATTATAAATAGCGATGGGGACATGATTAAGATCATAGGTAGCGGCAAATCCAAACACCAATAATTGTATAATGGGTGGAGCAATAATTACAATACGACTGCGCTTGTCCCGCAATAGTGCAAGAAACTCTTTGATAGCAAGTGCGATGATGTGCCTATATGACATAGCTTAATCCAGACGTTTATGGGACTTAGCCCATACCAGGGTAAAAAAGAATATCAGCATAAGCAACAATGCGGCCATATTGGCAAGTACCACAGGCCAAACATCACCGGCAAGAAACAGGGTGTGCAATATGGAAACAAAGTAACGTGCAGGCACAAGAAAGGTGATCATCTGGATCGGTGCAGGCATAGAATTAATATCAAACAAAAAGCCTGAAAGAAAAAAAGCCGGTAGAAAAGTGACAATAATCGCAATCAGACCAGCAACAAATTGATTTTTTGCCACAATGGAAATCAATAAACCAATTAACAAAGCCACCAACATAAACAAGGCTGAGCTAAGCATAAGCAGCCAGAAAGAACCTCGCAAGGGAACATCAAATTGCCACACGGCAAGTGCCACGCTGAATAACATGCCCCCCATACCGAGCACAAAATAAGGGATCAACTTACCCGCAAGCATTTCACTCATGTGTAATGGTGTCACCATTAAGGCTTCCATCGTGCCACGTTCCCATTCCCTTGCCACAACCATGGCGGTCAACATGGAGCCGATCAGAGTCATAATAATCGCTATCAAACCGGGCACCAAAAAAAGTCGACTTGAAAGTGCAGCATTAAACCAGACCCGATGCTCTAGTCCCACTGGCATGGACAAATTAATCCCCTGTGACTCAGCATAACGCCCCAACCATGCCTGCCAAACACCCTGTATATAACCGCGAGTAATATTGGCCTGATTAGAATCCACACCATTAATAATGACACCAATCGGTGCCTCGTGACCGGAAAGCATGCGCGAAGAAAAATTGCTGCGCATCCAGATAATACCCTCAATTTTTCGTTGATCCATCGCCTGTTCGGCATCCTGAATATTCGAGAAGTGAAGGGGTTTGAAAAATTCGGAACGGTTAAATGATCCACTTAAAGACTTCGTGGCCAGATCAGGCTGTTCGATAACAATACCCACCGGTATATATTTCGCATCCAGTGAAACGCCATAACCAAATAGGAACAACAACACGACAGGCATGACAAAGGCAATGGATATGCTTGATGGATCACGCAGGATTTGCCAGCTTTCCTTGCGGATCATACCTGACAGTCGCATTCGGGCGGCGGAGCTCAACATCAAGCAGCCACCTCCCTTTGTTCAATCAGATGGATAAAGGCATCTTCCATGGTGGGATCGGGGTTATCCCGACTGCGCGCCAAATCCTTCATTTCCAGTGGCGTGCCTTCAGCCAACACTGCACCCTCCGCCATAATCACCAAACGATCACAGTAATTAGCTTCCTCCATAAAATGCGTGGTCACCAGTACCGTTACACCTATTTCGGCCAGAGCATTGGTCCATACCCAAAATTCACGCCGTGCCAGGGGATCAACTCCCGAAGTCGGTTCATCAAGAAAGAGGATCTCCGGCTCGTGCATCAGTGCAGCGGCAAAGGAAAGACGTTGCTTGTAACCCAGTGGCAACTCACCGGCATTGGCATCCCGATAGTTTTCCAGTTCAAAGGTAGTTAATGCCCATTCAAGCCTGTCGTTCTGATGGTTACCGCGTAACCCATAAGCACTGGAAAAAAAACGCAGGTTCTGAGTCACGGAAAGATTACTGTAAAGTGAAAATTTCTGTGCCATGTAACCAATTCGACCACGAGCTTGCGCAGCCGCTACGCGCAGATCAACACCGGCCACAGCAAGTTGCCCCGAGCTGGCCGGCAACAGACCACAAAGCATACGGAAAGTGGTGGACTTACCCGCACCGTTGGCACCCAGCAAACCAAAAATCTCCCCACGCCGAACACTGAAACTCACATTATTCACCGCCACAAAATCGCCAAAACGGCGCACCAGGTTTTTTACCTGGATGATCTCATCACCACTGTTACTACTAATAGAAACATTAAGAGAGAGTTTTTGCGTATCTTTTTGCCGGTGGGTTTTAAGTCTGGCAATGAACGCATCTTCAAAACGCGGCTTAACCGGTTTTATGCTGACGTCATTTTCACCGGGCAGAATGACACTCGCCTCGGGTGAGGTTACCGTTTCCATAACCAGGCGGACTGTTTCGCCTTCGATCAAAGCATCCAGCACGTTAGGAGCATGGCTCAGTTTTTCCTGCAAGTGTCGGTGACTCAGGTGTTTCGCCTTAACCTGAAAAGTTCGCCCTGCAACCGATTGACTAAATTTTTGTGGTTCATCCTGAGCCAACATTGTACCTTCATGCAATAGAATAACCTCATCACAACGTTCGGCTTCATCCAGATAAGCGGTACTCACCAGCACAGTCATACCAGCTTGCTCTACCTGCTTATAGATAATCTGCCACAATTCCCGGCGAGAAACAGGATCAACACCCACCGTCGGTTCATCAAGTAGCAGCAATTGCGGTAACCGAATCAGGGTACAGGCTAATCCCAGTTTCTGCTTCATGCCACCAGAAAGTTTACCCGCCAATCGATTGGTAAACGGACTGAGCCCGGTCATCTTCATTAGCTCGGCATAACGAGCCGGTCGTTGTTGTAAAGGAACATTCTGCAAGTCAGCATAAAGATTCAGATTTTCCTGTACGGTCAAATCTTCGTACAGACCAAAACGTTGTGGCATATAGCTGACTTTAGTCTGTACTTGCAATGGATCCTGCAAGACATCAATACCCGTTACTTCAATCTGCCCCTGTTCGGGTGAAAGTAATCCACAGGCAAGTCGCATCAAAGTTGTTTTACCCGCACCATCGGGACCAATTAATCCCGTGATTCGGCCACTCTGGATACTAAAACTCACGTCAGTTAATGCCTGCAATTGACGTCCACTGCTGTAGAATATTTTGCTAACTCCCGAAAGGATAAGTGCAGCTCCAGTCATGACAATCTAATCCTTGCTTTGATTCCCAGCTTGATTTTCAGATTGCTCTCTGGCTTGTTCCTGACCTTCGCACTTTTTACTGGCGGGTTTCTGTTGAGCAGGTGGTTGATTAATATCGATACGAACCGTTGCAGGCATACCCAAACGCAGTTCTTGCTGCGGGTTACAGGCAAAAATTCGCGCCGAATAAACTAACCGGGTGCGTAGCTCAGCCGTCTGCACATTCTTGGGAGTAAATTCAGCCGTGGGAGAAATATATCCGACCCAGCCTTGATAAATCTTGCCAGGAAAGCTATCTGTCGTGATAGTTGCCGCCGTACCCAAAGCAACTTTGCCTAAAGCTGTTTCTGGTAAATAAGCACGCACCCAAACGGGATTGTTAAAAGCCAGTGTGATGGCCGGGGTTTGAGGAAAAGCCATGTCACCCAGCTCAAGAATACGTTTACGAATAATTCCGTCGGCCGGTGAATATAGATTTGCATCATCCAGTTTTTGACGTGCCAGCACTAACCCGGCATTTCGATTAGCTAACTCAGCTCGAGCAATGGCGATATCTTCTTTGCGAGGCCCAATTTCAAGCAAAATAAGTCCTTGCTTAACGGCCTCCATTTCGGCCCTTGCAGAATCTGCCTGAGCCCTGGCATTTTCTACAACTTCTGGCGAAACCAGTTTTTTACTTTTTAATCCCAACAGGCGTTTATAACTGGAATCAGCTGCTTTTGTTCGTGCCCTGGCTGCTTTTAATTCTGCTTTAGCCTGATTAACTTCTTCTTTTCGACTACCCGATTCCAGTTTGGCAACGGTTTGTTGCTGCGCTTCCATTTGTGCCTGTGCCCCGGCAAGTAAGGCATCTAATACATCGGTATGAAGACGAGCAAGTAATTGCCCTTTTTTTACACGCTCTCCTTCCTGTACATAGATTTCATTAATGTGTTCACTACTATTAAATGCCAATTGCGCTTCACGAATTTCAACATTGCCATAAAGGATAAGTTGTTTCGGTTCATTATTTTGTTTCTGTTGCCATAAGAAGTAACCACCACTCCCTATCACGACTATCAATACAATTAGAATAACTTTTATTTTTTTCATATCCGGTTTCATCATAACTGTACCAATTTACTATATACGTTAATGAACTATTATTAGTTCTGTACTAATTAAATTCCATTCTAAAAAAACAACTTTAATACTTTCAAAATATATTCATGAATAAACTTTTTTTAAATAGTCTTTTATCTTATTACATACATCATGCGGCTGCTTAACAATGTCATCGATCAAGTTAAAAAGAGGATACTCTTCTATATTAAATAAATTATGTTGTCTCACCATTTCAAGCGTATGAATTCCTTCTCCTGTTATTCCTTTTGTTTCTTCTCTTGCCAGCATGCGCCCCAATTCATGATGGTGTGAGTCTTCACTGGTCGCAGTGGTAATTAAATCCCCCAAACCGGCAAGGTGATAAGGGCTACCTGCCTGTCCACCCATTTTGCTCGCTATCTGATCCAGTTCACGTAAGGCTGCTACAGCAAGATAACCACGCATGTTATCTCCCAGTTGTAACTCATCAGCCATGCCGAAGACTAAAGCATAAACATTTTTTAGAATAACCGACCAGCTAATACCTGTAATGTCTGAAGAATATTCAATATAAAGATTTGTATCATGAAATAACGCGGATACTTTGTTATATGACTCTATATCAGCACAACCCAGTTGCGCAAATGCTTTATGTCCGGCACGAATTTCCTCAGAGATCATAGGGCCATATAAAAGAGAGTAAGGTTGATTATCTCCAAAGACCTCAGCAAAAATTTGTGCAGCACTTAAACCTGTTTTATCCAATCCTTTTGCAATACTCAAACAAAGACAAGTTTTCTTTAAACGTGGTGCAATCTGTTTAGCAATTTTCCGATGCGGATTAACCGGTAAACAAAATATTATAATATCTGCTTGCGAGGCAGCATCTTCCAAAACAACGGGGGGAGTTTTATCTTTAGGGCGTCTTTCCCATATATCCAGCTGCGAGTGGTCTTTAACCAGGTATTCCATGGCCTGACCCATTTCACCATGCCCCAGGACTAATACTTTGAACTCTTTTATTTTACACACCACGGCCATATGCTCACTTTTTTATATATTGATAGTTTAATAATCGGTTATTATCTACAACATTGTTTAAAACTAAACCTAAATGGTGAATAGTTCAAATGGATCAACGGCATATTATTTTTATACCGGGTAAAAACCCCAAACCTGAACCCGAGCAACATCATGCTTTACTATGGCGTACCCTGGTAGAAGGAGTACACCGAGCCGAGCCACAGGTTGCTGATAACTTAAGTCAGCACATAGAAAACTTTAAACTCATTGCCTGGAATTATCTTTACTATCATAGCCGCAAAGACATTAATCGTGATCTACCCTGGATAGATGCGCTGATTAACCAGCATGGTCCCAGTGAACAGGATATTCAGGATGCAAATTCAACACATCGCAAACTGCATAGGCTCCTCTATAATATCGTCGATCACCTGCCATTCCTGCTTAAATTACTACCCTATTATTTACAGGCAACCGCAGGAGAACTTCAACGTTATTTTCAAAACAAGAATAATATTGCCTGTGATATTCGAGAAGTTTTGAAACAAGAACTGCGACCAATATTAAAAAATAAAGATAACATTCTACTCATTGGCCACAGTATGGGATCCATCATCGCATACGACACTCTTTGGGAGCTTTCACATCTTGAAGAACTACCGGGTAAAATCGACTTCTTAACCATAGGAAGCCCATTGGGAATGAACTATGTCCAACACAGATTGAATGGAAATAAATACAGTGGTAAAAAGAAATATCCCACTAACATCAGAAACTGGGTAAACATTTCTTCTCAAGGTGATGTCACCGCTTTGGATCGTATTTTCTCAGATGACTTTAGCGAAATGCGTAAACTGGAAATTATAGAATCTATCGAAGACCATTGTGAAGGTATCTATAACTTCTTCCATAATGAAAAAGGTCTCAACTGCCACCGTTCATATGGTTACCTGGTTAATCCGGCAGTTGGTAAAGTGATTGCAGACTGGTGGCAAAGTTCTGCATAAACCCATTAATAAATTATTTTTACTCTTTTAGCCATTGCATAGCTTCACATTTAGAATTAAATGCCTCAAGTGCTCTTGATTTAACATGCGTAAATAACTTAGCTGACTTATAAAAATCCGTTAACTCTTTTTGTTTTCCTTCTAATACAACCCATGCTAATTTTGAATTAGTATCAATCGTTTCTAATTTTGCAGCAGCTTGTGCTAAACCAAATAAATAACTAAAATCAAATTCACTCCAATCAGCATCTATCGTGCTAAACAACTCATTGAAGCCATAATGTTCATTATCTCCCCATATTTTTTTAATATAAAAATCAAAGTCTTCACACCTCATAACGCCTGTGCAAATAGAATAAATGATTCTTTCCTCTTTGTTTATACTGTTATTAATCGGCATTAATTTTTAAATCCTGTTTTGTAATATATAACAATCTATTTATATGATTAGAAACCTATAAGCTTTTCTTAAAAAATCAGCAATACTGTTCCCTTAATTGTTCTTAATATAAATTGTATTACCCTGAAACATACTTTCCATACGAATCCCGATCCATATCAATTACTTCAACCGTAATCACAGAAGCCTGTATATTTAAGGCTTTTAAACCCATTAGAATCTCATCACCCAGGCGTTTCTTGTTACCTCCATCCCGACCAATTTTAATTCGAGCTTGAATGTGAATATACGGATTATTGCCGCCGGCATTAGTATATTCTTTAAACGGATAAGCGCGTGTTTTAATTTGGTTTGCTTTAAATAATCCACTATCTGCAATAGAGCTATGTATTGTTTGCAGCATAGTATGGACTTCAGCATCATCTAAAAGTTTTTCTGAATATTCAACAATAATATGTGGCACTTATTATTCCTTTATTTTCCAGTTATATTGTAGCAGGATGTCTTTTCTATAAATTATGAAAGTTGTTTTTTAACTTTAGATAAAGATAAATCACTCCGACCCGATTGATTCTTATGCCAAAACTTCTTTTACACAGTTTCGACCAGAATCCTTAGCCATATATAGTGCTTTGTCCGATTTTACCAAAATACTAGATTCAGTATCACCATCAACATAATAAGCAACACCAAAACTACATGTAACTTGACCAACCTTTTCAAAAATATGTTCCTCAATAGCTTTTCGAATTTTTTCTGCAAAGCCTAATACATTTTTTTGATTACTTTCAGTATCTATTATTAAAAATTCTTCTCCACCCCACCTTCCAAGGGTATCAACCTTGCGTACATTTAACATGAGAAGTTTTGCAATAGACTTTAATACATCATCTCCTACCTGATGCCCATATGTATCATTAACATTCTTAAATTTATCAATATCAAGAAGGATTATACTAAAAGAGTTATTACTACGTTTTACTCTTTCTATTTCATTTGAAAGAGTTTCATCCGTCTTTCTTCTATTGTAGAGTTTAGTAAGCTGATCTGTAACAGAGAGTTTTTCAAGTTCAAGGGTGCGTTCTTTAACAAGATTATTTAGTTCATCTTCATGGTGCCTTGCATGTTTGATAGAAGGTGCAACTATAAATAAAGCTTCAAGTATAAGGGTAATTAAAGTTCCGACTAAAATAAAAAGCTCTCTATCGAGTAATTTTTTTGTCTTTATCTCGCTATCATGTTGAAAACTATCAACCGCATCATTAAGTATTGGTAATAAAGATATTGAGAGTGACTCAATCTTATAGAGTAATGGCAAGTCATCATCTTGTATAAAGTCTGAAACAACGCCAAAAAAATGTTTAACTTTTTCATCAAGTTGTTTAGGTTTTTCATAATAAATAGACGTTGTTAATTTAGACTTAACATGCATTGTTAGTATCTGCATGTGATCCACCTTCATATTTTCATGTAGTGAAATGAGATGCTCTTTATCTTTTTCATCTCTGGTTTCATAATAACGGTTGGCTATAAGTGCTATTTTCTGAGAAAGCAAACGTTGCTTACCCGCTACATTAATAATATGTGCATAACTTTGTTGGTTCTTAATAATCTGTGTTGTTGTAATGTAGGCAAATAGAGCCCATCCAGCCAGGCTAGTAAACACAAGAATATAAACATTTTTAAAATTAAGCATATGAAACCTGAAAAATTAATATTGACTATGTATTTTGTCTTTTTTGAAAACCCATGAAAATAAAGTCAGAACCAGAGAGCGATTATTTATCATATTTAGAGAGTTTTGAAACAATTAATTTCTGAGGCCTATTTCTTCTTCGTTTCTGGTGAACAAAGACATTCAATCAGCCGCTCTACCTCTTGAGTACAACAGCCACTTCCCATTGTGGCATAGGTCTGTTTTTTAATCTCTGCCACTGTCGTAGCTCCACTTACGATGGCATTGATAATATCTATCTTAAGAACCTCATTACAGACACATAGATTTTTGTCTAAATTCTTCTTAAGAATACGTGGAAGTTTATCCAAAGGATTTGTGACAGGATCATTTTTCAAAGTATATGAAGTATAAATACCCTTTCTAACCACAGTCAAACCAAAACAATAAAGGGGTCATAAAAGATATAAGCTAATCACAGGATTTCCCGCACAAGATGTCTAATCACCATCCTGGATTGACTACCTTCATGTATGGTCTCTACCTCCATACTAAACATGCATCGCTCGCCCGCGGGTGTGACGACGGTGAGATCGTCAATATCCGCGGTAGATTCCATCCGATGTCGCGCATAGCTCGGCCCATATTTTCGCGGTGGCAGGCGAGTATTAATTAACTCTTCTATATTCGAAGCGCCCTGAATATCGCCTAAAGGTGAAGCCGTTGACCACAATGCATCTATATGAAACAAGTTAGCTGCAGCACTGCCATCTCGTCTGTCTACACAATCAAGAAAGCGCATCAAAAGTAATCGTTTTGAGTTTCGTGCTGCATAACTTGTGTGAAGCAATGCATGTGCTTGAGGGGAATTGGGTTCTTTTAATTCTGTCGCATACAACTTTTGAATATCCTGGTTTTCATACGAACGGCGTCGCGGCACATTTTTATCTATGCTATAAATGGCCTGCATGCGCTTCTCGAGGACAAGCGGATCCTTAGATTTGGGTTCACCAACACCCAGGCAGCCACCAACACATGCCATAACCTCAACGGCAACGTGCTCATTTCGCCATGTTTCCTTCTCCAGCATACGTTGCGCTGCTGCGATGCCATTGCATATGGCGACCTTACCTATACCGGGAATCTCGGCGGTTTTCACTCCCTTGCTTACACCACGGAGTTGATGCCACTCTAACGAAAATGAGTCCTCTTCATCAATGAAATGAGATGCTGTGCGCAACCATCGCTTCCATAACGCCACCCGATGCGCCGAAGATCTGTCCAGCTCCTGTACTTTCACCAAGCGGGCTATCAAATTCACCCTCTTCCGACAACGCACTAAACGCAATACCCCGCGCCCTGATCATTCTAGCCAGTTCACGCGTTGTAACAACATGGTCTATATCACCTGATACACCAGGCCGCACGGCTTCATCTTTCTTAACAGTGCAAGGCATGATACTAACAACATAGGGTTCCACCTTACCCTCTGCGAATTCAGAACCAAATGAGCATGCGGATGCAGTCTGTGAAAGTGAACATCCATTCATAATGATTGATAGCCATTCTATATATTAAATGAGATCTGCCCCATTTAATTAAAGCATTTCTTTTTGAATAAGCGAGAACAGTTCAGAAAATTTTTCTACATAGTAATGCGGCGTTGTTTGCCCGGGGCTGCTTGGGTTCTCTTTATTTATTCCGTAGACTAATCCCTTCGGCGTTAGTGCTTTGTATTTTTTAATTTTACCTTCATATTTTGAGCTTGGGCGTTCTTTGTTTTCAAGAAGTTCAATGGCCACTAAAATTTTATTCGCTTTTACGACAGATATTTCGGCATTATTTTGTTTTAAAAGATTTGTCATTGAGTCTGTTTTCATATGGTAATACTCAGTGTAATTATAAATACGTAATAGTATATAAAGGTTCTGACCCTGACGAATCCCCACGAAATTAGGAATAAAATCGATCAAAAACAACAAC
>CAZSCK010000032.1:0-21309 GCA_964605385.1 uncultured Thioalkalispiraceae bacterium
TAAAAGGGAAGATTAAGAAGTAATAATTAATTTGTAGGTTGGGCTTCAGCCCGACCTACAAAGATCGTTTAACCATCATCTTTCTCAACTTCGATTTGCCTAACAGCCGTTTCAATCTGATTTGGCTGACTAATCTTTTTATCCGCTGATATTCCCATTTCATTAAACTTTCGTGCGCTGGGTAAGATCCTGCTATCAAATGAACCCACCGCGCTATTGTAATGCTTCATACCGCTATCAAGACTTTTTCCTAGCTTCTGTAAATGTTCAGTGAATGTTTGTAAACGTCCATATAATTCTTGTCCGACTGTTTTTATATGTTCAGCATTTTCGGCCAGTTGTTCCTGACGCCAGCCGTATCCGACTGCACGTAATAACGCGACAAAACTCGTGGGCGTGGCAAGAATGATTTGTCGTGAAAGAGCATTTTCTAAAATGCCAGGTTCTTGATCAAGTGCGGCAGTTAAAAATTGATCCCCTGGAATAAACAAAATAACAAAGTCAGGCGCATTTTTAAATTGTTTCCAATAAGCTTTGTCTGCGAGTTCATTAATGCGTTGTTTAACATTTTGTGTATGGCGTTTTAAATGTATCTGACGCTCAGTATCATCCACTGCTTCAATTGCACTGATATATGCGTCAAGCGGTGTTTTAACATCCACTACGATTTCGCGACCATCGGGCATACGGACGATCATATCAGGACGTAATGCACCTTCATCAGTGCGAACTTGTTCTTGTTCGTAGAAGTCGCAATGCTCAACCATGCCTGCAAGTTCAGCTAAACGCTTTAATGTCATTTCACCCCATTGGCCACGTACTTCCGGACGCCGCAGGGCAGTAACGAGTTTGCGTGTTTCATCTTGTAAGGTAGCTTGTGTCTGCGCCATGGTTTCTAAATGTTTGTGTAGTGCGCCGTAAGATTCTTTGCGATCTTTTTCTATGTTACGAATTTGTTCTTCCGTTTTATTTAGAGATTCTTTAATTGGCGTAAGTAAATGCTCTATTGACTTTTCTTTTTTCTCAAGTTCATTAACGGCTTGAGCCTGGTATTGTTTTAAATTCTCTTGCGCTAACTTTAGAAACTCTTCGTTGTTGTTTTTGAGTGCCTGGCTGGAAAGTGCGGTAAAGGTTTCGCTTAATTGTATGCGTGCTTTTTCCAGAGATTCAATTTTTTCATTATTATTTTGTTGTTCAACTTCCAGACGAGTTGAGAGTGCAGAGTTTTTTTCACGTAGAGACGAAAGCTTACGTTGCAAATAAATATAAGTAAGCAGGCTGCCTATAACTGCTGCAATTAAAATAGAGATGATGGATATTTCGTTCATAGTTGTCAGTCTACTCTATATTTATGCTTGTTAGCAGTTGAGTGATTCAATCAAAGAGATAATTTCTTGTGGATGATGAATCGATGAGTGTGCACCCCAATCATCAGGTGTATCTGATTCCGCGATATAACCAAATAATGCAACAATTGAGGGCATACCAGCACGATTACCTGCTTCAATATCCCGTTCAGCATCACCTATATAGATACATTCAGAAGCTTCACTGCCTGCTTGTTTACAGGCATGAAGTATCGGGGCAGGGTGTGGTTTACGTTGTTCAAGGGTATCACCACTTACAATAGCCACTGTGCGGGAAGTAAGATTTAATGCATCAAGTAAGGGCTCAGTTAACCAACTTGGTTTATTGGTGACTACACCCCAATTGATATTTTTTTCTTCAAGTTCGAGAAGTAATTCATTCATGCCTGGGAATAGAACTGTTTCGTTCGCGATGTTGTTTTGATAATGTTGAAGCAATTCCTGGTACAAGGTATCAAACTCAGGATGTTCTCTTCCAAAGCCAAGCGTAACAAGCGCCATACCACCATGTGAAACAAAGGGACGTATTGTTTCGAACGGGAGAGCATCACAATTGTGTTTTTTTAGAACGTAATTAAGCGCATTGGCAAGGTCGGGAGCGGTATCGGCAAGTGTGCCATCGAGATCAAAGAGAACCGTTTTTATTTTTGGCATGTTATTATTTTATTCTTATATGTAGGTCGGCTCTTTAGGCCGACGCTGCGGTAAGTTACGACCTGTATGCTACTTATTAACAACATTGTTGATTTAAATTTGCATGAAGCTGATAATTTTATTCTTTCATTATAGCGTGGCGTCGGGCTGAAGCCCGACCTACATTAAAATCTATTTTTGCGTATGCATTAAGTAGTTAACATCAACATCATGACCTAATGAGTACTTCTTACTTAAAAGGTTATAACTCATTCCGGTCAGTTCTCTTAAATGTAAGTCCGCGGTACGTGCCCAACTTTCAAGTTCTGAAGGTTTGATGAATTTACTGTAGTCGTGCGTGCCTTTTGGCAACATTTGCATAATGTATTCTGCACCAACGATAGCGAACAGATATGACTTAGGATTACGATTGATAGTTGAGAAAAAAACATGACCGCCGGGCTTAACCAGTTTGCTACATGCCGCAATGACGGATGATGGATCAGGAACATGTTCCAGCATTTCCATACAGGTTACGACATCATATTTCCCCGGTTCTTCATCAGCCAGCTCTTCAGCCGTTATTTGCTGATAATCAAGTTCGGCATCGGATTCCAGTTTATGCAGCTGGGCAACACTTAATGGCGCTTTACCCATATCAATGCCGAGTACGTTAGCGCCTTTAAGCGCCATGCTTTCAGCGAGAATTCCACCACCACAACCAATGTCGACAACCGTTTTGCCTTTTAGCGAACTACGACGATCAATGTATTCCAGACGTAGCGGGTTGATTTCGTGTAGAGGTTTAAATTCACTATCAGGATCCCACCAGCGTGAAGCGAGTTCTTCGAATTTAGCGATTTCTTGTGGATCAAAATTTAATGTTTGTTCAGTCATGGGGTGATAATAACGTGAAAGGGGATGATTTGAAATTAATAATATGAAGGAAGAGAAGGATTTCTTAAAATTTTACGGTCATTGCGAGGGAACAACGTGACTGCGGCAATCTTTTTTTTAGTGCTATCCGTTTTGAGATTACTTCGTTGCTGCGCGCCTCGCAATGACGTGTTTTATGATATTTTTATCTGCCAATACTTTACTTTTTCTAAAATTGACTTTTCATCCAGCGTTGTTAATTCTCGATCTTTAAGCAGATGATTTCCGGCAACCCAAACATTGCTTACGTTTTCACGTCCAGCAGAATAAATGAGTTGCGAGACCGGGTTATAAACAGGTTGGTTTTCAATCCCGCCAAGATCGATGGCAGTAATATCTGCTGATTTACCAATCTCAAGGCTACCGATTTCAGAATCCAGCCCTAATGCTTTTGCCGCGTTAATAGTCGCCATGCGTAAAATATCTTCAGCCGGTAAGGCGCTGGCATTTTTTGCCACCGCTTTCGCGAGTAATGCAGCGGTTCGCATTTCTGCAATCATATCTAAATCATTATTACTGGCGGCACTATCTGTACCCAACGATATGTTGATACCTGCTTGCTGTAATTTATACGTTGGGCAAAAACCACTGGCAAGTTTCAAATTCGATTCAGGACAATGTAATACGTGAGTTCCTGTTTCAGCGACAAGATTAATTTCTTCATCAGTGAGTTGTGTCATATGCACGGCAAGCAGGCGAGGTGACAGTAGGCCGAGTTCATTTAAACGCTCAATTGGACGTTTACCTGTTGATGAAACAGCTTGTTCAACTTCATCTGCAATTTCATGAAGATGGATGTGAATTGGAATATCCAGTTCTTCTGCATAAATGGCAATGCGTTTTAATGGTTCATCTGACACGGTATAAGGTGCATGAGGGGCAAAGGCGGTGCTAATGAGGCTGTTGCCGTGCAGTTGATCATGTAATTCGATGCCTTTAGACAGGTATTCATCTGCGTCCTTCGCCCAAGCTGAGGGAAAATCAATCAGAATCAGGCCCAGGCTTGCTCGCATTCCAGATTGTTCAACCGCTCGTGCGGTTTCATCCGGGAAGAAGTACATATCATTAAAGCAGGTTGTACCACTTCGAATCATCTCAGCGCAGGCAAGTAATGATCCATCAAAAACAAATTCTGCTGACACATGTTTTTGTTCTGTTGGCCAAATATGATTATTTAACCAATCCATTAATGGTAAATCGTCCGCTAGTCCTCGCATTAAAGACATCGCTGAATGGGTATGGGTATTGATTAGACCGGGGATGAGCAGCTGGTTTTCAAGATCAATCTCAACGTCAGAGGTATATTTGTTCAATATCTCCTGTTTTGGCAGTAGATCGTGAATTCGCCCTTCATGTATCGCAATGGAATAATTGTGATGGACGGTATTGTGCTCATCGACAGCAGCAATCCATGTCGCATGTATAATTGTGTCTATTTTCATATTTATTTAAAGGAGTTTCGTAGTTTTGAAGGCTCGAATCTATTCGAACGCGGTATAAATATCAACCAATACGGTATTTTAGCTATAACCATTTAAGGAGAATTAAACCCGTTTTTAGTCCTTTTAGGCTCCCATTTTTAGAGGTAAGTAATAAATGGCCTATTTATAGGCTTTTGCTCTTTGGAAAGTGTGAAATAAGCTGTTTTTATACCCCCCTTTTTTATCTCACGCTCCTGAGAAGTGATTTCACGTAATTTCATAAAGATGCAGTAGTCTGGAACACTGTGCTATAATCTCGCCTTCAAAATGCTCTGAAAAGGGCATAAGAACACAGAATAATAAAATCATAACTCGAATATTGCCTTTTAAGGAGCTACTCATACATGGTTGAGTTCGCTAAAGAAGTTCTACCGATTAATATTGAAGATGAAATGAAGCAGTCCTATCTGGATTACGCGATGAGCGTAATTGTAGGGCGGGCACTTCCTGATGTTCGAGATGGTTTAAAGCCTGTTCATCGTCGCGTTCTTTTTGCGATGCGTGAACTGGGTAATGATTACAACAAACCCTATAAAAAATCTGCTCGTGTTGTTGGTGACGTTATTGGTAAATACCATCCGCATGGCGACACCGCTGTTTATGACACCATCGTTCGTATGGCTCAGCCTTTCTCTTTGCGTTACATGTTGGTGGATGGTCAAGGTAACTTTGGTTCGGTGGATGGCGATTCCGCGGCTGCGATGCGTTATACCGAAGTGCGTATGTCAAAAATCGCGCATGAGTTATTGGCTGACCTTGATAAAGAAACGGTTGATTTCCTTCCGAACTACGATGAATCAGAACACGAACCAGAAATTCTTCCTGCACGTATACCTAACCTCTTAATTAATGGTTCTTCTGGTATTGCGGTGGGCATGGCGACAAACATTCCACCACATAACATCACAGAAGTGATCAATGCGTGTTTGGCGCTTATTGAAAACGAAGATATTACCATTCAGGAAATCATGGAAATTATTCCGGGTCCTGATTTCCCAACGGCGGCAATCATTAATGGTGCGCGCGGTATTGCAGAAGCTTATGCAACGGGTAAAGGGCGTATTTATCTTCGTGCCAGAACGCATGTTGAAGAACGCGCTAAAGACAAAGAAAGTCTTATCGTTACCGAGCTACCATACCAGGTTAATAAGGCGCGCTTGTTAGAAAAAATTGCAGAGCTTGTTAAAGATAAAAAGATTGATGGAATTACGGGTTTACGTGATGAGTCTGATAAAGACGGCATGCGTATGGTGATCGAGCTTCGCCGTGGTGAAGTGGCCGATGTCATCTTGAACAACCTTTATCAACAAACACAAATGCAAAATGTGTTTGGCATTAATATGGTTGCCTTAGTTGATAAGCAGCCGCGTTTACTCAACATTAAACAAATTATTAGTGCCTTTATTCGTCATCGTCGTGAGGTTGTTACACGTCGTACGGTTTATGAATTACGCAAGGCGCGTGAAAAAGCACACATCCGTGAAGGTTTAGCGGTTGCATTAGAGAACATTGATCCAATTATTGCTTTAATAAAATCAGCCAAAAATCCTGCTGAAGCAAAAGAGAAATTATTTTCAACACCTTGGCAACCGGGTGTTGTGACAAAGATGTTAGAAGCAACAGGTGCGGAATCATCACGTCCTGATGGTTTATCTTCATCATGTGGCTTGATTGATGGTATGTATCATTTTTCTGAAACTCAAGCTCAAGCTATTTTAGACATGCGTTTGCATCGTTTAACAGGGCTTGAACAAGATAAAATTATTAATGAGTTTGAAGAACTATTAAAAATAATCGCTGAGCTATTATTTATTTTAAGCAGCGCCGATCGTTTAATGGAAATCATCGTTGAAGAACTTAACGAAATTAAAGATCAGTATGGTGATGAGCGTCGTACTGAAATTATCTCATCTCAAGAAGATCTAAGTATTGAAGATTTAATTACAGAAGAAGATGTTGTGGTAACGCTTTCGCATGAAGGTTATGCAAAAGCACAACCGATTACCGTTTACTCTGCGCAACGTCGTGGTGGCCGCGGTAAGGCAGCAACATCAGTTAAAGATGAAGATTTTGTTGATAAGTTATTTGTCGCAAGTACGCATGACACCATTCTTTGTTTCTCAAGCAAAGGTAAGGTGTATTGGTTAAAAGTATTTGAAGTACCACAAGCAAGTCGTACTGCACGTGGTCGTCCAATTATTAATTTATTGCCATTAGATAAAGATGAACGCATTAACGCGGTATTGCCTATTCGTGAATACGAAGAAGACAAGTTTGTTTTTTTTGCTACTGCGAACGGTACAGTTAAGAAAACATCATTAAAAGAATTTTCGCGACCTCGTGCCTCCGGCATTATTGCGGTTGACTTAAAAGATGGCGATAAGTTAGTGGGTGTTGAACTCACTGATGGTAATCAAGACGTTCTGCTTTGCAGCTCAAGCGGTAAAGCAATTTGCTTTAATGAAAGCGATGTTCGTGCAATGGGCCGAAGCGCCGGTGGTGTTCGCGGTATTAAGTTAAAAGACGAGCAGAAAGTTATTTCATTAATCATTGCGCATGAAGGTTCAGTTCTAACTACAACTGAAAATGGTTATGGTAAACGTACTGCTATGGATGATTACCCTCGTCATGGCCGTGGTGGACAAGGTGTTATATCTGTTCAAACAACAGATCGTAATGGTAACGTTACTGGTGCTGAATTAGTTCAAGATGATGATGAAATGATGTTGATTACCAGTGGCGGAACATTAGTTCGTACACGTGTAGAAGAAGTCTCAGTAATGGGGCGTAATACACAAGGTGTACGTTTAATTCGTTTAGGTGATGATGAAACGCTTACGGGTATGGCGCGTATTGCAAATATCAAAACGGAAGAGGGTGAAGAGGTTGAGCTTGGTTCGGATGATGCTGAAGCAGCAGATACCAATACTGATACAAGTTCAGAAGAATAAATTGATCACCCCACCCTAACCCTCCCCTTGAAGGGGAGGGAATAGTTCTCTCTCTTACTTTAATTGGAGAGGCTTAGTTCCTTCCCCTTTGGGGGAAGGTTAGGATGGGATATAATGATAAGTTAGGAGTAAGAAAGAATGTCTCGAGTTTTTAATTTTAGTGCGGGTCCAGCGATGATCCCACAAGCCGTTTTAGAAAAAGCACAATCTGAAATGTTAGATTGGAATGGAACGGGCATGTCTACGATGGAAATGAGTCATCGTGGAAAAGATTATATGTCAATTGCTGGTAAAGCGATGGCAGATTTACGTGAAGTGATGGCTATTCCTGATACGCATGAAATTTTATTCCTGCAAGGCGGAGCGAGCAGTCAGTTTGCGATGGTACCTATGAACTTGTTACGCGGTAAGAAAACTGCGGATTACGTTAATACTGGCGCCTGGTCTAAAAAAGCAATTGCTGAAGCGAAACGTTATTGTGATGTAAATATTGTTGCAACAACTGAAGAAGGTAAATTCTCTAATGCGCCCTCGCAAGAAGAATTGAAATTAAATCCAGATGCCGCTTACGTGCATTACACGCCAAATGAAACTATCGGTGGCGTTGAGTTTGATTACATTCCTGAAACCAATGGTGTGCCATTAGTAGCAGATATGTCTTCAACGATTTTATCTCGTCCTATTGATGTTTCAAAATTTGCAATTATCTACGCTGGAGCACAAAAGAACATCGGTCCTGCTGGTTTAACAGTTGTTATTGTACGTAAAGATTTAATTGGTGAAACCATTGATGGAACACCAAGTATGTTTGATTATAAGACGCATGCTGATAATGGTTCTATGTCTAATACTCCACCGACTTATGCATGGTATTTAGCCGGTTTAGTCTTTGATTGGATCAAACAACAAGGTGGTTTGACTAAGATTGCTGAAATCAATGAACGTAAAGCCGGTAAGTTATATGCGGCGATTGATGGTTCTGATTTCTATGGTAGTCCTGTAGCAATAAATAACCGTTCCTGGATGAATGTTCCGTTTACTTTAAAAGATGCTGAGTTAGATAAAGTATTCCTTGAAGAATCGGCAAAACAAAATCTGGTCACGCTTAAAGGCCATCGTTCAGTCGGTGGAATGCGTGCCAGTATTTATAATGCGATGCCTGAAGCGGGAGTGGATGCGTTGGTTAAATTTATGGGTGAGTTTGCTGCAAAACACGGTTAATAGATCACCCCACCCTGGCCCTCCCTTTGAAAGGGAGGGGATCTAATTCCCTCTCCCTTTGGGAGAGACGAATAGTTCCTAGTTGGAAAAGGGCACAGTTCCTTCCCCCTTGAGGGGGAAGGTTACGACTGCGTGGACGCAGGAGGTAGAGCAACGCAGGAGCAGTTGCCGAGGATGGGGGAATATAAATAAAAGGAAGTTGGTTATGTCGCTAAAGGAATTAGCGAGAAATTTACGTAAAAACTCAACCGATGCTGAAAGGAAGCTTTGACAGTATTTACGCAAGAGACAAATAGGTGGCTACAAGTTTAGAAGGCAGGTTGTTATAGAACCTTACATCGTAGATTTTATTTGTTTTGAAAAGAAATTAATCATTGAGCTTGAGGGTAGCCAGCATATATTACAAAAAACCGAAGATAAACTTCAGGAAGAATATTTAAAGAAAAAAGGATACAAGATTCTTCGTTTTTGAAATGATGATATTTTACTAAGAACCGAAAATGTAACTGAACATATTTATAATACTTTATAAATATAAAACATATTGAGAACAGTAATGAATAAAATTTTAACGTTAAATAATATTTCTGTAACGGGATTAGAAAAACTACCTCGTGATAATTATGAAATCGCATCTGAAATTCAACATCCTGATGCTATTTTATTACGTTCTTTTAAAATGCATGATATGGAAATTCCTGAAAGCTTAAAAGCGGTTGGCCGTGCAGGTGCAGGTGTTAATAATATCCCTGTTGATAAGATGTCTGAAAAAGGTGTTGTTGTTTTTAATGCCCCTGGTGCCAATGCGAATGCAGTAAAAGAATTAGTGATTGCCGGTATGTTAATGGCTTGTCGTAATCTTGGTCAGGCATGGGACTTTGCCCGTGACCTGGAAGGAACGGATGAAGTTATTAGTAAAGATGTTGAAGCCGGTAAGAAAAATTTTGGTGGCTTTGAATTGCCTGGACGCACTTTAGGTGTTGTTGGTTTAGGTGCGATTGGTCGTTATGTTGCAAATGCAGCTATAGATCTTGGTATGAATGTTATTGGCTTTGATCCTGGCATCACTATTGAAGGTGCATGGCAGTTATCATCAGAAGTTGAAAAGGCCAGCAGCATTGACGAAATGATTGGTAAGGTCGATTTTATTACTTTCCATGTACCATTGATCGAAGCTACAACAAATATGATTAATGCAGAACGTTTAAAGTTAATGAAAGACAATGTTGTTATTCTTAACTTTGCACGTAACGGTATTATTGATGATGAAGCAGTATCGGCAGCGATTAAATCAGGTAAGGTTTATTCTTATGTTTGTGATTTTCCAAGTAACTTATTGAAGAATCATGAGCGCGTGATCACATTGCCGCATCTTGGTGCATCAACAGGTGAAGCGGAAGATAACTGCGCCATTATGGTAGCTCAACAAATTAAAGATTATCTTGAAAATGGCAACATTAAAAACTCGGTGAATTTCCCTGAAGTAAAATTGCCGCGTACTGAAGGTCACCGTGTAACGATTGTTAATAGTAACGTGCCGGATATGATTGGTCAGATTTCATCTGCTCTAGCTAACAAGGGAATGAATATTATTGATATGTTAAATAAATCTAAAGGTAACGTTGCCTACACGATTATTGATATTGATAAACCAGCAGGTGATGATTTAATTGAAGATTTAAATAAAATTGAAGGCATTTTAAACGTTAGGGCTATTTAATCACCCCATCCTAACCTTCCCCTTGAAGGGGAAGGGATTCCCTCTCCCTTTGGGAGAGGGCTAGGGTGAGGGAATATAATTATGACAGATAAGCTATTACAACTACGCGATAAAATTGATGCTCTGGATGAAAAAATTCAGCAGCTAATTACTGAGCGCGCAAAAGTTGCTGAAGAAGTGGCTGTTGCAAAACAAGAAGCTGGTAATACTATTTTCTATCGTGCTGAACGTGAAGCACAAGTTTTACGTAAAGTTATGGAGCGCAATGAAGGCCCATTATCAAATGAAGAAATGGCTCGGTTGTTCCGTGAAATTATGTCTGCTTGCCTTGCTTTAGAACGAGTAATGAAAATTGCATTTCTTGGACCAGAAGGCACTTTTACTCAAGCCGCGGCATTAAAACATTTTGGCCATTCGGTACAAACGTTACCGATGACAACCATTGGTGATGTATTTCGTGAGGTAGAATCAGGGAATTCATCTTATGGTGTTGTGCCTGTTGAAAATTCAACAGAAGGTGTGATTAATCATACCCTGGATGAATTCATGAGTTCGTCATTAAATATTTGTGGTGAAGTAGATTTACGTATTCATCATAATTTACTCGGTAATGTTGAAAGTATTAAGGATGTGAAAAAAGTATATTCACATCGTCAATCTTTAGCGCAATGTCGAAAGTGGTTAGATACGAATTTAAGCAATGTAGAACAAGTTGATGTGAGCAGTAATGCCGAAGCAGCAAGGTTAGCGTCAAACGAGAAAGGCGCTGCAGCAATTGCTGGTGAAACCGCTGCAGAAATTTATGGCTTAAAAACAATTGCTGGCAATATCGAAGATGAACCCGATAATACAACGCGTTTCCTGATTATTGGTAAACGCGTTTTGCCTGTAAGCGGTGTTGATAAAACATCAATGCTAATTTCAGCAAATAATAAATCTGGTTCGTTGCATGCAATCCTGGAACCTTTTGCGCAGAACAATATCTCGATGACACGAATTGAATCACGTCCTTCACGTCAGGGAATGTGGAACTATGTCTTCTTCATTGATATTGAAGGGCATGTGGATGACAAGAATGTTGCAAAAGCGATAAAAGAATTAGAACAGGCTGCAAGTGTAGTAAAGGTACTGGGTTCGTATCCCAAAGCCGTCTTGTAGACCATTGCACGAATAATGAGAAGCCAAATTACTACGTCAAACACCTCTTCAAAATGCTCATGTACTCATCGTACATTCCGCTTTTTCATCGGTTTTGACTTGTTCTTTAACTTCTCATTATCCATGCAAAGGTCTATGTATTAATAAATTTTAAATATTTGAGATTATTCAATGTCAGATTGTGACTTATTTTCCCTTGCTACTAAAGGTGTGCAATCTTTGTCACCCTATCAAGCAGGAAAACCTATTGATGAACTTAAACGTGAATACGGTGTTTCTGATGTTATTAAACTCGCATCAAATGAAAATCCATCAGGGCCTAGTGCAAAAGTATTGTCAGCAATTAAAAATGAATTAGCAGAACTCTCTCGTTATCCAGATGGAAATGGTTTTGATTTAAAGGCAGTGTTAGCAAAAAAATATTCTGTTGAAGTTAATCAAATTACTTTGGGTAATGGTTCAAATGATATTCTGGAAATTCTGACGCGCGCATTTGTTACGCCTGAGCACGAAATCATTTTCTCCCAACACGCTTTTGTTGTTTATCCCATTGTTACACAAGCTGTTGGTGCAAAAGCTGTGGTCATCCAGGCAAAAAACTGGGGGCATGATCTTGATGCGATGCAACAGGCTATTACGGATAAAACACGGGTTATCTTTATTGCTAATCCAAATAATCCTACAGGAACATGGTTAGGTAAAAAAGAACTGTCTTCTTTTTTACAAACTGTCCCTGAAACTGTATTAGTTGTTTTGGATGAAGCGTATTTTGAATTTGCAGATAATGATGTTGCAGCAGAAGATTACCCGAATGGAATTGAATTAGCTAAACAATATCCTAATTTAATAGTAACGCGAACTTTTTCTAAAGCATATGGTTTAGCGGGTTTGCGGATCGGATATTCTATTTCTGACGCACAAATTGCAGATGCCCTGAACCGTGTTCGTCAGCCATTTAATGTAAATAGCCTGGCATTAAAAGCTGCTGAAGTTGCCATAGATGATGTTGAACATCTAGAAAGTGGATTAAAACTTAATGCGGATGGCATGAGTCAGTTAATTTCTTCATTTGACAAAATGGGGTTAAGTTATATTCCCTCTGTTGGTAATTTTATTTGCGTGAATGTCGGCGAAAATGCGGTGAAAGTGTATGATGACCTTCTCTATGAAGGTGTTATTGTTCGGCCTGTGGCTAATTATGAAATGCCGGAATATCTGCGTATTACTATTGGTACCAAAAAAGAAAACGATCGTTTTATTACGGCTTTAAAGAAAGTATTGAATAAATAGAAGTTGCCGTCATTCCGGTATAGATAACCGGAATCCATGTGATTTAGTGTAAATGGATTCCTGCTAAAACAATACCGGAATGATATAGAGTTTTAAATTTTTGATATGAAATATATTTACATATAAAAGAAGATGAATAAAAAAGTAATCAACAAATTATGCATTATCGGTGTCGGCCTAATAGGTGGATCACTTGCGCGCGCCTTAAAAAAAGCGGGTGCAGTGGGTGAAGTTGTTGGTACAGGTCGAGATGCCGCGCATTTAGAAAAAGCAAAATCATTGGGCGTGATTGATACTTTTGAAACCGATATATCCTTAGCGGTAAAAGATTGTGACATGGTGGTGGTCGCTGTGCCATTAGGTGCTATGCAATCGGTGTTTGAAAAAATCACACCAGTTATAACGAATGATATGATTATTACTGATGTTGGTAGTGCAAAAGGAAGCGTAGTTAAAGCTGCTCAGGCTGCTTTTAAAGTTATTCCTGAAACTCTTGTTCCCGGACATCCTATTGCTGGTACAGAAAAAAGCGGTGTTGAAGCATCATTTCCTGAGCTTTATGAAAACCGCCGTATTATAATTACACCACTGAAAACAAGCTCAGCTACTGCAATTTCAAAAGTTACTAGTATGTGGCAAGCCTGTGGCGCAGATGTTATTGAAACCACAATAGAACATCATGATGAAGTCTTGGCTGCAACAAGCCATCTTCCTCATATGTTAGCTTTTTCATTAGTCGATACCTTAGCGAAAATGGATGCGAAGAGTGAGATTTTTGACTTTGCTGCAGGGGGCTTTCGTGATTTTACCCGGATTGCTTCAAGTGATCCTGATATGTGGCGTGATATCTGTTTGGCAAATGGTGATGCTTTGGTAGAAATGATAAAAAAATTCAGTGATGATTTACAGAAGTTATCAAACGCTATAGAAAAAAATGACAGTACATATTTAAAAGAAACATTTGAACGTGCTAAAAAAGCACGCGATGAGTTTTGTGATGATTAAATATAGGTTTCCTATCCTTTAAGGGGAGGGAACTTAATAAGCCAGGAAAGATATTTTGAAATTTAAAGTAAAAGCAGGTGGGAAATTAAACGGAACTTTTCGTGTGCCCGGTGATAAATCAATTTCTCATAGAAGCATCATGTTGGGTTCGCTTGCAGAAGGTGTTACCCAGGTAAGTGGTTTTCTTGAAGGTGAAGACAGTCTCGCAACCTTAAATGCATTTCGTGCTATGGGTGTGGAAATTGAAGGGCCAACGAATGGAAATGTCACCATTCATGGTGTTGGTTTACATGGGTTAAAAAAACCAGAGAAAGAACTGGATGTTGGTAATTCAGGAACGTCTATGCGTTTATTAGCAGGTTTATTATCTGCACAAAATTTTGACTCGACTCTAATTGGCGACAGCTCATTAAATAAACGTCCTATGCGCCGCGTAACGGTACCTTTAGCACAAATGAATACCATCGTTGAAACGAATGATGATGGTACACCACCTTTAACCATTAAAGGTGGCAAAAAGTTAAAGGGGTTTCATTATGAAATGCCTGTAGCCAGCGCGCAGGTTAAGTCATGTATTTTGTTAGCAGGCTTATATGCTGATGGTGAAACTTGTGTTACTGAACCAGCTCCAACGCGCGATCATACTGAACGTATGTTGCGTGGTTTGGGATATGACGTTACTACTAATGGCAACAAAATTTGTTTAAAGGGTAGTGGCTCACTAACAGCAACAAATATTGATGTTCCCTCAGATATATCTTCAGCTACTTTTTTTATGGTTGGAGCATGTATAGCAGAAGATTCTGATATTACGCTGGAACATGTTGGTGTTAACCCAACACGTATTGGAGTCATTAATATTCTCCGTCTAATGGGCGCTGATATTTCAATAAGTAATGAGCGTGAAGTGGGTGGTGAACTGGTTGCAGATATTCGTGTACGTTATGCGCCATTAAAAGGTATTCAAATACCCGAAGATCAGGTGCCCTTAGCGATTGATGAATTCCCGGCACTCTTTATCGCTGCCTCATGCGCGACAGGTGAAACGGTTTTAACTGGTGCTAAAGAATTAAGAGTAAAAGAAAGTGATCGCATTCAAGTTATGGCAGATGGTTTAAATACATTAGGTATAGATGCAAAGCCAACTGAAGACGGTATTGTAATCCAACCAGGTCAAATTACTGGTGGTACAGTTGATAGTCATGGTGATCACCGTATTGCAATGTCATTTGCAATGGCTGCGTTAATCGCATCAGACACAATTACAATTACAGACTGTGAAAATGTGAATACCTCTTTTCCTGGCTTTATTAAACTGGCAAAAGAAGCTGGGCTCGATATAAGTTAATGCAAATTACACGAAATGGATTTAAATAAATTATGAGTATAACCGTCAAACCCGTTATCTTATCCGGTGGTTCCGGAACACGTTTGTGGCCTTTGTCTCGTCAGCTTTATCCAAAGCAATTACTACCTTTAGTGGGCGAACAAACATTATTACAAGATACGATTACTCGTCTTGAAAACTTCCCTAATGTCTCTGAGACCGTTACTGTAATTTGTAATGATGCTCATCGTTTTTTAGTCGCAGAACAATTACGTGAAATTAATGTAAAAGCGGATGCTTTGTTACTTGAACCTGTTGGTCGAAATACTGCTCCTGCTTTAACTCTTGCTGCAATTGCAAATAGAGAAAGGGGACAAGATGATATTTTGCTGGTTATGCCTGCCGATCATGTCATTCAGGATACTAAAATATTTCAACAAATTTTAGCTGAAGGTGCTGCTTTAGCAGAGCAAGGCATGCTGGTGACATTTGGCATTGTGCCGACTAAAGCTGAAACCGGTTACGGGTATATTAAACAAGGTAAAACAATAGATGGTGAAAGTTTTGTCATTGATGAGTTTGTTGAAAAACCTGATGCAGAAACCGCACAAAAATACTTAGACAGTGGCCAATTCCTTTGGAACAGCGGCATGTTTATGATGAAAAGTTCTATTTGGCTTCAACAAATAGGACAACATGCGCCAGAAATTTTAGCTGCTTGTGAAAAAGCCTATGCTAATGGTAAAAAAGAATTAGATTTTTACCGTATTGATGATGAAGCTTTTACCGCTTGTCCATCCGATTCGATTGATTATGCTGTTGCTGAAAAAATGGTTGCAGACTCTATAACTCAAGCAGCAGTGGTTCGGCTTGATGCTGGTTGGTCTGATGTGGGTGTCTGGTCTGAGCTTTGGCATATTGGTGATAAAGATGAAGCTGGCAATGTTACTCATGGTGATGTGGTCACAATCAATAGTGAAAATTCAATGTTAATGAGTCAACAGCGTTTAATTGCTGCGGTGGGATTAAAAGATATTGTTGTCGTTGAAACAGCAGATGCTATTTTGGTTGCACATCGAGATCAGGTTCAGGATGTTAAACAAGTTGTTGAATGGATTAAGTCTGAGGGTAGGGATGAGCATTTAAGTCATCGTTGTGTTTATCGCCCCTGGGGACATTACGATAGTATTGATATGGGCGAACGTTACCAGGTAAAAAGAATCTTCGTAAATCCAGGAGCAATCCTGTCTTTACAAATGCATCATCATCGAGCAGAACACTGGATCGTGGTCAGTGGTACGGCAAAAGTGACGCGCGGTGATGAAACCTTTCTTGTTACCGAGAATCAATCAACTTATATTCCTATTGGTACTAAACATCGTCTGGAAAATACAGGTTCAATTCCACTAGAAATGATCGAAGTACAATCTGGCTCATATTTAGGAGAAGACGATATCGTACGTTTTGAAGATATTTATGGGCGATAATATGTTCGCTCCGGTACTAACAATTGATGGTCCAAGCGGCTCTGGAAAAGGCACTATCGTGCAACATGTCGCGAAGAAATTAGGCTGGCATATGCTCGATAGCGGTGCTTTATACCGTCTGGTTGCGTTTGGCTCTCAAAATAACCAACTCTCATTCGAAAATGAAGATGAAGTCGCGAATTATGCAGCAAATCTCGATGTGGAATTTAAGTTAGTTGATACTGATTCTGGCTTATCGGATGGTGGAAATTCACAAGAACTACAGATTATTCTTGAAGGAAAGGTCGTCGGGCCTGAATTAAGGACAGAAACAACCGGTAATGCGGCCTCAAAAGTCGCTGCTATGCCAAAAGTACGGGAAGCTTTGTTCCAGCGCCAGCGTGATTTCCGCCAAAATCCAGGTTTAGTTGCCGATGGTCGAGATATGGGAACAACGATTTTCCCTGATGCTAAAGCCAAAATATTTCTCACCGCCAGTGCTGAAGAACGGGCACAAAGACGCTATAAACAGTTGAAATTAAAGGGTATTGATGGTAACCTTGCCGCCCTTTTGCGGGACATCAATGAACGCGATGAGCGAGACAGTCAACGTTCGGCATCACCGCTTAAACCAGCGGATGATGCAGTACAAATTGATACATCAGGCCTCAGTATTGAACAAGTTGTGAAACAGGTTTTAGCAATTTGTGAAAAGCAATTTGGAGCTTGATTGAAGTTGAGTAAATAGGAAAATGTAACTAACACGGACCTGGTAACGCAAGTGTATCAAGTCTCTTTTAATTAACAGTTCGTAGTGTTTGCCTCGCCAGAGACCAGCTATGACATAACCCGGATCAGTACATTGATCTCAAGGCATATCTAAAATGAGCGAAAGTTTTGCAGAATTATTTGAAGAAAGTTTAGTTAAGACGAAAATGCGTCCAGGTTCTATTATTCCTGGCACTGTAGTTCAAATTGACAGTGACTTTGTTATTGTTAACGCAGGTCTTAAATCTGAAGGTGTAATACCTCTATCCCAGTTTTTTAATGAAAATGGCGAATTAGAAGTTGTTGTCGGTGACGTAGTTGACGTTGCTATGGACATGATGGATGACGGTTTTGGTGAAACACGTTTATCACGTGAAAAAGCAAAACGTGCAGAAGCATGGACTCGTCTTGAAGTTGCTCATGAAGCAAATGAAACAGTTGTTGGTATGATTGCTGACAAAGTTAAAGGTGGCTTTACAGTTGATCTGGGTGATATCCGCGCATTCTTACCGGGTTCATTAGTAGATGTTCGTCCAGTACGCGATACCAGCTACCTGGAAAATAAAGAATTAGAATTCAAAGTTATTAAACTTGATCAAAAACGCAACAACGTAGTTGTTTCGCGTCGTGCAGTGGTTGAGTTAGAAGGCGGTGCAGATCGTGATGCTCTATTAGAAAGCATGCAAGAAGGTGCCGTTGTTAAGGGTGTTGTTAAGAACTTAACTGAATACGGTGCTTTCGTTGATTTAGGTGGTGTAGATGGTTTATTACACATCACAGATATGGCCTGGAAACGTGTTAAACATCCAAGTGAAATTGTTGAAGTTGGTACAGAAATCGATGTTAAAGTTCTTAAGTTTGATAAAGAACGTATGCGTGTTTCACTCGGTCTGAAACAAATGGGCGAAGATCCATGGGTAGATATTGCACGTCGTTACCCAGAGCATACTCGTTTATTCGGTAAGGTAAGTAACATTGCTGATTACGGTTGTTTCATCGAGCTTGAAGAAGGCGTTGAAGGTTTAGTGCACGTTTCAGAAATGGACTGGACTAATAAGAATATTCACCCAAGCAAAGTTGTTTCTTTAGGTGATGAAGTTGAAGTTGTTGTACTTGATATCGACGAAGAACGTCGTCGTATTTCATTAGGTATGAAGCAGTGCCAGGCTAATCCCTGGGATGATTTCGCGGGTAACTTCACTAAAGGTGACAAAGTTAAAGGCACAATCAAATCAATCACTGACTTCGGTATCTTCATTGGTATGGACGGCGGCATCGATGGTTTGGTTCACTTATCTGATATTTCCTGGAATGATGCTGGTGAAGAAGCGGTTCGTAGTTATAAGAAAGGCGACGAGATTGAAGCGGTTGTTCTTTCTGTTGACCCGGAACGCGAACGTATCTCTTTAGGTATCAAACAATTGGATAAAGACCCGTATGCTGATTTCGTAGCAGCAAATCCAAAAGGCACTATCGTTAAAGGTGTGATTGGTGAAGTTGATGCTAAAGGTGCAGTTATCGATTTAGGCAATGGTGTTGAAGGTTACCTTCGTGCATCAGAACTTGCTCGTGACCGTGTTGAAGATGCGCGTACAGTTCTTACTTCTGGTGAAGAAGTTGAAGCTAAGTTCACAGGTATTGATCGTAAGAGCCGTAACATCAGCTTATCAATCAAAGCGAAAGATACTGCTGAAGAGAAAGCAACAATCAGTGATTATAAGAGTGGCGCAGCACCAGCTGGCGGTACTTTAGGTGATTTACTGAAACAGCAAATGGGTAACGGGGACGAGTAAGTTCCTGATATTAGAGCAAAAATTGGATTCCATACTGGCGCAACTTGTACTATAGTAGGCATATTACAGGGATAACCGTTTAGGAATAATAATGACAAAATCAGAACTAATCGAAATTCTGGCGCAAAAACAGACTCAACTGGCTTATAAAGATGTTGAGTTGGCCGTTAAAAACATGTTGGAGCATATGGCGACAACACTGGCTAATGGTGAGCGTATCGAAATTCGTGGTTTTGGCAGTTTTTCATTACATTACCGACCACCTCGTGTGGGCCGTAATCCAAAAACGGGTGATTCTGTGGAGCTAACTGCGAAGTATGTCCCACATTTTAAACCGGGTAAGGAAATGCGGGAACGAGTAAACGAAAGTATGGCTAAGGTAGAAATTACACCTTAATCTGAAATAAGTTCCAATAAATAAAAACGGCATAGAGTGAAGACTTTATGCCGTTTTTTTATGTAGTAAGAAAATAAGCCACGAAGAACACAAACGACTGCATGGACGCATTAGGGCAGGACGCCCGTAAGTAGAATAACGCAGGAGCAGTTATCGAGGAGGTACGAGCCCACGGATGGGCGAAGGTAGAACAATGCAGGAGCAATTGTCGAGAGCAACGCAGGAGCAGTTGCCGAGTATACGAAGATAGGCTAAAAGATAAACCACTGGGGACACGGGGCCCACTGGGACTAAAATATTATTTATCTTTCCCTTTGTTCCCCGTGGTTAAATATTTTTCATTGTAATGCTAAAAATTAAAATCAAGTTTTATTATTTGTTTAAATAAAGAATAAATTATTAAAATAAAGCCCAGAGGTATAATTAAGGTTTGAAATAGGAAAACAACTATCAGGTTGACTATATTTTGGGTTGTTTTAGTTGCGGCCTGTTTATACCTTTCAATTTTTTGACTTATATCTAGCATTTCAGATGTTGAATTATAAAATGCCTTAGCACTTTCCCATACCGATTTTTTCTTAATGTCTGGCAGATGTGACTGATCATCTTTGTTTATCTGAGCAATTTGTTCTGTTGTTGCTTCAAGAGCTTTGGTTGACTCGATGTATTCATGTTCTAAAAAAATGTTATATATTGATTCATTTGCTAATCCTGTTATGGGTATAGCAAAACGCAATATGATAAGTAATAAAGAGATACGTAAAATTAAAATACGTAGCTGAACATGTTTTGTTGTTTTAATAAAAAGTAATATAAGGCTAAGCAGAACAAAAGATATTAAAGTATAGTTGAAAGCTGGCCAGACACTCATGGTTAAAAATACTTTTTGTATACCTAATGCTGTTGTGCTTGCGAGCATAACCCATGAGAAACGTTCAACTAAGTCATTTACAGGATCAAGTATTTGGCCTGGAGTAAGATTAATACCAATGCCGGCGGGTTGAATGGCAATTTCTGTTCCCTGGGCAACGGAGATAACACCATTTAATGTTTTCGCGATGCCAAAGGTAATAAGAGCACGGTTAAATGCTTTGTCTATATATTGCTTACTTGAATTATCTATGGTTTGGTTAAGATTAAAAATAATCGTTAAAATAAATAAAGTTGATAGTGATAGCTTTACTATTCCTGCTTCAATGATTGTTTTTTTTAATGAAAATAATAATGGCATGGTGATTTAATTTTAATCCGTCAAAAAATTAATTTTAAATTAATTCTATTAGCTAAACCATACAAATTTAACATAAAAAACGCCCCAATAATGGGGCGTTTAGTTGTTTAGTTATAAATTAATAATAATCTTAAAAAGTAATTCTATAGTTTTTCAGAGTTGCGATAGTCTCGTCTTAAAAACATAATCATGACACCTGAGCTGCCTAGCAATACACCTGAAATAAAAGACATAAATGAGTCAACAGTTGAAATAGCAGCAATGCCTCCGATAACATATAAAATAGGTAAGCTTTCATAAATGGGTTTTGGCATATTCATATTGTCCCTCCTATTTTATTACGATTTCCATATAATCGCTGTGTGATTATGGTTAAGTAAATACTGGATTACTTTTTATAGCAGTCAGACATATTAATATCAATGAAACAAATGTTAAATCTGGATACAATAACCCTTATACTAAAAAGTGAATATGACAAAAGTCCAACAACCCAGAGAAATTCTTAGCAATTTATTTTGCTCTGCACTCAATGCCGTAAATGGTCGTTTTGTAGTTGAGCAGC
>CAZSCK010000032.1:21409-27524 GCA_964605385.1 uncultured Thioalkalispiraceae bacterium
AATTTATTTTGCTCTGCACTCAATGCCGTAAATGGTCGTTTTGTAGTTGAGCAGCAATTACATCACAACCCGATAGAAGGAAATGTAGCGGTTGTAGCAGTTGGAAAAGCGGCAGCAGCGATGATGTTGGGTGCGCAAAACCAGTTAAATGAACAAATTAAATCTGCTTTAATTATTACTAAAGCAGGGCACATTGATAAAACTCTTGCATGGCCTTGTATTGAATCAGGGCATCCAATCCCTAATGAAAAAAGTTTAGAAGCCGGTTTTAAGTTGTTGGAATTTATCGGCAATATTTCACAGGGAACAACATTTTTAGCATTAATATCAGGTGGGGCTTCTGCTTTAGTTGAAGTTTTACCGAAAAATATTGATTTAGAACTCCTGCAAAAAATTAATAAATGGTTACTGGGTAGTGGACTGGAGATTGATGAGATGAATCGAGTTCGTCAGTCCGTTTCATTAATTAAAGCAGGCAAAGCATTAAATTATTTGCCAGTAAATGAGATTGTTCAATTTCTCATTTCAGATGTGAAATTGGATGACAAGGCAATTATTGGTTCAGGTTTATTTGTTGCTGATGAGCAGAACACTTCAAAATCAGAGCTACCTGATTGGCTAAAAAAATATATACAGACGCCACAGCCTATTTCCAATATTTCAGTTGAATCGCATATTGTCGCCAGTAATGAAATGGCGTGTCAGGCCATTATTGAGCAGGCCAAAAAAGAGAATTATGCAGTAATTTATCATGGTCAAAGCTTATATGGCGATGTTTTTGAGTTGGCAGAATCATTAGCAAATGAATTACTCAAAGCAAAGCCGGGAGTACATATATGGGGAGGAGAACCAACGCTTGTTTTACCGGAAAAAACAGGACAAGGTGGACGTAATCAATCCTTGGCCCTGGCCCTGGCTTGTATTTTAGAAAATAAAAAAGGAATTACTGTATTAGTTGGTGCAACGGATGGAAATGATGGTTCCACAGATGATGCCGGCGCAATTATTGATGGCTTAACCTTACAACGAGGTCATAGCCTTGGCTCTGCAAAAGGCTATTTAACTGCAGCAGATGCTGGAACATTTTTAGCTGAAGCAGGTGATCTTCTCTCAACGGGGCCAACGGGAACAAATGTAATGGATATTGTTATTGCGCTAAAAGAGCCTGTTTAAGGTGCGGCTTAAGGCGTAACTTGTTAAAATACTGAGATGAGTAAACCTTCATTATTTAAACAGGCTGAAGTTTGTGTGCAAGCATGCACGCCGATTGAGAAAATGAGTTTAAGTTATAAAACGGCAGCAGCATGGCAGAAACAGGAGTTGTCATTAGAAAAGGTTACTCCAATATTAACATTTGAAAATCCAGGTCGACCGGAAAAACCAGAACTCGTCTCACCACGTGAATTGAACCGTCGTAAAGTGACAAGCAAGATTGGCCACGCGGCATTAATTCATTCAATTTGTCATATTGAGTTTAATGCTATTAATCTGGCGTGGGATGCTGTTTACCGTTTTCAGGATATGCCCGATCAATATTATGATGACTGGGTTAAGGTTGCGAAAGAAGAAGCCTATCATTTTGAATTATTAAGTGAGCATTTAACTTCATTGGGTTATGCTTATGGTGATTTTTCTGCGCACAATGGTTTGTGGGAAAGTGCATTATTAACCGCTTTTGATCCCATGGTGCGTATGGCATTAGTTCCACGAGTGCTTGAAGCACGTGGTCTGGATGTGACGCCAGGCATCGTTAAAAAACTCAAAGGTATTGGCGATGATCGAGCAGTAGAAATATTAGCGATTGTACACAGAGATGAAATTGGTCACGTGGAAACGGGAACACGTTGGTTTCGTTATTTGTGTGAGCAACGAAAATTAAATTCTGAGGAAGTCTTTAAGGATTTAATTAATGAATATATGAAGGGTGTTTTACGTGGGCCCTTCGATCATGATGTTCGGAAACGAGCAGGTTTTACCGAAGAAGAATTATTGTTTTTAGAATCTGCAAATTAGGAAGTTAAAGGTATTATGAAAAAGTTAGTGTATTTAATGATGTTAGGTGTCGTGGTGTTAAATGTTTTGACTTCGTGTGCAAAAAAAGAACAAGGTGACACGTTAGTCTTATTTATGGAACAGGAAAATGGTGTTGAGCCGTATCAAACCCGTATGATTATTACCAAAAAATTTGTACGCATAGATGATGGTAAAGATTCAGATAGTTTTGTTTTGTATGATCGAACTAAAAAAATCGTTTATAGCACAATACCTGAAGAAGGAAGGGTAATGGCTATACATGAAAAGAAATTAAAGAAAGGGCAGGTATTTGAAGCCCCTTTTCCATTAATACATTCAGTAAAAGAAATGCCTGAAATGAAAGATGCGCCGACAATAGATGGTGAAACTGCAAAACACTACCAACTTATAACTAACGATAAAGTTTGTTATGACGTGGTTGCTATTAAGGGGCTAATGCCTCATGTGGTAAAAGCATTAACTGAATTTCATGAACATATGGCAACAGATAGCAGGGTAACGTTTAATAATATGCCAGCAGATTTGCATGAAGCCTGTGATATGACTTCAACAACGTTTAAACCTGCACGACAATTTGAGTTTGGTTTTCCAATACAAGAATGGGGCAAGAAGAATGACTCACGTTCTTTAGTTGATTATGATGTTAATTATAAAGCCGACCCTAAACTGTTTGTTTTGCCAAAAGACTATCAACATTATACCGTGATGGAACTACGTGAAGGGAAAGTAAATTTTGTAGAATAATTGTAGCTCGGCCTTTCACCCTCTATTTTATTTTTATTGTGGGGGCACTACGAGGCCGACGCTGCGGTATAAACAGACATTGCTGTCAGCCTGATGCTCTATATATTATGATATAGGGCGCTATGAGGCGAACTACAATAGTCAGGTTGTTTTGTTAAAGAGATTCTAACTGACAACCACTTTTATCACATATCAGAACACTACCTTGTTCGAACCAGTCACCTAAAACAATTCGTTTCATTTTCTTTTCATTTACTATGAAGTTATGAATTGCAGGACGATGGGTGTGGCCATGAATGAGTTGATGGATATTTTCTTTTAGCATGGCTTCTTCAACACTATGTTGATTAACGTCCATAATATCCATGGTTTTTTCTGCCATTTTTGTTTTACTTATTTCACGGTATTTTGTTGTTATTGCTAAACGCTCTTCTGCTGGTTTTGATAAAAAGTCAGCTTGCCAACGTGGGTCACGTACCATTACGCGAAATTTTTGATAATCAACATCATCAGTACATAATGTATCGCCATGCATCAGCAAGGTTGGAGTACCGTAGAGATCAATAATGGTTGGATCTTCTATTAGCGTTGCACCAGATACTTCAGCAAATTTTTCCGCCATTAAAAAATCACGATTACCGTGCATAACAAATAAAGATAAACCGTTATCGGCCAGTTGCTTCATTTTTGAAATACCTGATTGATAGTCTGGCTGGATCATGTCGTCACCAGGCCATACTTCAAACAAATCACCCAAAATATAAAGGGCGTCTGCTTTAGACGCCCTTTGATCGAGAAAGTTTATAAACAGCTCTGTGATGTTTTCACGTTCACCACTAAGGTGAAGATCGGAAATAAATAAAGTACTCACAGATAATGGCCGTGGTTTAAAAAAATAAGGCTAACTTAGTCTTCAACCTCTACACTTTCAATAATGACATCTTCAGTTGGAACGTCCTGATGACCGCCAGCGGATCCTGTAGTGACTTTTTCAATTTCATCGACAATATCCATGCCTTCAACAACCTTGCCAAACACACAGTAGCCAAAACCCTGGGCGTCAGCAGAAGTGAAGTTCAGAAAGTTATTATCTTTTAAATTAATGAAAAATTGTGATGAAGCTGAATGTGGATCAGGTGTACGTGCCATAGCAATTGTGCCACGATCATTTGTTAAACCATTTTCAGCTTCATTTTTAATGTTGTCACGTGTGGCTTTTTCTTTCATGCCCGGTTCCATACCGCCACCTTGAATCATAAAGCCATTGATTACTCGATGAAAGATAGTGCCATTATAAAAACCATCTTTGGCATATTGCTCAAAATTGGCAACAGTTTCAGGTGCTTTTGCAGCATCCATTTCAAGAATAATAGTGCCTTTGTTTGTGATTATTTTAATCATGATAAAATCCTTCAAGTTTGTATAAATTATTTTTTAATGTTTTTTGCGGGTTTTGTTTTTTCACCGATGACAGTCGCCTTGTGAATCAGTACCGTTTTTAAAGGTACATCACTTCGGAACGGCCCATTTGGTCCGGTGCGTTGGTTACGTATTTTATCGACAACGCTCATACCTTTAATGACTCTACCAAAAACAGTGTATCCCCAACCGCGTGGTGTTTTAGCTGTGTGGTTAAGAAAAGGGTTGTCAGTAACATTAATAAAAAACTGTGCAGTTGCTGAATGAGGGTCATTGGTTCTTGCCATGGCAATTGTGCCACGTACGTTTTTCAAACCATTATCTGCTTCATTCAAAATAGGGGCATTGGGTTGTTTGCGCTCCATTTCTGGAGTGAATCCACCGCCTTGAATCATGAAGTTTTCAATAACCCGGTGAAAAATAGTACCGTCATAAAAGCCACTTCTTACATATTTCATGAAATTGAGTACGCTTAGTGGTGAGCGGGTGATATCGAGTTCAAGTACGATATTTCCTTCAGATGTTTCAAGTTTAATTCGTTTTTTGCTGAAATCATCTGCCGCATTGACGCTGGAAATTAAGAGACAAAGGCTTGTAAAAGTAAGGAGTAAATAACGCATAATTTAGGGTCTTTTTGTTGTGAGTGAATGGTTAAAATAGTGGTGAATAATAATGTGTTTGAACGAATTTGTCTCTAACTAAAAGTCGTAAATATCTGTCCTTATTCTCAAATAGTTCTTCTCATATTGCATAAATCCTGCATTGCTCACCGCCTATTTCCGTTCGACGATTATTTCCGCTATTCTACGCCCAGACATAAATTTCGAATAATTAAGCCAAAAAGAAGATAAGTAGTCATGTTACAAATACACAATACTCTCACGCGCCAAAAAGAAGAATTTAAACCGTTAGATGCAAATAATATTCGTATGTACGTTTGTGGAATGACGGTGTATGACATGTGTCATATTGGTCATGCGCGAGTGCTTGTTGTATTTGATGTTATTTATCGCTATTTGTGTGAAATATATGGAAAAGAGCATGTGACTTATGTGCGAAATATCACGGATATTGATGACAAAATTATTGAGCGAGCCAATGAGAATGGTGAGGACTTTAATACGCTGACCGGGCGTTTTATCGATGAAATGCACCATGATTCAGATGCGCTGGGTATTTTAGCGCCAAATCAGGAACCTCGTGCCACCTTATATATGGATCAAATTATAAGCATGGTGCAAACGCTGGTTGAAAAAGGTTTTGCCTATGCAGCAGCGAATGGCGATGTGTATTACGCTGTCAATAAGTTTGAAAATTATGGTCAGTTGTCAGGTAAACATACCGAAGATCTACGAGCGGGTGAACGCATCGCAGTCGATGATGCGAAAAATGACCCGCTAGATTTTGTACTATGGAAATCAGCTAAGCCTGAAGAACCCAGTTGGGATTCACCGTGGGGCGGAGGTCGTCCGGGTTGGCACATTGAGTGTTCAGCCATGTCGACAGAATGCCTCGGCCATAATTTTGATATTCATGGCGGTGGTATGGACTTGCAGTTTCCGCATCATGAAAATGAAATTGCACAATCAGAAGCGGCAACCGGGGAGAAGTTTGCGAATGTTTGGATGCATAATGGTTTTGTACGGATTGATGACGAGAAAATGTCCAAGTCACTCGGCAACTTCTTTACTATTCGTGAAGTGACTGAAATATATGATCCGGAAGTTTTACGTTACTTTATTTTAACCAGTCACTATCGCAGTCCATTAAACTATTCAGATAAACAATTGGATAATGCCAAAGCCGCATTAACGACTTTATATACTGCATTACGTGGAGTTGATATTACCTCAGTCAGTTCCACCGACACTGAATATCATCAACGTGTTCGTGCTGCGATGGATGATGATTTTAATAC
>CAZSCK010000033.1:0-6803 GCA_964605385.1 uncultured Thioalkalispiraceae bacterium
TTAAAGCAACTGACATTATGACAATAAAGATAACCAGTTCGATTAGGCTGATACCTTTTTGATTGAAGTGGCGGCTAAATTTGATGCGCATAACCGGTTTCCTGTTCTATGCGAATAGTCCGGTTACCAATGTTTATGTCGAACTGATTATTTGGTACGCGGCGGCCTAATCCATCATAGACAATTATAATAGGAGTTGTTGTTGTTACCCCATCAAAAAAATGAGGATAAGGTATGCCATCAGGGCTACGTAAGTCATCACCGCTGCTTGTTAACTCAATCGTATAGTTATCGTTTTGAAGGTCTAGCTGAATATTTCCGCCACGAGCCATTGCCATTTGTTGGCTATAACGTAAAGCAGTTAGTAGCTCATCAGCGGCTTTACGGTTTTCATAAGTAGCAACTCCAAAAAAGCGTGGAGCAATTGAGATAGAAAGAATACCGGTAATTAAAATAACAACGACGAGTTCTACAAGCGTAAAGCCTGTACATTTTTTCTTTGAAGCTTGTAGTTTTAGATTAAACATACAGGCTGTAATTGGAGTTACCTGTATCCAATAGGTTAAGAATAAAAAGCACCACTAAAGTGTGGTGCTTTTATCAGTTAATATTAGATGATGTCATCAACAACAATAGCGCCATTATTTGAATTATAAATAATGCTCATTGTTGTGGCTGGCTGATAAGTGTATGTACATGATGTACCACCAAAAACAGCAACATAGTCTACATTGGCACCGGATGCTATAGCCGCTAGAGGTGGATTTTGCATAATACCATTCCATATTTCTACACAGTCAGCTGCATCAGCAATGGTTGTATTGCCGCCAGTATCCGTTGCCCAGCCAGAAGCATTTACCGCAACATTACCAGCTCCAAAATTGGCTACAGCTGTATCTGCAGCATTTGTATTATTAGCTATCCATTGTGCTCGGGTTAAAGCAATTCCTGCACCAAAACCACCACCGGCACCAGAAACAGCAGCAGAATTAGCTTGATTATTAACATTCATAAAGCGCGGCAAAGCAGTCGCTGAAAGAATACCTAAAATTAGGATGACTACAACGAGCTCTACTAAGGTAAAACCTGATTGAGATTTGTTCATTTTATTTCTCCAAAATCTGTTATGACAACCGCAGTTGTCGGTAAATTAGTTATGCTGCCGCAGCAGCGCTAACAGATGAATAAGTGCAGAATCAATAACTTAGATTCGATACTTAAAGTAAAAATAGTCTATTTATTGTACAAAGTCAAAGGAGTTTATCGGCAGAGCAGGGGAAAACCTTAAATATTTTACGGATTAAAGTTCGGGTAAGAGTAAAAATAAGACGATTAGGGAAAATATCGTTATAAAGACGCCAAATAAACGAGGGTAAGTGTTTACCAACTTATTTGTTATATTGATATCGTCCGTCATTTTGGAAAAGCCTTTACGTGTCGAAATCCAGTGATTTGCAGCTTGCTCGAAATTTTTGACTAAGCTAGGGCGAATGAAAATGATAAAGCCAAATATAAAAATAAAAGAGCAGGTAATGTAAAAGAACATTTGTGCCGCCTCGATTATCCATTCCCAGGCTGTTGGAGAAATACTCTTGGGTAAATGAGGAATGAGTGTGTAAGCATTAAATGTTGCGAGGGTATAAAGTACAAATAAAGAGCCTGTGATTAAAATTGCACCGCTTACTTTTGAGTGCTTATAAAAGAAAGGTTCAGATTTAATGGCTGCTTCTATTTTTTTTGTTGCTTTACGCATAGAAAAGCGGGTGTTAATTTTTTCGTTAAATTTTAAGGTTAAGGCTGGCGCGAAAATTAAACCGAGACCAAAAATAAGGGCGATAAAGGTGCCAATGATAATAAAGGTATAAGAGGCGTCAAATAATATTTCTGAAAGCATAGTGTTCATAATTTAATGTCTCTTTTAGTCATTCTGTCGTTGCGAGAAGCATATCGACGAAGCAATCTCCATAATAGAGTGATTTATCATGAGATTGCCGCGGTCATATTATTCCCTCGCAATGACAGCTTTTATCTTAGTCTTCTTATTCCAACTAAACTTCTCAAGCGGAAAAAGGTCAAGCCCGGCAATACTATCGTAGCGAACATCAAAACGTTTATTTTTATTTCGATCATTATAAACAAGTTTTATTCGATATCGAATACGAGGCAAACCTTTTAATTTAGTTTCAAATCCTTCGCTGTAACGAACATTATAGATGAGTGCATTTTGTTTTTTATTAAAATACCAAACACCGGGTTTGATTATGTTATTGCTATTATCTTTTTCGCCAATATAGTTGGCGGGAGTTTGTGAAAGCAAGAGTAAGGGGTTTGATTTATCCAGCTTTGAGACTGCAACCATGTTGCCTTCAAGCGCAAGCTGGGCAACTTGAAGTCCGAGGGCACTTTTAATTGTGCCAACAAGTTGTTTAACAGAAGCTTGTTCTGCGGCTATACGAATAGCAAAAATTCGATCAATTGCAAACAAGCCGAGTATAGAAATAATAATAATAACAACGACAAGTTCAAGCAAGGTAAAGCCGCGTTGTTTGCTGATGAAGTTCTTTGGTAACATATTATCCTTTTGCTGCGCTCGCTAAATCCCACATTGGCAAGAATACACCCAAGGCAAGCACTAGCACCATTGCACCAATAAAAATAATCAGTATAGGTTCAATTGCGCTGGTGAGATTTTTCACATCGTAATCAACTTCGCGATCATAAAAGTCTGCGACTTCTTCCAGCATTTCATCAACATTTCCCGTTTCTTCACCTACGGCGAGCATTTGAATAATAAGAGGAGTAAACATTTCAGTGGCGGCAGCGGTTCGGGTTAAAGTGTCACCACGTTCAATACCATTGCGCATGTCGGCGATATGTCCACCTATATAAACGTTATCAACGGCGCGTGATACAAGCGTTAGCCCTGTGACTAAAGGTACTCCTGCTTTTAATGACATCGAAAATGATCGTGCAAATCTCGCAAGAGTGGCGCGCAATACGATGCTGCCAATGATAGGGATACGTGTAATAAAGCGATCCCATTGCCAGTGTCCTTTTTCGGTTTTAATATAATGTTTAAAAGAAAAGAAAATAACTAATAATGCGCCAACAAGGATGTACCAGTAATTGACCGTAAAATCAGAGATGCTTAATAATATTCGCGTTGGCAATGGCAGTTCGGCATTGAAGCCGGCAAATACTTTTGCAAAAGTGGGTATCACCCACATGTTGATAATAAACATGGCGATAGTAATCGCGATAATAACAAATATGGGATAACGCATTGCTGCTTTAATTTGATCGCGAGTATTTTTTTCTCTTTCTAAATAGCCTGAGATTTGTAAAAACACTTCATCTAGATTACCGGTGTTTTCACCTACTTGCACCATGCTAATAAACAGGTGTGAAAAAATATCTGGATGTTGTGCTAATGCAGTTGAGAGTTCATGACCACCTTCAATTTCACGACGAACAGCTTGTAAAGTATTTTGTAAAACCTGGTTACGAGTGGTGTCGGCTAAGCCGGTAATTGAACGCACAATAGGTACACCCGCATGCATAAGGGTGTACATTTGCCTTGAAAACAGGACTAAATCATCAAGTGTGGGTTTTTTATTCTTACTAAAATCAAAATTTAAACTGCTACTTTCTTTTTGTTCTTTTTCAGCTTGAATAATATTAAGAGGGGTAATGCCGGTGTTTAAGAGTTGGGTTGCAACGGCATCGACAGAGTTTGCTTCAACATTGCCATCTACAGTTTGACCTTGATTATCTCGACCGGTGTATTGAAAAGTAGGCATAGTTAATCTTCAGGTTGAAATTTATGTTCATCAAGTTTTTCTTCAGCCATTCCGGTTACCCGAACAACCTCCTCAAGTGAAGTGACACCTTGTGTGGCATACTCCATGGCTTGCTTTGCAAAAGGGTGGAAGTCAGGATTGGCTTTTGCATGCCTGGTAAAAGCGGCAGAATCTTCACGACGTAAATCATCAGCAAGCTCATCATTGATTTCCAAAAATTCAAAAATACCCACGCGACCACTATAACCTGTGTTATTACAGTGTGGGCAACCGTTACCATGAAAAAATTTAGCATTAACAGCTTTTTCACCAAGCAAATTATATAACCAGACAGTTTCCTGTTTTTCCGGTGTATATTCAGTTTTACAGCTCTTACATATTTTGCGTACTAAACGTTGTGCGAGCACAGCGCGCAACGCGGTAGCCACAAGAAAACCTTCGGCACCCATATCAATTAAACGGTTTACCGTTGAGATCGCATCATTGGTGTGTAAAGTAGATAAAACCATGTGACCGGTAATTGAAGCACGTAAGCCAATAGAGACTGTTTCCTGATCTCGCATTTCACCAACGAGGACGATGTCAGGATCTTGTCGTAATGCAGAACGTAGAATAGTTGCAAAGGTTAAACCAATTTTGCTATTTACCTGTACCTGGTTGATTCGTGGTAAACGATATTCCACCGGATCTTCAACAGTAATAATTTTCTTTTCTGCTTTATTTAATTCAGATAAAGCGGCATATAAGGTGGTTGTTTTACCGCTACCGGTTGGGCCAGTAACTAAAACCATGCCATGTGGGCGACGAATGTTTCTTCTAAAGTGTTCAAGTAATTCAGAATCCATGCCGAGCTGATCTAATACTAAGGCGTTACCTGATTGATCAAGTAAACGCATTACAACAGATTCACCATTTTGAATAGGCATAGTTGAAAGACGAACATCAATACTGCGATCACGAACACGAATATTAAAACGCCCGTCTTGTGGGATGCGCCGTTCAGAAATATTTAAACCGGCCATCAATTTTAAACGAGAGACTAAGGCGCTGGCGATACGTTTTTCTTTCATTATTTGTTCTTGCAGGATGCCATCAACCCGTGTGCGAATGCGTAAAACATTTTCATCAGGTTCAATATGAATATCTGATGCGCTAATTTGTATTGCATCTTCAAAAATAGACTGCAGTAGTTTTACAACCGGCGCATTGGCAACGTCTTCACTTTGAACAAGTTCTTGTAAATCAATGTCGGTTTCAGCAAGTTCGTCACCGAGTTCTTCGGCCAGGTCAGAAATTTCACTGGTGCGGCGGTAAACCATATTAATGGTCGACATGATTTCGGATTCACGTGCTACTGCAAGATGTAAGTGACATTTGAGTTGTTTGGATAATTCATCATAGGCAAAAATATCCGTGGGATCAGCCATAGCGACAAGCAGGCTACCATTGGGATTTTTTTTCAAAGAAACAACACGGTAACGGCGTGCTAAGGTTTCAGGAATAATCTGAATTGTTTCAGCATCGTAATTGTATTGTTTAAGATCAATGAAGGGGATTTGCAGCTGGGCTGACAATAACTCCAACATTTGCTCTTCGGTAACAAGGCCGCTTGAAATTAGAGTGCGACCAAGTTTTTGCCCGGTTTTCTTTTGTGCCGCCAGTGATTGCATGAGCTGGTCTTCAGTTATAAGACCTTTCTCAACAAGTAAATCGCCGAGTCGAATTTTTTTACGTGGTGCCGTGGCTGCCATAATGAATTCCTGAAATTGCTAAGCCATACTTTATTATTATTTAATTATGCCTTTTATATCGGCACTTTACAGAAATTGATGAGGTTAATTTAAAGTTAAAGTCCCCACCAATTCAGAAACATTATTTAAGTTATGTTTTTGCAAATAATCTGCGATGCCCTGGTTAATTTTTTTGCATACCAATGGGTCATAAAAGAGCGCGGTGCCCACACCGATACCTGTTGCACCGGCAATTAAAAATTCGATTGCATCTTCCGCCGTGCTAATGCCACCCTGGCCGATAATTGGAATATTGTGATCACGGCAAACTTGCGATACCTGGTGTGTTTTAAGTAAAGCGATAGGTTTAATCGCAGGCCCCGATAATCCACCTTGATTATTACCAATAATCGGGCTGCGTGACTCAATATCAATTGCCATGCCCATCATGGTATTAATGACTGCAAAACCGTCAGTACCGGCTTCAATACAGCGACGTGCATTTTCAGCAATATCCGTTTGATTAGGTGAAAGTTTGGTAATAATCGGCTTATTTGTGGCTTTTCGGCACACTTCGACAACTTTGGCTGACATTTCAGGATCATTACCAAAGGCCATACCGCCGCATTTTACATTCGGACAGGAAATATTGATTTCGATGGCATCAATATCTGTGTCATCAAACATCTTGGCAATTTCAGCATAATCTTCAATGGTAGATCCGGATAAATTGGCGATAAATCGAGTCTCAGATTTAGGTAATTTTGGTAAAATTTCATTAATCACGTGTTCTGCACCAGGGTTCTGCAAGCCGATGGCATTAATCATACCCATCGGTGTCTCAATTACGCGGTGGGGTTTATTACCTAAACGTGGCTCAACCGTTGTGCCTTTCAGGCAAACAGCACCGACATCTTCATTTGAATAGCCTTCGACACGGGTATATTCTTCACCAAACCCGACACAGCCAGATAAAAGCACCAGTGGGGTATTGAAAGCCATGCCGCAAAATTCAGTTTTCAGTAAGTCTTTGTTCTTAATCGTCATATCCGAGAAGATACAAGGAAGCGGGGAAAAGGTACAGATAAAAGGGTAAAATGAATTTTTTATTTAATGGTTTTAATTATGTTTCATATTGTTCTTTTTGAACCTGAAATTCCTGCCAATACCGGCAATATCATCCGCTTGTGCGCTAACACGGGTTCGCAGCTTCATCTTATTCGTCCTTTAGGTTTTGATATGGATGACAAAAAACTCCGGCGAGCCGGGCTTG
>CAZSCK010000033.1:6903-26969 GCA_964605385.1 uncultured Thioalkalispiraceae bacterium
ATTCGTCCTTTAGGTTTTGATATGGATGACAAAAAACTCCGGCGAGCCGGGCTTGACTACCATGAGTTTGCAGCTGTGCAGGAATATGATTCTTTAGATGAATTTGTAGAAAAAGTGAAGCCTGCCCGGATATTTGGTATTTCAACTAAAGGTCAGCAATATGTGCATGATGTTGAATATAAAGAAGGCGATGCTTTTTTATTTGGGCCAGAAACACGGGGTTTACCGCAAGAGGTAAGAGAAAATTTAGGTACAGATCATGTTCTGCGTATTCCTATGCAGCCGACGAATCGCAGTCTGAATTTATCGAATGCTGTGACCTTAATGGTGTATGAAGCGTGGCGCCAGCTTGAATTTAAAGGTAGCGTGTAGGGCTTTATAGTCGCTAAAATATCGTTATAATTTAAAACAATCAAGAAGGCTGGCTTTAACAAGAGGCTTGGGAACATTAAAAGAATTATTCTTTCTAACTTTCTGACGAGTGGTTTTGATTTTGCGCAATCAAAAAGTCACCAACAGTTCAGATTTCGCACACTTAATTATTTTATGGCGATCTCGCTACTTTTTGGTGCGCTTATTGGTGGTTTAGGTGCCGTGGGTTTAATGGATATTGGCGAAGTACAGCCAATAGCGAATATTACCTATTCATTTTTTAATCTTTTTCTTATTTTTATGTTACGTATAGATAAGAACTGGTTTAGAAGAGTTGCCTGGGCACAGGTGCTTTCTTCGCTTGTTGTTTTTACAATTGCTTTAATAACCGTTGTTCATGATGAGTTTCGGCTCGCATGGTTTTATGTTGCGATTTATCTTACTTATATGTTGTTGGGTGAACGCCCGGGCAATATTCTAACGGCACTCACTATTTTTATTATTGTTTTAACCCACAGTTACCTCGATTTACAACTTTCAAATACTGCTATTGAAACAGCTATTTTTAGCTTAATTGCTTTTAGCTTATTAAGCAGGGTATACAATCAGCAGGTAAAAAATTATGAACAAGAGTTAGAAAATAAAAATTATGATTTAGCTGCTGTTATAAAAAACCTGGATTTTACGTTAGAAAGCGCACAGGAAGCGAGTAAAGCGAAAAGTCTTTTCCTTGCCAATATGAGTCATGAAATTCGTACACCAATGAATGGAATGTTAAGTTTGGTGCAGGTATTACGTACGACAAAACTTGATGAAAAGCAGCTTGAATATTTACAGTCAGTTGATCGTGCCGGTGAAATTTTGATGGGCCTGATTGACGACTTGCTTGATTTATCAAGAATTGAGTCGGGCAGGTTAGATTTAAATATTAAAGAATTTAAACTTTGGGATTTTTTAGAAGATATTTTATTGCAAGTCGAGCACCTCTTTGATGAAAAAGATATTTATTTTAACGTTGAAATTGATGATGCATTACCCAGTTGTTTAATAACCGATGATGCTCGTTTAAAACAGGTTGTTATTAATCTTATTAATAATGCTGTTAAATTCACATCTCATGGTGAAGTTAATTTTATTATAAACGGTGACAAAGCTGATGACGGTAAGTTTAATCTTCATATTGAAGTAAGCGATACTGGAATGGGTATTCCAGAAGACAAGATGGATAGTATTTTTATGCCTTTTCAACAGCTTTCACCAACGCGTATTTATAACAAAGGGGTTGGCCTGGGTTTACCCATAAGTAAAAAAATTATTGATGCCTTAGGTGGAAAAATAAACATAGACTCTGTTGTTGGTCAGGGTTCCTGTTTTACTATAGATTTCATCTTCCTGATTTCTGAAAAGAGTGAGAGCACAAAAGAAAAAGAAAAAGAAAAAGAAAATACAAATAGCTCTCTTGCGCCAATGACTATTTTGCTTGTTGAAGATGATCAAATAAGTCGATTAGCCATTCATACATGGCTAAAAGATAAAGGGCATAAAATCATTATTGCTGAAAATGGAAAAAAAGCAGTGGATTATCTACAGAAAAATGATGTTGATGTTATTTTAATGGATGTACATATGCCAGAAATGGACGGGGTTCAAGCAACAAAACTAATAAAAGAAAACGTTTTAAGTTCGGCGCCTATTATTGGAATGACTGCTAGCGTAATGAATGATGAGCGTAAAATTTATATAAAAGCCGGAATGGATGTTTTAGTTGAAAAGCCGGTTAAATTTGAAATTTTGATGGCGATCATAAAAGATAAACTTAAAAAATAATTTGTGGCTTAGGAGTATAACATTGGTAGCCCGGATGAAATGAAATGTAATCCGGGATGCAACATTTAAATAGTTCCTGGATTTCGCTACGCTGCATCCAGGCTACTTTCAGATTTTAGTTTTCTTTTGTTATCGCTCGATTAAATAAAGCATTCACCGCATCCTGTGGTGAAGAATTTTCATATAACACATTATAAACCTGCTCTGTTATTGGCATGTCTATTTCTTGTTTTTTTGCTAAAGCCACAACTTCTTTTGCGGTTGTGACTCCTTCAACAACCTGACCAATTTGTTTAACAACGATATCAAGTTTTTCCCCTTTACCTAAGGCAATACCGGTTCGACGATTACGAGACTGATCATCGGTGCAGGTTAAAACAAGATCCCCCAGCCCTGTTAAACCGGTAAAGGTTTCAGCATTTGCGCCTAGAGAAGTGCCAAGCCGGGTTATTTCAGCAAGTGCGCGTGCAATTAATGCGGCACGTGCATTTGCACCAAAGCCCATTCCATCTGCAATACCTGCTGCAATGGCGATAACATTTTTACATGCACCACCAATTTCAACACCAATCACATCGTCGCTGGTATAAGCACGGAAATGATCATTATGTAAAAAATGTGCCCAATCTAAAGCAAAGGTTTGATCATTTGAAGCAACCGTCACTGCGCCGGGTAAACCTTGCGCGACTTCTTTTGCAAAAGTGGGACCAGAGATAACCGCGAGAGGAATTTTATCGCCTAACATTTCGCGTACAACAAGGTGCAGGGGTTTGCAGCTATTGGCTTCAAGCCCTTTAGTTGCCCAGGCGATTCGGTGTGACGTGCTTATAAAAGGTTTGATTTTTTCAAGGGTCTCACGAAAAGCATGACTAGGAACAACAATAAGAATGTTAGTTACGTCTTTAAATGTGGCTTCAAGATCTGCACTAACATTTAATGTTTCAGGAAAAGTTAATCCAGCAAGGTAATGATTGTTTTCACGTGCTTGTTGCATCGCACGGGCGTGTTCTACATTGTGTGACCAAAGGTTTACTTGATGCTTATTTTGCCCAAGCAACATTGCAAGCGCAGTGCCCCATGAGCCTGCACCTAAAACAGCAATTGTCTGGCTATTTGTGCTCATGTTTCAGTTAATTGTTTCGCCGTCGCTGTTTTGTAAGTGTTGAGCATAAATTGCATCAAAATTAACTGGTGCAAGTAATAGTTGAGGGAAACCGCCTTTAGATACAAGATCAGAAATAGCTTCACGCGCATAAGGGAATAAAATATTAGGGCAAAAGCTACCTAACATGCCATTTAAATTAGCCTCATCCATGCCACTAATAGAAAAAATACCGCACTGTTTAATTTCGACTAAAAAGGCTGTTTTATCTTTATTTTTTGCAGTGACGGTAATCCTTAATTCAACTTCATATATATTTTTGTCGATGGGTTTTCCCTGTGAATTAAGATCCATGTTAATTTCGGGGCTCCAGTCATCGGTAAAAGTTGCCGGTGCACCGGGAGATTCAAATGAAACATCTTTTAAATAAATCTTTTCAATTGAAAAGTGTGGTTCAGCATTTTCACTGGCTTTTTCGTTGTTTGTTTCTTTTGTCTCAGACATGATTGTTCCTGAATATTATTAGGTTTGTATTAAATAATGATTAAGTTGTATTTTGTTTAACCCAGCCAATGAGGTTTTGTAAGTCCATTGCGCCTGCAGTGCGGGCAATTTCTTTTCCTGCTTTAAAAAGAGCAATAGTAGGAATACTACGAATTTGAAATTGTGCTGCCAGCTGTTGCTCGGCTTCGGTGTTTACTTTTGCAACGCGAATATTGGGCTGTAACTGTTGTGCGGCTTGAGTAAAAACAGGTGCCATCATTTTACAAGGGCCACACCAGGGTGCCCAAAAATCTACCAGTACGGGAATATCGTTACGCGAGGTATACTTACTAAAGTTACTTGTAGTAAGTTCGAGCACTTCACCGTTAAACAATGGTTTTTTGCACTTACCGCATATTCCGCCCGCTGAAAGTTTTTCAGCCGGAAGGCGGTTAATACCGTCGCATGAAGGACAAACGATGTGGATGCTTTCACTCATGATCAAATTAGTTCACTTATAATCCCAAACGTGAATCAAGAGTGCCTTCTGCTTCAAGATCAAACAAATCATCACAACCACCAACATGATAATCATCAATGAAAATTTGCGGTACAGAAGTACGATTACTGCGCGTTACCATTTCACTTTGGCGCTCAGGTTCAAGATCAATATGAATGTCTTCGTATTCAATATTTTTACTTTCGAGTAATTTTTTTGCGCGTACGCAGTAAGGGCAAAACTGTGTGCAATACATTTCTACTTTAGGCATGAAAAACAATCTCTATAATTTTTAGTAAAATAATAATAGTACTTTTAATTTATTTTTTAATTAAAGGCAGGTTAGCGCTTTCCCATGCCATAACACCGCCACTTAAATTAAAGACTTGTTCGAAACCTTCTTTCCTGAGAGTTGCACAAGCCTGGGATGAACGGTGTCCGGAACGACATGCAATAATTACTTTTTTTGCTTTATGTTTTTCAAGGTCTTGCATACGTGTTTTTAAATTTGAAAGAGGGATATGCAGCGAGTTAATAATATGGCCTTCGCTATATTCATTGTTTTCACGTACATCAAGAATTAAAGCATCATCATGATTAATCATTTGTGTGCTTTCAGCGGGAGAGATAGAGCTATAGCCGCGTAACTTTTCACCGACAAGACTATGAATAAGCATGAGTGAAATGAGAATGATAGCAACAACAAGAATAGTGTTATGGCTGGCAAAAGTAATAAGTTGATCCATGATATTTTATGCTTTAAGAGTTATAAATCTTTAATTAAAAACCCGTGATTGTATAAAACAATCACGGGTATATTTTTTTAAACGGAGAGTTAAAATTTACGAACAGGAATCGCAGTTTTTATCGAATTTTTTTAAAACGATTTCAGGTAAACAGAAACCAGTAATGCCACTTTGGAATAAGTTAAAACCTGCAAAAGCTGTTAACCATAACCAGTTTACATTTTGGAAAATCGGGCTTGCTTCAACGCCAAGTGATAATGAAAGCATAACGACAAAGCCAGCCATAATGCGAATTTTGCGAGTAATAGACATAATTACACCTTAAATTAAAGTTGAAAAATCCCTCAATATGAAAAATATAAGGGCATAAAATATTTTTTAAAGTTCAGAGCTACAAAAAACTTCACGCATCATATCAATTAACGCTAACGTTCTTGAGTCACCAACCTTGTAATACACACGGTTGGCATCTTTGCGTGAAAAAAGTATGCCCTTATCGCGTAAGATTGCAAGGTGCTGTGAAATATTACTTTGTGATGTCCCCACATGTTCAACAATATCCTGAACACTAATTTCCTGGTCACCTAAAGTACAAAGAATTTTTAATCGTAAAGGGTGCGACATGGCCTTGAGCGAGCGAGACGCCCGCTCAATATCTTCATCCCTTGTGATTAATGATGGTAGTGTTGTTTCAGTCATAGCTAATCCATCCATTGCTGGAATCCCCAAATATAGTATGTTTTTATAATAGGTTTAAACTTTACCACTTAACAATAGCAAGTCTGCTCTTTATTAATAAAACATTATACAATAATCTACCGTTTGAGAGGGGTTAATTAATATTTTAGTGAATTCTTCTATTCATGTTGCGAAATCGGTATCCTAACGCCAATCTCGTGGTAAAATCAGTCTTATCTTAGATTTAGTCTAAATTTTAATTAGTGGTAAAAGTAAATATACAGCTATGTCATTGAATTTAAAGCCAATTGTTTTAGTCATTTTGGATGGTTTTGGCCATTCTGAAGAAAAAGAAGGCAATGCGATTGCCGCAGCTCATAAACCCACCTGGGATAAACTGTGGGAAGAGAATCCTCATACCTATATAAAGGGCTCTGGCGCAGAAGTAGGCTTGCCGGCCGAGCAAATGGGTAACTCAGAAGTGGGTCATTTAAACCTTGGTGCAGGGCGCGTGGTTTATCAGGAATATACTCGCGTAAGCCGCTCGATTAAAACAGGCTCGTTTTTTAGTAATGACACCTTAATTGAGTCTGTCGCAATCGCCAAAGAAAACAATAAAGCCGTACATATTCTTGGATTATTGTCCTCAGGTGGTGTACATAGTCACGAAGGCCACATTCATGCCATGTGCCAGCTTGCCGTTGATCAAGGTGTAGAAAATGTTTATTTACATGCTTTTCTTGATGGCCGTGATACTCCGCCCAAAAGTGCTAAAGAATCTATTTCTGCAATGCAGGAAAAATTTGCTGAGCTGGGTCATGGGTGTTTTGCTTCAGTTATCGGTCGATATTACGCAATGGATCGGGATCATCGCTGGCCTAGAATCCAACGTGCCTATGACCTCATTACTGAAGGTAAAGGTGAGTTTCAGGCCGAAACTGCAACGGCTGCTTTGGAAAATGCTTATGAGCGTGGTGAGACCGATGAGTTTGTTAAAGCCACTGCGATTGTGCCAGAAGGTGGAAAAGCCGTTACGGTAGAAGATGGTGATGTGGTTATTTTTATGAATTTCCGTTCAGATCGTGCTCGCCAAATTACCCGACCTTTTATTGAAGAAGACTTTGATGCCTTTGAGCGTAAACGTGTTCCAAAATTAGGCAACTTCACCAGCCTTACTGAATACCATTCTGATTATGATATTCCGATTGCTTACCCCGCTGAACGTTTAACCAATGTTTTTGGTGATTACGTTTCACAATTGGGTATGCATCAATTACGTATTGCCGAAACAGAAAAATATGCGCATGTTACTTTTTTCTTTAACGGTGGTCGTGAAGAACCATTTGAATTTGAAGATCGAATTTTGGTGCCTTCACCCGATGTTGCTACCTATGATCAGCAGCCGGAAATGAATGCCATTAAGTTAACCGATAATATGGTTGAAGCCATAGAAAGCGGAAAGTACGATGTTATTATTTCTAACTACGCTAACGCAGATATGGTTGGACACAGTGGTAATTTTGATGCCGCAGTAAAAGCGATTGAAACGCTTGATGATTGTTTAGCGCGTTTACTTATTTCGATTGATAAGGCCGGCGGAGAGATGCTGGTAACTGCCGATCATGGTAATGCTGAAATGATGTTTAATAAAGAAACAGGTCAGCCACATACTGCGCATACAACTAATCCTGTTCCGTTTGTCTATTATGGTCGAGATGCAAAAATGGCAAGCACGGGAGCATTGTCGGACGTTGCACCCACTATGCTTTATTTAATGGGGCTTGAACAACCTTCAGAAATGACAGGGCGTTCATTGATCGGCCCGGTGATAGATGAAAACCAACCAAGCCTTATCTAGTGTTACGTACCTCTGAAAAAAATATATTATTCAGAGGTGTTTTTTACCTTATCCCTTTTCTTTTTCTTACCTTTACACCTTCTATATATGCTGATTTTGAATCAGAATTAAATGATGAACAGCGTGAAGAAAAAAAACAAGAGCTTGAAAACTTACGTCAGCGTATGGGAGAGTTGCGTCGGAAGATTGAAAAAAAACAGGAAGAAAAAAATTCGGCAACAAAATTTTTAAAAGACATTGAAGTCCGTATAGGTGAACGTGCTTACGTATTAAAAAAAATCAACCGACATTTACGCAAACAAAAACGTGAATTAAAAAAATTAAAAAAACAACAGCGTAAAACACAAAGCAAACTTGTCAGCCAGCGTAATATTTTAAGCGAACAAATTCGTTCGTCCTACATGATAGGAAGGCAAGAATATCTCAAGTTACTTTTAAATCAGGAAAACCCGGCCGCCATTGGCCGTACCTTAACTTACTACGATTATTTTCATAAAGCACGCAGTCATCATATTGATGAAGCCGTGGTAACAATCAAAAAGCTTGAAGGGTTAACAGCACAAGTAAAAACAAAAACAGAAGAATTAAAAAATTCTCGTAAGCAACAACAGGTAGAAAAACAAAAATTAGAAGATGACTTTATTGATCGCAGTATTGTCATCAAAAATATGGAAAAAGAAATTGCCAGGCAAGGCAGCCGAATGAAGACGTTCGTTGCAAATGAACAGTTGTTGCAAGAATTACTTAAAGAAATTCGCAATATCATGCCGTCGATGCTAACTGAAATCGACAAACGTGAAACCTTTGCTAAACGCCGTGGTCGATTAAAGTGGCCAGTGAAAGGTAAAGTAAAACGATTATTTGGAAAATCACGTCAGGCTGCTAATTTAAAATGGAATGGCGTACTTATTCCTGGTAATGAAGGTAAAGATGTAAAAGCTATTTCACATGGGCGGGTCGCTTATGCCGATTGGCTCCGTGGTTACGGCATGCTGGTAATTATCGATCATGGTGACGGTTATATGACCTTGTATGGCTACAATCAGGCACTATATAAAGAGACAGGTGATTGGGTAGAAGAAGGTGATGTAATCGCAACAGTCGGTCGAAGTGGTGGCCAGTTGAAAAGCGCTTTGTATTTTGAAGTGAGGGTGAAAGGGAAGCCGAGTGATCCAACTAAATGGTGTAAAAGCTAATCACAATTCATCTTTTTTGCTCCAGCGGCGTTGAAACTTCACTCAAAATGCTCATGTACTCATCGTACACTCCGCTTTTTCGAGAAATTTCGCCTTGCTGGAACAAAAAATCTTTCTTGTGAATGAGTTTTTGTAGAACATAAGCTCAAGTTGGTCATTGCGAGCGCAGCGCGGCAATCTCATGATGAGGCCTCTGTAGTGAGAGATTGCCGCGCTGCGCTCGCAATGACAGCAATTTTCGAAAAAATTACTGTCGTTTGTGCAGCAAGTTATTGATTTTACTTTAAAATCAACAAGGTAATGTGATACTTTGGGGAAAAGTATTAGAAGATAATGCAAATAGATTAAGTTTTGGATAAAGGACAGTAAATGAAAAGCATGACACGTAATACTCTTATTCTTGGTTTAGGATTGATGCTTGGCGTTATGTTGGCGATTGGGCAGGGCGTTTTAGCCGAAAAGGACAATTCGCAACATTCATCAGCGCAAACAATCCCACTGGAAGATATTCGTTCTTTGAGTGAGGTTTTTGGAAAGGTTAAACAACATTATGTTGAAGAGATTGAAGACAAAGAATTATTAGAAAATGCCATTCGTGGCTTATTGAGTGGCCTCGATCCTCATTCAGCTTATTTAGATAAAGATGCTTTTACAGAATTGCGCGAAGGTACCAGCGGTGAGTTTGGTGGGCTGGGAATCGTTGTTGGATTGAAAGATGGTTTTGTAAACGTTATTTCACCAATTGATGATACGCCAGCAGAAAAAGCGGGCGTGAAGGCAGGCGATTTAATCATTCGTTTAGACGATAAAAATGTTAAAGGCATGACTCTGGAAGATGCCGTTAGCATTATGCGCGGAAAACCTAAAACAGATATTTTATTAACAATTGTACGCGAAGGTGCTGATAAGCCGCTTAAAATTAAAATTACTCGCGCAATTATTAAAATTCAAAGTGTACGCAGTAAAACTTTAGAAAAAGGTTTTGGTTATATTCGGATATCTGCTTTTCAGGAACGTACCGGTGCAGATTTACACAAAGCAATTTCCAAGTTGAAAAAAGCCAACAACAAAAAGCTTAAAGGGTTGGTTTTGGATTTACGAAATAACCCGGGTGGTTTATTAAACGCAGCAGTTGAAGTTTCAGATGCATTTTTAGAAGAAGGTATTGTTGTTAGTATTAAAGGTCGTGAAAAATCAAACACCACAACTTACAGCGCAAAAGAGTCGGATTTAATTAATGGTACGCCGATTGTTGTTTTGATTAATGGTGGTTCAGCTTCAGCTTCAGAAATTGTTGCCGGCGCATTACAAGATCATAAACGCGCCATTATTATGGGAACCTTGTCATTCGGTAAAGCCTCTGTACAAACGGTTGTTCCGTTAGGAAATGGCAGCGCGCTCAAGTTAACAACAGCACGTTACTATACGCCAGCAGGCACATCTATTCAGGCAAAAGGTATAACGCCAGATATTGTACTTGATGATGTAAAAGTATCGAAAAAAGAAGATAATGGTTTTAAACGAACTAAAGAAAAAGATTTATCTCGCCACCTGAGAAATGGTGACTTCGATGAAGAAGAGGATGATGACAAAAAAGACAGCAAGGAAATGAAAGAAAAGCTGGTTCTGGCTAAAGATGATTATGCTATATATGAGGCTTTAAATTTATTAAAAGGCATTAATTTGGTTAAAGAATTACAAAAATAAGTACTAACATGTTAATGCGAGATCATAACATTCAAATCTGGTTTCGTTTATTATTGATTAGTCTGTTGCCGGTTATTTCTCAATCGGCACAGGCTGATGAACCTTTAGTACCCCCGCCTGTTTTTGCTCATAATTTTAACCAACCTGCGATCAGTATAATTATTGATGATATGGGTTATCGCTTAAAATCAGGAAACCGAGCGATTAAATTACCCGGCGCAGTCACTTACTCATTTTTACCACATGCACCGCATGTTATTTCACAATCAAAACTTGCACATGATCAAAATAAAGAAATTATGTTGCATTTGCCGATGGAAGCGGAGAGCGGAAAAAAACTCGGGCCAGGTGGGTTAACAGAATGCATGTCCGAACAAAAGTTTGTTAAAGTTTTAGAAGCCAATATTGATTCTATTCCTTATGTTAGTGGATTTAATAATCACATGGGTAGTTTGTTAACTAAAAGTCAGGTGCTGATGAAAAGATTAATGCGTGAAGTAGCTACAGATAAAAAATTATTTTTTGTTGATAGTAAAACCACAAGTAATAGCGTGGCATTAAAAGTTGCACAAGAAGAAGGTTTAAAAAGTATTCAGCGAGATATTTTTATTGATCATGAAGAATCGGAAATATTCATTCAAAAACAACTTAGAAAACTAATTAGAAGAGCGCAACGTAAAGGAACTGCATTAGCTATTGCTCACCCTAAAAAAATAACATTGTCTATTTTAGAAAAGTGGTTGCCAGAATTAGAAGCTAAAGGCATTAAACTCGTACCTGTATCGACACTCATTTCTTTACAACAACAAAGAAGACTGGCGTTATGGAAACCCTCAAAGCAGCACTAAATAGAACACCTTTAGTTCTTGTCCCACTAGCTCAAGGTTGTAAAGAACTTGAAGCGGTTACTATTACTGATTTATTAACACGTGCCGGTATTAATGTTGTCACCGCAGGGCTTGATGAACAAACTGTTATTGCCAGCCGTGGTATGAAATTAGTGCCGGATAAGCCGCTGGATGATGTTTTAGACGAGGCTTTTGATATGATTGTGATACCGGGTGGTTTACCCGGAGCTGATCATTTAAATAATGATCAACGAATTCAAACTATAATAAAAAAGCTAGCAGCTAATAATAAATATACTACAGCTATTTGTGCCGCACCAAGAGTATTAGCAACAGCAGGTTTATTAGAAGATAAGCATGTGACTAGTTTCCCGGGTGCGCTTGATTAATTTCCCATTAATAACATGACTTATGAAGAAAAGGCTGTGGTGGTAGATGGTAACGTTGTTACTTCAAGAGGCCCTGGTACGGCAATGGACTTCACTTCACTTTAACTTTAATTGAATTATTATTGGGTAAAAAAAGCGTGATGAAGTAGAAGCAGCGCTACAAAGGGAAAAAGTTAAGTGCGTATTATTGAGGTTATAACCGATCAGGGTCATGTTGATACTTTGCGTGGTATTGCAGCACAACAGGAAATTGTTGATATCTGGGTGGGTCAGAATGACGAAGATGGGCGTTGCAGTACGCGTTTATTAGTTCGCCCGGAAAAACAACAGGCGGTAATGGATGCGCTGCAATCATTATTAGCCACCGCAGATGATACACGTATATTAGTCCTGCCTGTTGAAGCCAGTTTGCCGCGTTTAGAAGAAGATAGTCCTGAAGAAGAAAAACAAAGCAGTGTTACCCGTAGCCGTGAAGAGCTTTATCAAAAAATAGTGTCTGGTGCGAAACTCGACAGTAACTTTATGTACATGGTCATCATGTCTACCATTGTCGCCGCGATAGGGTTACTGGAAGACAACGTCGCGGTTGTTATTGGCGCAATGGTGATCGCTCCTTTATTAGGGCCGAACATGGCGCTCGCGCTTGCCACAACATTAGGTGAAGGTAAATTACTTTGGTCAGCCTTAAAATCAAATTTAGCCGGGCTATTAACTGCGTTAACTTTATCCGTCTTAATTGGCTTTATTTGGCCGTTAAACTTTGATAGCCATGAATTAATGATGCGAACCGATGTTGGAATGGACGGTATAGTGCTTGCATTGGTGTCCGGAGCAGCAGCAGTCTTATCTTTAACTGCGGGCTTGTCTAACTCGTTAGTCGGTGTGATGGTTGCCGTTGCAATACTACCACCAACTGCAACAGTGGGTTTGATGTTAGGTTCAGGAAATTATCAACATGCATTAGGTGCGGCATTATTGCTTGCGGTAAATATTGTTTGCGTGAATCTTGCTTCAAACATTACCTTTTTATTAAAGGGCATAAAACCTAGAACATGGTATGAAAAGAAAAAAGCTAAACAGTCACTTATTATACTTGTTCTTTTTTGGCTTGTTGTTCTTGTAGTATTAGTGATGACAGTCAAAGTTCGGCATGAATTTTTGTTGGTATCTTAAACATAATTAACGGTGTGGATATCACAGGTAATTACATGCCATTAGAAAACTTATCGTTATGAATTTTAGTTTTAGCTCGCATGGTTTTTAATGCTTTTCCATAGCCTAGTAAAATATTTAAACACCAGTTAAGCCTTTCTTTATAATAAGAATCCGATTTTTTATCATTATCTTCCGGTTTATCATTAAAGACTTTTTCCACATCTCGAATGATTAATTGTTCAGGGATATAACAAAGACGATTATTTTTGTAGCTGCTCATGCGCAATTCAGCCACGGGATATGCGCCACCGCTACCAGACGATACAGAAATAATAAATGCGGGTTTGTGGCCTAATTCATATCGACTAAGAAGAAGAAAAAGATTTTTTAGTCCGGCAGGTACTTGTCCATGCCATTCGGGTGTAATTATGATAAAAGCATCGCTATTGCTAAACTGCTCTTTTAATGGCGCGAGTCGTTCAATCCATTTTTCATCAGATTCCCAAACCGATTGATCCCAAAGGGGCAGAGGGTTGTCTGCTAATAAATATAAAAAAGAATCAATATCGGTAAATTCATTTTTAAAAAGTGTTTCGATGTAGTGAGCTATTTTTTCACTTTGTGAAGGATTTCGGTGACTGCCACTGATGATTGAGATTTTCATGGAAGTAAGTAACCTTAATAATTTTTGTCATGTGGTACGCACATAAAAAAGCACGTCATTCCGGCGTGATCTTAGCCTGAATCCATATTTAAACTGCTGGATTCCCGCTAAAGGCATGCGGGAATGATGGAGCCGGTAATTATTTTTAGCGTTTTAGTAAGCTGACTAACAATGCTATTCCAAGTCCAGCGGAGATAAACGTTGGTAAGTTGGCGTAGTTTGCCGCCAAAAAGGACAGCTCAACATTAACCAGCAGAGTTGCAGAGATCAGTAAACTACCACCGGTAATAGCGCGAAGCGAACGGCTATTCCCCAATTTTATTTCTTGTTTAATTTCCTGCATTTGAGTTTTATTTAACTCAACTTTAAATTCACCATTTTTAGCTTGTTCTAAAGCATCAAAAATAAGGTTAGGCAATTTAGGTAGTTGTTCTGCCCATAATGGTGCATTTTCTTTTAAATGTTTAAGGAAAGATTGTGGACCAAGTTTATCTTTCATCCATTGTTCTAAAAAGGGTTTAGCGGTTTTCCATAAATCCAGTTCTGGATAAAGCTGGCGACCTAAGCCTTCAATGTTGAGCAAGGTTTTTTGTAACAGGATAAGTTGTGGTTGTACTTCCATATTAAAACGGCGCGCAGTTTGAAATAAGTTAAGCAGCAGTAGGCCAAACGAAATATCTTTTAAAGGTCGATCAAAGATAGGTTCACAGACTGCACGGATGGCACTTTCAAATTCATCAATGCGAGTATTTTTGTCGACCCATCCTGAGCTGACATGAAGCTCTGCAACGCGACGGTAGTCACGATTAAAGAAGGCTAAAAAGTTTTCTGCAAGGTAACGTTGGTCGGTATCATTGAGTGTTCCCATAATGCCAAAATCAACAGCGATGTATTGGCCATTATCAGCAACAAAAATATTACCGGGATGCATGTCGGCATGAAAAAAACTATTACGAAAAACCTGGGTAAAGAATATTTCTACACCACGTTCGGAAAGCTGTTTTAAATTAATATTTTTTTCAATAAGTGCATCGATGTTGCCAATTGGGGTGCCATGAATACGCTCCATTACCATAATATCTCTACGGCAATGATCCCAATAAATTTCAGGAATATATAATTTCTCAGAATTTAAAAAATTACGTCGCAGTTGTGAAGCATTGGCTGCTTCGCGCATGAGATCGAGTTCATCTAACAGGTTTTTTTCAAACTCGGCAACCACTGCTTTTGGACGCAGGTTTTTTCCGGCAGGCCAGTAACGTTCAATTTTATCGGCAATAATATAGAGCAGACTAATATCGCGTTGAATAACAGGTTTGATATTGGGGCGTAAGACTTTAACAATAACTTCTTCACCACTGTGCAGCGTAGCAGCATGAACTTGAGCAATAGAGGCTGATGCAAAAGGTGCGTCACTAAATTCGCTGAATATTTCATCCAGTGGGTGACCCAGTGATTTTTCAATAATGTTATAAGCGGTCTGATTATCAAAAGGAGTGACTTGATCTTGCAGCTTTGCCAGTTCAATGGCGATATCGTCTGGTAACAAGTCACGGCGAGTTGATAAAATCTGCCCAAATTTGACAAAAATTGGCCCTAAATCTTCTAACGCAAGACGAATACGGACACCACGTGGCGTTTTTCTGGCAACCCATGTCCAGGGCATAATAAGGCGAAAAAAACGGAAAGGACGAAACAGGTGTGTTGCAAGAATAAGCTCATCCAGTCCATGACGAAGCAGAATCCAGCTAATAGTGGAAAGTCGGACAAAACGTTGAATATATGCCATGGATCTCAAAAATAGCCTGTTTTATGTAGAGCTAGCTATTGTACGGATAAAGTATGAAAAATAAACTGAAAACTTTAATGATTTATACCGTGGCTGAATTAATATAAGGATTTTTAATCCAGTAACTGATATAGATAGTAATATTTAGCCTAAACTAAGATTATTAATGTAGAAATGAAAAATATATTAGACAAACAGTCGATGAAACTGGACATCGGGCTTAAACAGGCTATTGCTAGCGAAACAGTTGCTTTGTTATATCGAGCTATACCGGGTTCTGTTCTGGCAACGATTGTTGTCTCGTCACTTTTAGTTGCAGTATTGTGGCGGTTTTTTGATGATATATTCTTGGTTTTATGGCTTGTCGTTGTTACGGCTGTTAATGTCGCTCGTTTTGTTTTATATAAATATTATTTAAAACAAAATAGTGAGGTTAACAATACAAATTTCTGGGATAAATCCTTTTATATTTTATTGATATTAAATGGATTATGTTTTTCTGCTGTTGGTGTTTTGTTTTTGCCTGAAGCTTCTGTCGCTTATCATTATTTTCCTATTATGGTATTAATAGGTCTGGCAACGGGTGCAGTCGCAACACTTTCATTTAGTATAAGAAATATATCAACGTATTTTCTGCTGTTGTTATTTCCGGTTTTTATCAGTGAAATTATTTTTAATACTTTTATTTCAAATTCGATTGCTACGCTTATTTTATTATCAATGATATTTTCTCTGGTTAATGCAAAAAAGATTTATCAAACATCAATAGAAAATATAACCTTAAATTATCAATCTGAAAAACATACTCAGGAGCTTATTGAGAGTAGAAATGCTGCGATAGCTGCAAATAGTGCAAAAACAAATTTTGTTTCTATGATTAGTCATGAATTAAGAACACCGCTTAATGGGATGTTAGGTTTTTCTCAATTATTAAGTATGTCTGAAGCTCCGCCGTTGAATGAAGAACAGCAAGAACATAATAAAGGGATTCTTGATTCAGGTAAGCATCTTTTAAGTTTGATTGAAGAGCTTCTGGATTTATCAGAGATTGAATCTCATAAATTGAAGGTGATAATTGAAGATGTACCATTAGCTGATAATTTAAGTGAAAGTATTGCGATACTAAATCCCGTTGCAGCAGGATTTCATATTGAATTAATTAGTAATGTTGAAAATATTTATTTAGTGAAAGCAGATGAAAAAAGATTGAAGCAGGTTTTTATCAACTTAATTTCAAATGCAATTAAATATAATCACGATAATGGTAAGGTAAGCATTAATATTAATAATATTGCGGGCGAGAAAGTCAGAGTATCTGTTTCTGATACGGGTTCAGGTTTAACAGGCGAACAAATAAAGGGTTTGTTTCAGCCTTTTCAACGCTATGATAAGAGCAGGGAAGGCTTAGGTTTGGGCTTGTACATAACACAAAATATTGTTGAATTGATGGGTGGAAAAATGGGAGTTGAAAGTGAGCCTGGTAAAGGCAGCACTTTTTGGTTTGAATTACCGTTAGCCGAAAAATAAAGTTACGTTGTTAAACGTCGATAGCTGTCCGAAATGTTTAATGACTATTGTTACTCTTCATTAATAACCGTATAAGCTACAGTGCCGAATTTATACGGTGTATTTCACAATGCTTACGCATCATGTCATATTTTCTATAAAATGTGTTTTTTCACACAGCCTACTGGCCTTTTCAGTAAAACAGGCCGTTTTTGCTGATAAGCAGCCTCAAATACGGTGATTTTATCATCTGTTGCTTCGAAATGAGGCTGATCACTTCTGCTTGAATTACTTGTGTTGTCAGTCAAGGCTCGTTTTGAATGCCAGGGTGACTTTCTAAGCTATTGAAAACTATAATATTAAGATGAAAAAAAACTGAAGTCAGGCTATTTAATAACGGTATTCACAGTTTGAAGGTTGTTAACAATGGTTTACAAATAAAAGGTGAAATTTGTTTTTTGCCTGCCGATAACTAAATCACTAGGGTTTTGATAGGTGATTGGAATGTTTAAACTACTCATAATGGTCTTTATTTTCTTTTTTTCTCAACAGATTTTTGCTGACTCTGTAAATTTAATTATTAATGGTAAAGCTTTTCATGAAAACAAGAAAAATTATAATGAAAATAACTGGGGCTTAGGGTTTGAGTATAATTTTAAAGAAAATAAAAAATGGATTAATTTTGTAAATGGCGGTTCTTTCAAAGACAGCAATTCAAATACCTCAAAATATTTAGGCGGTGGAACTAAAAGACGTTTTTTATTAACAGATGATCAAGATGGCTGGCATATTGATGCGGGTCTCACTGCATTTTTGATGACGCGTAAAGATTTTAAAAATAACCAACCCTTTTTTGGGGCGCTGCCTTTTATTTCTGTGGGAACCAGCAAGTTTGCTATTAACGCAACCTATATTCCTGCGATTAGTCCAAAATTTGTGGGCTTACTCTTTTTACAAGCTTCATTCACTATTTCTGAGTGGTAATTAGCTTATAATTTTTTTATCGGTTTTTAATCCAAATACCGTTTTCAGCTCCATTTCTCGAATTAATTGATCCACCTCCGCCTAGCTATATTTTTATCAACTTTGTAAGTCTGAAGTCTATCTTAAGGAGCAAAAACAAATAATAATACTTATTTGTAAAATATGCTGGCTTAACTATAAAATGTCTAATCAAATTATCAGTTCAGAATTATTAAAATCAGAACCCGATCTTATCGATTTAATTGATCGTTTTATTTCACGCTTACCTGGTATGCAGGAGGTGATTATAAAAGCACATAATGAAAAAGACTGGGAAACCTTCGCTGGTTTAATTCACCAAATGAAAGGCGTGGGTGGGAATTATGGTTATCCAATGTTAACGATGCTTTGTGCCGAAATAGAAATGACAATTAAAGAAGAGAATTTTTCTAAAGTTGAAAATCAATTAAAGGAGTTTCAAATTATGGGTAAAAATATTTTAGCCGGTAGTGATGAAAACCATAAAATAGCCGAACAGGCTGTGTCAGAATAATTTCAGGTTTTAAAAAGCAAGAATAAAAAAGGGCAGCTATAAAAGCTGCCCTTTTTATTTTATTAACTAAAAAATATTAAAGATCAAAATTTTTCAGTTTTTTCTTTAACATAACACCTTTCATGCGCACATATTTAGGTAAACCATCTTTATAAGGAGGATAATCTTCACCCTTAATTAATGGTAATAAATATTCGCGGCATTTTGCTGTAATGCCAAACCCATCTTTAGAGATGAAGTTATCAGGCATCATTTTTTCAACGTTAGCAACTTTGCTGAGATCGGCCATTCCAACTTTCCATTTGTAAGGTTTGTTTGAAATACGATCGATGGTTGGCATAACAGAGTTATGACCTTGTAAAGCAAACTGAACCGCCGCTTTACCCATTGCATATGCCTGATCAACATCAGATTTGGATGCGATATGACGTGCAGCACGTTGCATATAATCCGCAACACCCCAGTGGTATTTATGACCCAATTTTTCCTGAATCATGCCAGCAACAACTGGAGCACAACCACCTAATTGGCTATGACCGAAAGCATCTTTTAAGCCTGTTTCTGCAAGGAAACGACCATCTGGCCAATGCGTACCTTCTGAAACCACAACAGTACAGTAACCATGTTTTTTAACATTAGCATCAACTTTAGCGAGGAATTTTTCCTGATCAAATTCAACTTCAGGGAAAAGAATAATAATTGGAATTGGATTTTCTTCAGTTGAGGCTAAACCACCTGCTGCTGCAATCCAACCTGCGTGACGGCCCATAACTTCAACAACAAAAACTTTAGTTGAAGTTTTGCACATTGAAGCAACGTCGAAACTCGCTTCTTGTGTAGAAATTGCAATGTATTTTGCAACCGAACCAAAACCCGGGCAGTTATCCGTAATTGGAAGATCATTATCAACTGTTTTAGGCACATGAATAGCCTGAATCGGGTAACCCATTTCTTTTGATAATTGTGAAATCTTAAAACAAGTATCTGCTGAATCACCACCACCGTTATAGAAGAAGTAACCAATGTTATGCGCTTTAAATACTTCGATTAAACGTTCATATTCACGACGGTTTGCTTCAAGAGATTTTAATTTGAAACGACAAGAACCAAATGCGCCAGATGGTGTGTGACGTAATGCAGCGATTGCAGAAGCTGATTCTTTACTTGTATCAATGAGTTCTTCAAGTAAAGCACCAATGATGCCACTCTTACCTGCATACACAGTACCGATTTTGTTTTTGTTTTTACGTGCAGTTTCAATAACACCACAAGCACTCGCATTAATTACCGCTGTTACGCCACCTGATTGCGCATAAAAAGCATTCATGACAGGTGTTTTAGGTTTACTGGCTTTTTTCTTAGTGGTTTTCTTTTTCGCTGCTTTCTTTTTGCCAGTTTTCTTCTTGGCTATTTTTTTCTTAGCGACCTTCTTTTTACTTGTTTTTTTCTTAGCAACTTTCTTTTTAGCTACCTTTTTCTTAGAAGCTTTTTTCTTTGCAACTTTTTTCTTGGCTTTCTTTTTAGCGGCCATGGTGTTTCCCTCTAATTTTAAAAATGAATTAATCGTTTACGTTGTAAAAAATAATGCCTGCGTAATATTTGCAGGCATCATATTTGTTAAGAACCTTCTTTTTCTGTCGCTTTTGTAAGCTTACGATCACCTTTATAAATACGAATCTCAATATCTGTACGCTTTGTTACTACAGGCTTTCCGAAATACTTGGCTAGGGG